>JBCDBH010000126.1:0-14781 GCA_039184055.1 Acidobacteriota bacterium
ACACCGCGAGCACGCCCTCCAAAGGTTCCTCGAGCTTCGCCTGAAGCTGCAGCGCCTCGAAATAGACCCGTTCCCACCTCGCGATCTCGGCCGTCGCGTGCTCCTTCCCGTCACGCCACCCGGCGTTCAGACGCCTGGTGAGAAAGCCTGAATCGTACGGTTTCAACAGCTCTCGCTCCATCTCGGCAACGACGTAGCCACCAAGATCTTCACAAAGCTCGTCGAACCGCTCCATCAGCTTTTGATTCCGTCTCGACATCGGCGTCACCTTCTTCAGACGTTCCAGAACGTGTCACCCCCATCGTGGCACGTCGCCGAGCGGGGGTGGGATAGCCATAGCGGTCGTTGCACCACTACTTTCGAGTACCGAGTCATCAAATGGACTCGCCGCGTAGGCCACCACGGCGCGGGGCGGGAAGAAGGAGATCGCACGATGCATATCGACGAGCTGCCGGACGAGGTGACGCGAAGGGTCGAGACGACTCTCGCCGAGCGGCCATCCAAGGCGGATGCCGATCCGGCAAAGAGCGCCGTTCTGTTCTACCGCCACGAGCATCTCGCGTTCGCCTATGCGTGGGCGGAAGGCGACGAGGCGAATCGCTGGATCTTTCCGGTCGAGCCGCTCGGCCCGACGTTCATGTATTACGTCCTCAAGCGGCTCCAGGACATCGGTCTGGCGGCGCGCCAGATCCTCATCGATTCGAAGGGACAGGGGGCTCTCTTCTACACCACCACCGAGGATGTCCCGATCACCTCTGATCTGGTGGTCGGGCTGTTGCCCGGCAACACGACGGCGGCTGATTTCGGCTCGACGGTGAGCACGTTCGCGCCCGGTGCGGTGCTGACGCTGCTCGCCGATTCGGTGGCCGGGTCGACCGACTATGAGAGCACGACCTATGACGGCACCGACCTGATCGGCCTGCTCGCCAGCTTCATCTGTGGCTTCGCCTCCACCTGTGGCTGCACCCTGGCGAGCGATCAGGCCGTCACCCTGGTCGATGACGGCACCGCGACCACCGCCGGCAACATCTGGGGTGGTGACGCCGCGACCGGTAACGCTTCGATCCTCTATCCCGCACCAGGCCAGGGTGAGCAGTCCTATCCGTTGGCGATGAGCGCCTGCACTCCGAGTTGACCACTCACCACTACGACCCGAGAACCAAGGAGAAGACCATGGCCAACAACGCCAAGATCGTGACCCTGATCGACAGCTCCGGCAGCATGAAGAGTTCCGGCTATCTGGAGCCCGCCAAGTCGGACGCCGACACCTTCATCAATATGTTCCAACCCAACGACGAGTTCGCGGTGATCTCGTTCGAGACCACCATCCATCGCACCTACCCGACCAGCGCCACGCTCGCGGTCTACTCGAGCCCGCAGGTGATGGAAGAGGCCTCGGCCGCGATCCAGGCGATTCGATCGGGCAACACGACCAATATCGGTGACGCGCTGATCGCCGCCAACAATCTGCTCCAACCCAAGCAGGAGCCCCGGGGCACGGTCTTGCTTTCGGACGGCTACTGGAACGTGGGCCCGGATCCGCTCGACGTTCTCGACAAGGACATCCGGACCTACACCATCGCGCTCGGTAACAACGGTCAGCTCGACCTGCTCCGGCAGATCGCCAACGAGACGCAAGGTCAGTACTTCTTCTCTCCCGACGAGATCGGGCTGGCGTCGATCTACTTCGACATCCTCGAGTACGGCCAGGTCGGCCAGATCGTCAACAACGCCTTCAAGACGGTCGACAACGGTGGCTCGCTGCGCGTTCCGGTCAAGCTCTCCGACGGTCTCGACAGCGCATCGGTCGGGGTCAATTGGGCCGATCCGTCGATCCCCTTCGACCCCACGGGTACCGGCGAGGGCGTGAGCGTGCGCATCCTCGACCCGAATTTCAAGGTCGCTCACCCGCCGATCACCGACCGTGACTACGGTTTTGTGGTCTACACGCTCGATCAGCCGATCGGTGGCACCTGGCAGTTCGATTGCTTCTACCGTGGCTCGAACGTCGCCAACATCACGGTCGGCGCGCTCGACCCGGATCTCGTCCTCGCCCTCGAGCTCGACGCACCACGCCACACGCTCGCCGCCGGACATCCCGTCGCGATACCGGCGCGGGTGACGTTCGAAGGCGAGCCGCTCGAGGACGTCAAGCTCCAGGCGACGGTCGAGGCACCGGCGGTCAGCACCGCCGAAGCGCTGGCGCGTCATGCCGTCGAGCTCGAAACGATCGAGCTCGACGACGACGTCGCCCCCAACCCGTTCGCCCGGCTCACCGCGCTCCGGCGTCAGAAGCTGCCCTACGTCGACATCATGCCGCGCTACACCGCGCGCGCCAAGGTCGACCGGCGGTCCGCCACACAGCGTGTGGTCGAGGTCGCGACCGACAAGCCCGGCGAATACACCCTCCGCGTCCAGGCTCAGGGTCGTCACCCACGTGGTGGCGAGTTCATGCGCACCAAGCACGTCACTCTCACCGTCCGCTGAACCAGGAGAAACAACATGAGCACTCCAGACAATCACAAGCTCGTCATCCTGATCGACGTCACCGAGCAGATGCACCTGACCACGGCCAAGCCGGCCTTGCTCGGATTCCTCAACGTCTTCCAGCTCGGCCAGCGGTTCGCGGTGGTGAGCTATGCCGCCCTCACCCACAGCACGTTCCCGCTCTCCGGTCTCGAGATCTACGACTCACGCGAGGTGATCGACGACGCCTGCTTCGCCGTCGAGGGGCTCGCCGAACGTGGCGAGGATAGCGACATGTCGGCCGCCATCCTCGCCGGCAAGAGCCTGCTCCGACGCCTCGGCGACCCGCGCGCCATGGTGATGATCGCCGGCAGCCCGTGGACCGTGGGTGTCGATCCGTTACGGGTGCTGCCCGACGACTATCCGATTCACACGGTCGGCTACCACAACCAGGGACAGGTCCAGACCCTGCAGCAGATCGCCGCTCAGACCGGCGGTACCTTCCACCTCGCTGACGACGCGTCGGCGCTCTTCGTCGACCTGATCAACCTCATCGAAACCCTCGGGATCGCGCAGATTCTCGGTCAGGGCACGCGCACGCTCGGCAACGACAAGGCGTTCGGCGTCACCGGTCGCTTCGCTGACGGCATCGATGCCGGCACCGTGACGGTGTACTGGGAAGACCCGCGTGTCAGCTACGCCGACGGCAACAGCGCCAGCCGGATGCGCACGGTCAGCGTCGTCCTCACCGAGCCCGGTGGCGAGGTCTGGCACGGCGAGCCGGTCTACATCGGCCCGGGCTTCGTGACCTTCTCGATCCCCGATCCGACCCCCGGCACCTGGGTGGTCGACACCACGTACCACGGGCGTGGTGAGGTGACCGTGTTCACCACCGTGCTGCAGCCCCAGCAAAGCTGAGACCACTCCACCACGACACGACGACACCAAAACACGACGACACCACGCCACGACGATTGTCATCAACGAGGAGAGCTCCGATGCGCCGAGCAACACACCACCCGTCTCATACCCGTCGTCGCTTCGCGCGGACGGTGGGTGTCGTGCCCATCATCTTGTTCGTCGGAGCTCTCGTTTCGCTGCTGCTCGCCAGGCCGAGCCATGCCGCGACGCCACCCGGTCTGGTGCCCGCCGACACCGCGATCGGCACGCTCGAAGGCACCTTCAGTGTCGATGGCAATGGCGCCGCCACCTACCAAATCGCTCTCGAGGTCCCGCCGGGTACCAACGGTGTCGCACCGAAGCTCGGCCTGACCTACAGCAGCCATCGCGACAACGGCATGCTCGGAATGGGCTGGGCGCTCAACGGCGTGAGCAACATCTCGCGCTGCAACGCCACCGACGCGGTGAATGGCTTCACCGCCGCGGTGAGCTTCAGCGATCTCGACCGCTTCTGTCTCGACGGCCAGCCGCTGCTCGCCGTCGACGGTGACTACGGCCGTGACGGCACCGAGTACCGCACCCGCCGCGACAACTGGACCCGCATCGTGTCGCACGGCACCTGTGGCGTCGGCCCGTGCTGGTTCAGCGCTCAGAACAAGGACGGTGCGACGCTGAGCTTCGGCGAAACCACCGGCGCCACCGGCTCACGGGTGCTCGCCACCGGTCGTAGCGACGGCGCCGTGCGGGTGTGGAGCCTCGATCGCTACACCGATCTCAACGGCAATTACACCGAGATCAGCTACGACAACGACACCACGTTCGGCACCTACAAGCCGAGCGCCATCGCCTACACCGGCAACGAGCGTACCGGTCTCCAGCCACAGCGCTCGGTGCGTTTCGTCTACCAGCGACGCAGCGACCGCATCAGCGGCTATGTGGGCGGTAGCGGCTACCAGACCCTCGACCGGCTGACCCGGATCGAGACCCGGGTCGGTGAACAGCTCGTCAAGAGCTACAGCCTCGACTACGACTACGGCGCCAACACCGGTCGCAGCCGGCTGCGTTCGATCCGCGACTGCACCACCGAGACGCCGACGGATGCCACCTGCCTCCCGCCGACACGATTCGACATGTCCGACCCGGCACGTGGATTCAGCAACGGCCCGGGCCGTGGCACCGGTGTCGCGGTGAGCCAAACGATCGGCATATTGCCCATGGACGCCAATGGTGACGCCCGCACCGACGTCGTCCAAGCGTGGAGCGACAGCGGCACGCTTCACCTCGAGACCTTCTTGTCGAACGGCACCAGCCTGGGCAGCGGTAGCGATCAGAACATCGGCGTCGAGGTCGGTGGGTTCGGGGTGATCGGCATGGACGTCGACGGCAATGGGCTCGGCGATGTCGTCATGCCGGTCGAACGAAGCGGGACCCTCGACCTGCGCGCCATCTTGTCCGACGGCGACGGCAGCTTCGGATCCGACGTCAACACCCGCACCGGCGAGCCGGTCGACCATCTCGCCTTCGTCCCCGCCGACGTCGACGCCGATGGTCGCCAGGATCTGGTGCAGGTCTATGCGTCGAGCGGCACCGTCGCGTTTCGGGTCTACCCGGCGACCGGTGGCGGTAGCTTCGGCGGCGCCCAGCCGAGCGGCAGCGCACAGTCGACCGAGAACCACGGCTTCTTGCCCATCGATTTCAATGGCGACGGTCGAATCGACATCGTGCAGCCACGCTCGGATAGTAGCGACAACCTGGTCTTCGTGCTCTATCGCTCGAACGGCCGCGCCTTCGATGGCGGCACCGTGGTGCAGACCGGGCGAGCACCGTCCGAGCTGACGGTGACGGCGGGTGACGTCAACGGCGACGGCAAGACCGATCTGGTGCTTCTCGACCTGTCATCGACCGACGCCGAGGCGACCCCGTTCTTCTCCACCGGTACGACCTTCCGCAACGGCAGCTCGACGACGCTCGGTAAAACCGACGGCAACGTCGCGATCTTGAGCGCCCAGCTCGATAGCGACGCGCGAAGCGATCTGATGCAAGTGATCGAGAGCGGTAGTCGGCTGCAGCTGCTGCCGTTTTACGGCACGGGGGATCGCTTCACGGCCGGTACGCCGTTCGAAAGCTCGCTGCCGGTCGAGACGATCGGTCTCCAGATGCTCGATCTCGACGGCGACAACCGCCAAGACCTGCTCGATCCACGCGCGGTCAGCGGCGCGGTCGAACTGTCGCTGGTACTCAGCAACAGCGGACAGCCCGACCTGCTCACCCGAGCCACCAACGGTCTCGACGGTGAGGTCCGGGTGACCCACCGGCCGATGAGCGACAGTGCGGTCTACGAGCGTGGCCGTAGCGCGGTGTACCCGATCCGTGAGGTCACCTCGCCGATGCCGGTGGTGTCGAGCTACGTCAACACCGACGGTCGTGGCAGCGAGTACCGTTTCGACTACTTCTACCGTCAAGGACGAGCGGGAGCGGGCGGGATCGGCTGGCTCGGATTCGCGACCATCCGTCTCACCCAGCCGACTGACGGTCGCTTCTCCGAGGTGACCTACGAGCAGACCTGGCCGGCCAATGGCCTGGTGATCAAGAACGCCTTTTACAACCACAACCAGGTGATCCTCGGTAGCACCGAGATGGGCTTCGACGACGTCGCGCCCAGCGCGCTCCAAGCCCTCGGCATCCACCAATTCGTTCCGGTCAGCGAGCGCTACGCGTCGTTCGACGAGCGCTCCGGTGGTGCGCGTCTCTACACCCTGGAAACACAATACGCCTACGACGACCACGGCAGCGTGGCGCTGATCGCCTACCTCGGGCAGCCCGGGCGCAACGACGACGACCGTTTCACCTGTATGCGCTACGCGCACGACCCCACGAGTTGGCAGCTCGGTTACCTGAGCGAGCAAAAGGTGACCCGCACCCGCGCGGCCTGCGACACCTTCCTCGCCACCCAATCACCGACCTGGAACCCAGCGACCGACGTGCGCTGGGAGCGCTGGGCGTACGACGCGCGTAAGAACCTGACCGACAAATCGATCTGGGACGACTCCCACGACAGCTGGTTGAGCACCGGCGCCACCGTCGACGACTACGGCAACATGCTGTCCCGCATCGACCCGGCGGGGAACGCCACGACCTTCACCTACGACGACACCTACCACACCTTCGTACGCACCATGTCGTCGCCACCCACTGCGAGCGGTCTGGTGCTCGTCGACACCTATACCCACGAGCCGTACTTCGGCAGCGAGATCGAGCACACGGACCCCAACGACAATATCTGGCGCTGGCAAATCGACACCCTGGGACGTGAGGTCACCACTCAATCACCGGCGCCGTCGGGCACGACCGTCACCGTGGCGCTCACCGAGTGGGGGCAAGACAGCAACGGCTACTACACCCGTCAACGCAGTCGACCGTCGTGGACGAGCGCCGACGACCCGGCGAACTGGCACTGGCAGAAGAGCTATCTCGACGGCATGTTCCGCGAGTACCGCACCGAGACGCGCGGCGAGACCGACGCCACCGACGTGGTGAATAGCGTGCGCTTCAACGCCAACGGCGAAATCGAGGGCGAGTCGATCCCCTACTTCGCCAGCCAACAGCCCTCGTGGGTCGAGACGCGGTACGACGTCTACAACCGGCCGGTGACCACCACCCAGCCCGACGGCACGATCCAGAAGCTCGACTACCAGCTCGGTACGCTCAAGGTCTACCAGACCGACGCCTGGGACACCCCCGACGCGCGTACCGATATTCGCCAGTACAACGCCTTCGGTCGTGAGATCGGCCGCACCATGTCGAACGGCGAGGTCTACTACTACCGTTACTCGCTGACCGGTGAGCTGGTCGAGATCCGCACCTTGCCGACCCGCCGCACGGTGCTCTTCGCGTACGACTCGGTCGGTCGGCTACGCAGTCATACCACCACCGACAGCGGCACCACGCACTACCACTTCGACGACAGAGGACGGATGACCGGTGAGATCGACGCCGACGGTAACGAGCTCACCTATACCTACGACAACCTCGGCCGCATTCTCACCGCCGTCGGCAACGCCGCGAGCGGTAGCGATCTCACCTACACCTATACCTACGACGGCGACACCCTCAACGGAAAGGGCGAGCTGACCAAGGTGGTGATGAGCGACAGCCTGGTGGGCGACGTCACCTTCCACCTCGGCTACGACGCCGCGGGTCAGACGGAAACGGTACGGCTCGAGGCCGCGGGCGCGACCTACAGCTACGGCATGACCTACAACCCGCTCGGTCAGCTCGAGGAGCAGATCTACCCGAACGGCGCCGTGCTGCGGGTCGCCTACGGCAAGGACAGCCAGGCGGATACCTTCGACCTGGCGCTCGACGGTCGTACCTTCGAGACCTATGTGCGCTACGCCGACTACGATCCCTACGGTGTCCCGACCACCCAGACGTTCAAGAACGGTGTCGAGACGGTACACACCTACTACCCGCCAGACGTCGAAACCGGCAAGCTGGAGCGCATCACCTCGCGCTCGACGACCACCGACACCACGCTCTACGACGCCCGAATCAGCTGGAATCGGCTGAGCTTCGTCACCGAGGTCGAGGATCTGCTCCGCCCGTCGTACACCGAAGCGTACGGCTACGACCCGGCCAAGATGGGCTTCCTCACCGACGCCACGGGCGTGTTCGGTGAGGAGTCTTATGGCTACGACCAGGTCGGCAACCGCACCGAGCACAACGGTGTCGCCTACACCTACCCCGAGCCGAACGATCTCTTCACCGCCTTCGGCCCCGGCACCTCGGCAAGCTGGAACGACAACGGCACGCTACGCACCTTCGACGACGGTAGTGGCGCCCTGACCTTCGGCTACGACGCCTGGGGCCGGATCGCCGACGCCACGCGTCAAGGGACCGACGGCGCCGGTCACGCGCTCTACGACTTCACCGGCAACCGCTTGCTCCACCAGCCCATCGGCACCACGACCCGCTATTGGGCCGTCGCCTCGGACTACCACGTCGCCGAGTACGAAGACGGTAGGCGGGTCGCCACCACCTACATCGACGGTCTGTTCGGTCGTGCGGTGGCGATCACCAACGAGCTCGCCGACGACTCGGTGGCCCTCGCTCACCACAACCACGAGATGGCCGCCAGGCTCTACGCCTACGCACCGCTACGCTCGCTCGGTCACCAGGTTGCCGCGCTGCTCAGCACCCCGGCGCTCCACCACTGGATCACCCGTGGCGGCCCGCAGCTCGTCGTCGCCTTGCTGCTGCTCTTCGTCGGCTGGTGGGCCGTCGGTCGACGACGCCCGACACATCGAGTGCCGTGGCGAGTCGGCAGCCTACGCCGGCACCCGGTCTTCGCTCGCATGGTGCCGGTGGTGCTCGCCGTCTTCTTTCTCTACAGCGTACCGGCCGCCGCCGAGCTCCAACCCGGTGCCAACGGCGCCGGCAACCCGACCCCGGGTATCGCCTACTTCGTCCAGGACATGGTCGGCAGTACCGTCTCGGTCACCGACGCGACCGGTAGCGAGACCGCCAACCTCGAATACCTGCCCTACGGTGCCGTCGATATCGGCAACAGCCAGGGAACCGACAACTTCCGTCCCAAGTTCAGCGGCAAAGAGATCGACTACGACACGGGGCTCTACGACTTCGACCGCCGCTACTACCAGGCCGACGTCGGTCGCTTCGTCACCCCCGACCCGATGTACCAATACATCAACCCTTACGTGCTCGGCAGCGACAACCCGGTCAGCATGGTCGATCCGACCGGTGAGTTCGCCTTCTTGATCGCCGCCATCGTCGTCGGCGCGGTGATCGGCGCCTATATGGGGGCGGCGGCGGTCAATCACGACTACAACCCGGCTCATTGGGACTGGAAGAGTGGCAAGACCTACGCCGGTCTCTTGGGTGGCGCGGTGATCGGTGGCATTGGCGGTGCCATCGTCGAGGTCGCGGCGACCGCCGGTGTCGCCGCCGGGATCGCCGGCGCCGTGCTCGTGGGCGCGGGGGAGAACGCCGCCTACACCGCCATGGGCGGTGGCAGCGCCAAGGACATCCTGATCTCGGCCGGTGAAGGTGCCGCCTTCGGCTTTTTGTTCGGCGCCGCCGGTGCCGCGCTCGGACGACTCGCCAGTCGGGCCGGCCGCTCGGCCACCCGGGCCATCGGCGAAGGCGCCGAAGCGGCCGAAAGCGGGGCCGCCAAGGGCTTGCGTTCGGTCTGCTCGAGCTTTCTCGGCGGTACCGAGGTGCTCGGCGTCGACGGCGACGGCATCGCGATCGACCAGCTGGCGGTCGGTGACACGGTCATCGGCTGGAGTCACGACACCGATCGTTCGGGAGCGCATCCCGTGCTCGCCACCCTCGACGGCGAAACCACCGACGTCACGCGCATCACCACCGCTTCAGGCGCGGTGATCGAGGCGACACCGAGTCATCTGATGCGAGTCCACACCATGGGCTGGATGCGTGCCGACCAGCTCCATACCGGTCTCGCGCTCACCGATCCGGACGGTCGACCGATCGCCCTCGCCGACGTCGCGACCACGACCTTGGAGCAACCGGTCGCGGTCCACAACCTGAGTGTCGACCACGCCACCAGCTACTACGTGTCGGCCGACCGGGCCCTGGCCAAGAACGTCAAAGGCTCGTGCCTGGTCGCCAAAGGCAAGAGACGCCCAGGGTGGCGCTCGAGCGTCAAGGACCAGGTATTCAAACGCCAGACGGCCAAGTCCGGTGCCAACAAAGGTAAGATCCGCAGCGCGGCGAGCGGCAAGTACTACAGCCGGAGCGCCAAGGTGATGATCGGCAAGAAGAAGCCGCGCTACCGCACGCTTTGGGACCTCGACCACGAGATCCCGTACAAATACCTCTTGTGGGCGGCCGAAAACACCAAGGTCAAGGTGACCTGGAAGAACATGATCGACGTCAGCAACTACGCGCCGAACCTGCGCTACATGACGATGAGTGAGAACGTCTCACACGCCTTCGAGCCCACCCAGGCGGCCGGTCGAGCCGGTGCGATCAAGGTCTTCAAGGCACTAAAACTGTGGAAGTAGCAAGATCGTGGACATAGTCCGGCAGGTCGGCAGTCATCTCGCCAGCGTTCTCGGGTCTCCCGTGCGGCTCACCCTTGCACGGGCCCCCGAGAGCGACCGAGCGCCGTTCCACGTCGCCACCTTCGCCAACGTCCCCGCGACCGGTGCCACCACCCTGGTCACCCTCGGCCTGTGCGATCCACCACTGGCGGCCCCGGACGGCGAGCCGGTGCGTCAGGAGCTGCTCCTCTGCGCCTGGAACGAGCACGACGCCGAAGCGCTGCTCCAGCTCCTCTTTTCCATCGGCGACACCGTGCGTCAAAACGGCGAAAGTGCCGACTTCGGCGACGTCATCGATCTGGCCACCAGCTTCGGCGACCCATCACCCTTCCCCACGCACGCCTTTCTTTATCCACCGGTGTACCACCCGGAGACCATCCACGACTGCCCCGTACAGCTCGATGGCCGTGATGCAACCGTCGAGCTGGTGTGGTTCATCCCCCTGACACCGGGAGAAGCCGAGCACGTGCTCGCCGAAGGCCCCAAGGCGTTCGCGGATCTGATGGCGAGCACCGACCCCGACCTCCTCGACCTCGACCGCCGCGACAGCGCTTGACCGTATGTGTCGCGGGCACGGGTCACCGCTGCGCGCAGACGAACGCCAACCGCCAGCTTCATTCCACTACTTTTGTTTGATTTGAAAACGCTTAGAAATGGTGCCCAGACGCGGATTTGAACCACGGACACCCTGATTTTCAGTCAGGTGCTCTACCAACTGAGCTATCTGGGCACGCTGCCGTTCTCATGGAACGCGGCAGACGGCGATTTTTACCAAGCCTGGACGGGGAGGTCAAGGGTGTAACCGGGATGGGGTACGGTGTCTCTAGGCTGGTGGAGGTATTGCATGATGGTTCGAGTCGCTGTTGTGGTTGTCGCTGTGTCACTCGTTGCTGCATTTCCGCTCGTGGCCGAGGAAGCTCGGTGGGCGGAGGATGGGCCGTTTGAGGTGGAGGTTCTGCGTACGGAGGTGGCGCGCGACGGGTTGTCGGCTTTGCCACTCGAGGTGTACGTGCCGGAGGACGGTGGACCGTTTCCGGTGGTGGTGTTTTCGCACGGTGCTGGGGGTTCGGGGGATTGCTGTAAGCCATTGGTGGAGCGTTGGGCGAGTCATGGCTATGTGGTTGTGGCGCCGACCCATGATGATTCGGTGAAGCTGCGTATGAGCGAGTCGAGTGGGCGTGGACGGGCGCGGGAGGCTCGGCGGTTGTTGATCGATGCGGTGCGGATGGTTGCGGCTCCTGAGGGTCGGGAGCGTCGGGTGGCCGATGTGAAGACGCTTCTGGATGCTCTGCCGGTTTTGATGGAGCGGCACGAAGAGCTGCGCGGCAAGCTGGATGTGGAGTCGATCGGGATGTCGGGACACTCGGCGGGCGCGTTGACGGGTCAGCTGATTGCTGGCGTGAAGTCGTTTGTGGATGGCGAAGCGCTGGAGCTCGGCGATGCGCGGCCGGATGCCTTTGTGCTGCTGTCGCCACAGGGAATCAGTGAAGGCGTCGGGTTTACCGAGGACTCGTGGCGGGATCTCGGTGGCCCGACGCTTTTTGTAACGGGCTCGGAGGATGCCGGGATCGGCGGTCAAGATCCGGAGTGGCGCAAGCAGGGCTATGAGCGGGCACCCGCGGGTGACAAGTATTTGCTCTTCATCGAGGGCGCGGCGCATTCGTCGTTTACCGGCACGGCTTTGGAACGGCCCAACCGTCGCATGGGCAGTCGAATGGGCAGAAGAGGTGGCCAGGGCAACCCGATGGGCCGAGCGCTGCGCGCGGGCAGTGGCGATACGAAGAAGATCGTCGCGTGGACGGCGACGACCGCGTTGGCATTCTGGGATGCTTACTTGAAGGACGACACCGAGGCTCGGTCCTTTCTCGCCAGCGACGCGATGATGCAGGCGAGTGAGGGTGACGCGGTTCTGTCCGGGAAATAGGCACGGCGCGAAATCGATACAACGAACAAATAACCCTTCCCCATCGCCGCTGAAACCGTAAAATGGGGCCATGAGGTTTGCACAAGATCTTGTGCGTCACCCGTGGCCCCTTTTTCTCGTATTGCTGATGGTGTCGGGGCCCATTTCGGTGGCCGAGGCTTGGACGCCCGAAGGTCAGACGATGATCGGTCGGGAGGCGGCGCGGTTGGCGCCACCCGATCTCTATCGGCAGCTGCGACGCAACCGTGAGTCGTATGACATCGGCTTGACGCAGCCGTTCTCGATGAACGCCTCCTCGCGCGTGAAGTATGCCGATGGTCGAGGTTCGCTGGACGAGACGATCCTGACCGCGGTGCGGACGGCGATCTTGGCGATCGAGCAGCATCGGCCGTTCAATGAGATCGCCTACCGCATGGGGGTGGTGGCGCACTTGGTGGCGGCGGCGAACAATCCACTGGCGACAGGCTCGGGAGACCCGAACGAGCGACGCTACGCGGCCGATTTCGCACGTTATTTCGACACCGCCGAGCCTCGTATGCGGCGGGTGTTCTACGGCTTTCGACCGATCCAGTCGTCGGGAGAGCTTGACGCCGTGGTGCGTGAGGCGATGGCGCGTAGCCGGTCGCTCTATGCGACGATCGGCTCGGAATACAGCCGAATCGGCTTCGCGAGCGGCGTGTCGCAATTCGACGATCGCTCGACGGCATATGGGATCGCGGCCCTGTCGCTCGGCCATGCGATAAGTGACATCGCAGAGGTGCTGCGCTATATTTGGCTGAGCGCTGGCGGGATCGATACGCGTAAACGTTTGCCATTGCGCGGTTTGCACGTCATCCACCTGCCCCGCGGCGCAACCTCCGACGAGGCCGGCACAACACGGACGATCCGTTTGCGCCAACCCTGATATCTCCCCACGGGATCTTCATGCTTCCCACGCAACGCGCGCTGATTTCGGTTTTCGACAAGACGGGTTTGGAGGCTTTCGCTCGCGGGCTGGCGGATCTCGGAATCGAGATTCTCTCGACCGGTGGCACGCGGCGCTTTCTCGAGGAACGCGGCATTCCGGTGGTGCCGGTATCGGAAGTCACCGGTTCACCGGAAATTCTGGGTGGTCGTGTCAAGACGCTGCACCCGGCGATCCACGGTGGCATCCTCGCCGATCGTGGACGCGCGGCACACCTCTCAGAGCTTCAGGATCACGGCATCGCGCCGATCGATTTGGTGGTGGTGAACCTCTACCCTTTTCAATCGACGGCCGACGATCCGGACAAGACGCCTCTCGAGGTGATCGAGATGATCGACATCGGTGGGCCGACGATGATTCGCGCCGCGGCGAAGAATCACCACAGCGTGACCGTGGTGGTCGATCCACAGGATTACGCCCAGGTGCTGGCGGCGCTCGAAGACGGTGAGCGCCACGTGCCCGAAGCGGTCCGGCGTGGCTTGTCGATCAAGGCGTTTCGTCACACCCAGGCGTACGACGCGGCGATCGCCGATTGGCTTCAACAGGACTCGACGACTCCGACTCACCATTTCCCACGGCGTCTGTGGCTCGATCTGACCCAGCAGATGGTGCCCCGCTACGGTGAGAATCCTCATCAAAAAGCATCGGTGTACCGCATGCGCGGTGGCGCTGGCGTGCTCGGAGGTATGGAGCAGCTCCAGGGCAAAGAGCTGTCGTGGAACAACCTGCTCGACGCCGACGCGGCCCGACGGCTGGTGGCGCTTTTCGAAGAGCCGGCGGTGGTGATCGTCAAGCACAACAACCCGTGTGGAGTCGGTACCGGTACGACGCTGACCGAAGCCTACGAACGGGCTTTGGCGTGTGATCCGGTGTCGGCGTTCGGCTCGATCATCGCGATCAACCGTCCCGCGGACGGCGCCTTTGCCGAGGCCATGGCGAAGCTCTTTGTCGAGGTGGTGGTGGCGCCGGAGGTCGACGACGACGCACGTAGCCATTTCGCCGCCAAGAAGAACCGCCGCATTCTGCTCTGCCCGCCCTATCGCCCGGTGATCGGCGCGATGGAACTACGCGCCATCGACGGTGGTTTTCTGGCGCAGAGCCCGGATGATCAGGCCGACGACCCGACGACCTGGACGTCACCCACCGCGCGCAAGCCGACCGCCGAGGAGCGCGCCGCGCTCGAGCTGGCCTGGAAGGTGACACGGGCGGTCAAGTCGAACGCGATCGTCATCGCCAACGAAGTCCAGACGGTGGGTATCGGCGCCGGGCAGATGAGCCGGGTCGACGCTTGTCACCTGGCGGCACACAAAGCGGTGCTCCCCCTCGCCGGCACGGTGGCCGGCTCGGATGCCTTCTTCCCTTTTCGTGACGGCGTCGACACGCTCGCCGAAGTCGGAGTGCGTGCCATCGTGCAACCGGGTGGCTCGAAACGCGACCCGGAG
>JBCDBH010000127.1:0-14664 GCA_039184055.1 Acidobacteriota bacterium
ATGTCGGTGATCAGCCCGGGGGTGAGCAGGACGGCGCCGGCGATCAGGATCAACAAGGCATCGATCAGCGCTTCCCCCGGAAGCTCGCCCCGTGCCATCGCGGCGCGTACCCGTGTCCAGGTGATCAGGCCCTGACGGCGGGCGAGATAGGCGCCGAGCACACCGGTCACGAAGACCAGCGCGATGGTGGGGAGCAGGCCGACCCATTGACCGAGCCATACCAAGACCGCCAGCTCGATCAGCGGCACTAGCGTGAAGAGCAATAGGAGACGAAAAAACATCAGGTTCGAGCGTCCATTCAGGCTCCGAGCGGCACCTGAGCCGGATTGAGCTCGTGCACCGCGATGTCGGCGGCGCGCAACGAAGAGATGACGCTTTCGATGTGGGCGCGGTTGCGCACCTCGAGGGTGACCACGACACCCGCCTGGCCAAAAGGAGCGGCGGCGAAGACGCGATCGTGCACCAGACCCACGACGTTGCCACCCTGCTGCGCGATCAACGACAGGAGTCCGGCCAGGGAACCGGGGCGATCGTCGACCGTGGCACGAAGCCGCACCAGGCGTTGCCGCTGTACCAATGCGCGATCGATCAAGAGCGCCAGACGGTTGAGATCGATGTTGCCGCCGCACAACACCACTCCCACTTTCTTGCCGTGCAGCTCGTGCCGGAGACGGTCGTTGGCGAGCGCCGCGACGCCGGCCGCGCCAGCGCCTTCGGTGAGGGTTTTGGTGATGTCGAGAATGTCGACCACCGCGGCTTCGATCGCGGTCTCGCTCACCAAGATGATGTCGTCGACCGTTTGCTTGATGATGTCCAGGGTGCGCGTGGCCGGTCGCTTGACCGCCAGACCATCGGCGATCGAGTAGATCGTTCCTTCGCTCGGGACGACCTGGCCGGCGTCGAAGCTTCGCTTCATCGCCGGCGCGCGTTCGCTTTGCACGCCGTAGATCCGCATATCGGGTCGTTTGGCGCGCAGAGCGCTGGCAACGCCGCTGATCAAGCCACCGCCACCGATCGGCACGATGACCGCTTCGAGATCGGGAACGGTGTCGAGCAGCTCGAGACCGGCGGTGCCCTGACCGGCGATGACGTCGTCGTCGTCGAAGGGGTGGACGAAGAGCGCGCCCTGTTCTTTTTCCAACTGGCGCGCTCGGTCGTAGGCGTCGTCGAAGGTTTCGCCGGCGAGCACGGCGCGGGCGCCGAGCGCTTCGGTGCGATCGACCTTGACCAGGGGCGTGGTCTCGGGCATGACGATGGTCGCCGGGACACCGAGCTGGCCGGCGGCGTAGGCGACCCCTTGAGCGTGATTGCCGGCCGACGCGGCGATGACGCCGTGCTCGCGTGCTTCGTCACCGAGGGTGAGCAATTTGTTGAACGCACCGCGGAGCTTGAACGAGCCCGTCAGTTGCATCGTTTCGAATTTTACATAGACTTCGAAGCCGGTTCGGTGGCTGAGCTCGGGCACCCAAAGCGTTGGCGTGACCACGGTTTTCCCGGCGATCCGTTCGCGGGCGGCTTCGATGGCGGTGATATCGATCATGGTCGACGCTCTGCTCCGTTCTGTCGAGTCGGGTTGACGGTCTGACGATACACGTAGCGGTCGGCATTCGCCTACCGTGACGCCGGGTCCGCGGATCGCGGCGGGTGATACTCTCACGTATTGTCACACCGTCACCTGTTTCCCATCCTGAGCCGGCACGGCGAGCCGGGGAAGGCAGATGCCGGGAAGACACATGCCGGCAAGACACACGACCGTGCCTCGACTTCGCCTCATTGACGGCACGATTCCAAGGCAAGCTGTTATGGACGCCCCGAAGGAGCGTACGACAACGTATTCCGCAACGTCGCGCGGGGCTCGGAAGGAAACCATGCAACGAGACGATCTATCGACCACCGCTCCCAGGCCGGCATTCGATCTCAGCTGGATCCGCGATGTCGCGAGTCTCGCCGGCACGTTGGCTGGCATGGTCAAGCACTGGCTGAAAGAGCCGTTCTACGTCTTCTATTTGCGACGGTTGCGTGGCAAGGCCGAGAATTGGCGCAAGCCTCGACACATCGGTTTGATCATGGACGGGAATCGTCGCTTCGCCCGCACCACGGGTTTGCCGAGTGCGATTTCAGGGCATCATCGGGGCGCCGAGAAACTTCGCGAGGTGCTCGATTGGTGTTCGCGGGTCGATATTCGCGTCGTCACGGTATGGTGCTTTTCGATCGACAACTTCCAGCGCAGCACCGACGAAGTCGAAGGCCTGTTGAGCCTCTTCGAGACCAAGACTCGCGAGATGACCGAAGGCGAGACGGTGCACGATCGTCGGATCCGCGTGCGCTACATCGGTCGACTCGATCTCCTACCCGAAAGCCTGCAGGAAGAAATCGCCCGACTCGAGGCGGCGACCGCCCACTACGATCGCTACACGCTCAATATCGCCATGGCGTACGGCGGGCGCGAAGAGATCACCGACGCGATGCGTCAATGGCTACGCGACCAGATCGCCAACGGGCGTCGTCCCGAGGAGATCGCCGAGAATCTCGAGGCCAATGCAATCGAGCCCTATCTCTACACCTCGGGGCAGCCCGAGCCCGATCTCATTTTGCGTACCAGTGGTGAGGTCAGGATGTCGGGGTTTTTGTTGTGGCAAAGTGCCTATTCAGAGTTCTATTTCTCAGATGCCAACTGGCCAGCTTTTCGTGAGATCGATTTTTTGCGTGCTTTGCGTGCATACGACCTGCGGCAGCGCCGTTTCGGTCGTTGAGCGACGGCCCGGTCGGGCTTCCATTCTCAGAGATTCTGGTAATATGCGTATTCTCCGTTTTCACCCGGCGCCGATCTAGGTCCGGATTGCCGACCGAACGGTCGGCCTGTAAATGGTTTTAGATGCTGGTCAACCCTCTCATCGACTCCACCGTGGCTCCCGGGGGTGAGGTGCGCGCCTTGCTCGCCGGTCTGAGCATCGGTGTCGTGCAGCTCGACGTCGGTTGTCGGATCGTCGATCTGAATGGCGCCGCCGAGGAGATTCTCGGTGCGCGTCGCTCGACGTTGATCGGTCGCGCGCTCGATGACGTGTACCGCTTGATGGCCGGAGAGGGTCGGGGTCGGTTGCGCTCGTTGGCCGACCGGGCGTTGCGCGAGACCGTGCCCACCGAGCGTTCGGAGATTCGACTCTTGCTGCGACCCGATGGCGTGAGCTTGCCGGTGTGCGAGCGGGCGATGCCGATCGGTGGGCCCGGAGGCGTGGTCGACGGTGCGTGGTTGTTGGTCGAGGACGTCACCGAGCTCCATGCGCTTCGGCGTGAGCATCAATACCTGACCTTTCACGATCCGGTGACCGGGTTGCTCAACCGACGAGCCTTCGAAGGGCATCTCGACAACGCGGTGAAGAGCCTGGCGGCCGGCACGACTCACGCGTTCGGCTATATCGATCTCGACGATTTCGAGGCGATCAGCGACACCTTTGGTCAGGTGGCGGGCGACGAGATGCTGCGTCAGCTGATCGCGTCGGTCTCCCAGGCGCTCGGTGATCGCGATGTCTTGGCGCGATTGTCCGAGGTGCGTTTCGCGATCTTGCTCGATGGTTGCCGACCCGGTGAGATCGAATCGATCGCGCAACGATTGCGTCAGGCGATCGCCGACTTCCGCTTCGTCTGGCAGCACGAGACCTTCGAGATCGGCGCCACCATCGGTCTGGTGCCGATCGACGCCACGACGGTCGATCTCCAACGGCTGCTCGCCGCCGCCGATGCCGCGACCACGATGGCGCGTGACGAAACCCAGGCGGTGCATCGCTTCGATCCGCAATCGTCACGCGACATCAAGCTCGCCGATCATTTCGGCGATATGCGCTGGCTGTCGCGGATTCACCGGGCGCTCAAGAAGGGTGGCTTTCGGCTCTATCGTCAGCCGATCGTACCCACCGACGATCCGTCGCCCGAGAACGCGCCGCTCTACGAAGTCTTGCTGCGGATGGTCGATCGCGATGGCGAGATCGTCACGCCGGGTGCCTTTATCCAGGCCGCCGAGCGATTTCGCTTGATTTCGTCGATCGACCGTTGGGTGGTGCGCGCGGTGCTCGACCAGATGACCAAAGAGCCCGACGCCACCTACGCGGTGGCGGTGAATCTCTCCGGTCGTTCGGTGGGCGAAGCGAGCTTTCTCGACGATGTGTCGAGCTACCTCGACGAGCATCCCGAGGTTCGACCGCAACGGCTGTGTTTCGAGATCACCGAAACCGCCGCGGTGTCGAATCTGCAGCGGGCACGCCGCTTCATCAGCGTGCTCAAAGCGCGAGGCTGTCGCTTCGTGCTCGACGATTTCGGTAGCGGTCTCTCGTCGTTCGCGTATTTGAAGAACCTCGACGTCGACTTCATCAAGATCGATGGCTCCTTCGTGGTCGGCATGGCCGACGATCCGGTGCATCGCGCGATCATCACCGCGATCCACCAAGTCGGCGCGTCTCTCGAGCTCGCGACCATCGCCGAATATGTCGAAACCGAGACCGCGCTCGAGGAGCTCGCCGCGCTCGGGGTCGACTACGCCCAGGGCTTTTGGATTCGCCGTCCACAGCCGTGGAGCGACGCTTGACCCGTCGTCCACCCCACTCCTAGAATCCGTCCAGCTTCGTCAAGCGAGCCGTTGTGGGAGGGCACGAATCGACTTCGGTCGGTTCCCTCGCACGGCCACGCCAACGGTCCAGGTGACCCGCCTCGATGCGTGTGATCGCCAGGCCACGCCACGAATCGACTCGTGGAGGCGTTCCGGTTTCCCCCCTCGCTTTGCCCTCTTTATCGTCAACATTCGAGGAGACGATCGACCATGGCCCTTTTCGCCAGCCGTATGGCCGCCTTGGGAACCGAGAACGCCTTCAAATTGGGTGAAGACATCGCGCGCTGTGTCGAGCGTGGCATCGATGTCATCCGATTCAATCTAGGCGAGCCCGATTTCGATAGCCCGGACCACATCAACCAGGCCGGTATCGCCGCCATCGAAGCCGGAGATACGCATTATTGTGATCCGGCCGGTTTGGCGCCGTTGCGTGAGACGATCGCCCGCCACATCCGTGACACGCGTGGCATCGAGGCCGATGCATCGCGGGTGGTGGTGACGCCGGGTGGCAAGCCGCCGATCGGGTACACGTTGCAGACCTATGTCGATCCGGGTGACGAGGTGATCTACCCGAGCCCGGGTTTTCCGATCTACGAGTCGTGGATCACCTTCGCCGGGGCCAAGCCGGTGCCGCTCACCGTGTCCGAGGATCGTGGCTTCGCCTTCGCGCCGAGCGATCTCGAGGAGTTGATCACCGATCGCACCAAGCTGATCATCCTGTGCTCGCCGTCGAATCCCACTGGCGGCGTGTTGTCCAAGGAGGATCTGACCGGGATCGCTGGTGTGATCCGGGATCGCTGTGGCTCGGACGTGCGGATCTACTCCGACGAGATTTACGAGCACATCTTGTTCGACGGCGAAGAGCACCACAGCCTGGCGAGCCAGCCGGGTATGGCCGAGCGCACCATCGTCGCCTCGGGGTGCTCGAAGAGCTTTTCGATGACCGGCTGGCGACTCGGCTGGTCGTTGTTGCCGACCGCCGAGGAAGCGGCGGCGTTCAAACAGCTCAACATCAACATCGTGTCGTGTGTCGCGCCGTTCGTGCAGCGTGCCGCCCAGGCGGCCTACGACGATCCGGCGTCGGAGGCGTCGATCGCCGAGATGGTGTCGGCGTTCGAGCGGCGTCGCGATTGGATCGTGCCGGCGCTCGAGGCGATCGTCGGCATTCGCTGTCAGCGTCCGTCGGGTGCCTTTTACGTCTTCCCGAACGTTGCTGGAGCCTGTGATCGTTTGGGGGTGCTCGACGCCTACGAGCGCATGCCGGCGCGCATTCGAGCCCGCACCACCCCGGCCGGGATGCTGCAGATGTTCTTGCTCTACCGCTACGGCGTCGCCACCATGGATCGCAACTCCTTTGGCTCGATCGGTGCCGAAGGTCAGCACTATTTGCGGATTTCGATCGCCGCGTCGCTCGAGAAGCTGCAAGAGGGCGTGGCGCGGATGGCGAAAGCCGTCGACGATCGCGACGGTTTTCGCGCCTTTCTCGACGAAGAGAAGCTGTGGGGTTAATGGAGATGAGTCAACATCACATTGTCGTTACCCGTCGGATCCCCGAGCCGGGGCTCGAAATTTTGCGCCAGACCGGCGCGCGTGTGACCGTCTTGCAGACCGACGAGGAGTCGGGTGTCGATCGCGGCGCCTTGCTCGCCGCGGTCGCCGACGCCGACGCCGTGCTCGCCTTGCTGTCCGAGAAGGTCGATCGTGAGTTTTTCGCCGCTGGCGGGTCGCGTCTGCGTGGCGTCGCCAACATGGCGGTGGGCTACAACAACATCGATGTGCCGGTGGCCACCGAGCTCGGTGTGCCGGTGACCAACACGCCGGGGGTGTTGACCGACACCACCGCCGATTTCACCTGGGCGATGATTCTCGCGGTGGCGCGGCGGATCCCCGAGGCGCACAACTACATGGTCGACGGTCGATACAAGATCTGGGGACCGAATCTCCTGGTCGGTGGCGATCTCAGCCCGGGCGGTAGTGGCCAACGCAAAGTGCTCGGGATCGTCGGCTATGGCCGGATCGGCGAGGGCGTGGCGCAACGCGCGGTGGGTTTCGAGATGGACATCCTGGCGCACGATCCCTACAACAAAGAGGGCATCGACAAGGATGATCGGGTGCAGTGGGCCGAGCTCGACGAGCTGATCGCGAAGAGCGATTTCGTCACCCTGCATCCGCCCCTCAACGCCGAGACCCATCACATGATCTCCGAGGCCGAGCTGCGCGCGATGAAGTCGACGGCCTATTTGATCAACGCCGCGCGTGGACCGGTGGTCGACGAGAAGGCGCTGGTGGTGGCGTTGCGTGAGCGCTGGATCGCCGGCGCGGCGCTCGACGTCTACGAGGACGAGCCAGCGATGGCACCCGGTCTCGCCGAGCTCGACAACGCCGTGCTGTTGCCTCATATCGCCAGCGCCAGCATCGATACGCGGGCCAAGATGGCGACCATGGCGGCGGTCAACACGGTCGCCTTTCTCCGTGGCGAGCCGGCGCCCAACGTGCTCAATCCCGAGGTCTACGACACCGACGCCTATCGAGCGCGCGGTTGAGCGACGCTCGGCGTGCCGACGCCCGGCGTGCCGACGCGCGTCGCTGCTTCGAGGCGGCCCTGGCCGCGATCGATGCCGAGCGACTCGTCGTCGACGCGCTCGCCGAGACGCCGTTCGATGATGCCCCGGTCCACCTGATCGCAATCGGCAAAGCGGCGGCGCCGATGAGCCGGGGAGCGATGCGGCAGCTCGGCGATCGTCTCGTGAGTCGGCTCGTGGTCGTACCCGCCTCAGAGACAGCCGAGCTCGCGGCCGATCCGCTCTTCGCCACCTCGACGATCGTCGGCGCCGGTCATCCGGTGCCCGACGCGGGCAGTGTCGAGGCAGGGCGGGCGATCGAAGAGCGGCTCGCGAGGCTCGACGCCGAAGATCGGGTGCTGGTGTTGATTTCCGGTGGCGGCTCGGCGCTGGTGACGGCGCCGCTCGAAGGTCTCGATCTCGATCATATAAGCGCCACGACGACGGCAATCTTGCGTGCCGGCGGGCGAATCGACGAGCTCAACACGGTACGTAAACACCTCGATCGCATCAAAGGTGGCCGTTTGGCGCGGCTGGCGTCGCCTGCCCCGGTGCTGGGGCTGGTGCTGTCCGATGTCATCGGCGACCGGCTCGATGTCATCGCCTCGGGGCCGCTGTCACCCGATCCGACCACCTATGACGATGCTCGGGCGGTGATCGAACGCTTGGGCATCGCCGATCAGTTACCCCAACCGGTCCGTGACGTCGTGACGCGTGGGTGTCGCGGCGAGGTCGCCGAATCACCCAAGCCGGACGATGCCTGCTTCGACAGTGTGCAGGTGCGGGTCGTGGGCTCGAACCGGATCGCCGTCGACGCGGTGCTCGCCGAGGCTCGTGAGCGTGGTTACGACACCCTGGTGCTCAGCACGTCGATCGAAGGCGAGGCGCGTCAGGTCGGCGCGGTCCTGGCCGCGATCGCCAAGGAGATTCGCGCCACGGGACGCCCCGTCGCGACACCTGCCTGTGTCGTGGCGGCGGGCGAGACGACGGTCACCGTGCGAGGCTCGGGACGTGGTGGACGCAACCAAGAGGTTGCTCTGGGCGCGGCTCAAGGGCTCGATGGGGTGCCCGATGTCGTCGTCGCGGCGCTCGGAACCGATGGCATCGATGGTCCGACCGACGCCGCCGGGGGCTTCGTCGACGGCACGACCGTGCAACGGGTCCAGGCCATTGGGGGAGACGTCGAGTCGACTCTGGTCGACAATGATGCCTACACGCTCTTGGCCCGACTCGACGACCTCATCGTCACCGGTGCGACAGGCACCAACGTGATGGATCTCTATCTTCTCCTGGTCGGTTGAGGCGTTCGGTCGGCTCGATCGATCTAGCGTCGATCGATACGTAGCGTCGATCGATACATGGCTTTGACAAACTCGTTCGGCCGCGCGTCGTATGTGTTCATGACCGCGCGACGGTGTCGTGGATCGCATTCCCGTCACCGTGAGGTAGCCTTGGCCCGGTCACCGGCGGTCAAGAGAGCCCCGTGGCCACTTCGACAATGAGTAAGCGCTTCAACGCCACACCGTTTCTGCTCGCTTTTGGCCTTGGCGCCTTTGCGATCGCCGGTCTGTCGATTCTCGATATGTATCGACCGCGACCGTACGATGGCGTGGTGCTCGACGCCTATCAGCGCGATCAGGTCGTGGTGCGTGAGGTGATGTCGGGAAGTGGCGCCGATCAAGCGGGGATTCGACCCGGCGATGTGATCGTCGGGCTCGGGCGCGAGATGATCCGCAACGCCGATGATGCCGGACGGATTCTGAACCGGATGCGGATCGGCGACACGGTGCCTTATTTGGTGCGGACCGACCAGGGGCCCGAAGAACGCATGGTGACCCTGTCGCGACGTACGATCGGCGACATCACCTATCTCTATGCCTCGGTGCTCGGCTTCGCGTTTTTTCTCGTCGGGCTCTTTGTGCTGGTGCGGCAGCCGACCTTACGCGTCAGCCAGGTGTTTTTCCTGTTGTGCGGTCTGATGCTGCTGTTCTTGGTGTGCAAGATACGGCCGGCATCGTATTCGGGGGTCGACGGGCTGATCCTCGGTATCGGCACCTTTGCTTTTTTCCTTTTGGCGCCGGCCTTTCTCCATTTCTACCTGCTTTTTCCCCGTCCCGCCTGGTTGGAGTCGATCACCCGTGCCGCCCGACGTCGCGGGCGTCCCACCGCGTGGCTGTGGAATTGGGGATGGCTGGCGATTTACCTGCCACCGCCGCTGATGTGGCTGGGTTTGTGGCTGGTGATGAAGTTCACCGAGGTGCCGATTCCGATCGCCGGTGGGGTGCCGGTCGTCAGCTGGTGGCTGTTCACGGCCTATATCGCCCTCGGGTTGCTCGCTCTGGTGGCCAATGCACGCGAGCTGGCGGCGGCCAAAGAGCGTCAGGGCATGGCGCTGGTGTTGATGGGCTCGCTGTTCGGTCTGCTGCCGTTCTTGGTGTCGATTCTGCTCTTCACGGGAGACGCCAGCGGTCGACGCCTTTTCACCTTCGGGGTGATTCCGCTGACCCTGGTGCCGCTGACTTTCGCGTATGCGATCGTCCGCTTTCAGCTGCTCGACATCCGCGTCATGTTGCGACGCAGCCTGCTCTACACGGTGACGACGGTGTTCGTGACCGGTCTCTATGCGTTTGGCATCGCCGCGTTCAACGCCATTTTCGCCGACTCCGAAATCGCCGCCTCGGCCTATTTCCCGCTCATTCTCGCGCTCGCCATCATTCTGCTTTTCGAGCCGTTGCGTCGTCGTATCCAAGAGCCGATCGACAATTTCTTTTTCGCCGAGCGCAAGCGTCTGCAGCACGCCATGGTCGACCTCGGCGAAGCGATGACCGACCAGGCCGATCTCGAGGCGGTGGTGCACGAGCTGGTGGCCCAGCTGCCACGGATCCTCGGCTTGCATTTCGCCGGGCTCTATTTGCTGCGTGGCTACCGTCATGTCCGTGCCGCCGGGCCCGACGAGCTCCCCGCCGAGCTGCCGCTGGTATCGACGCTGCAGCGCCATCTGCAGCGTCGGCGTGGTTTGACGCGTCTCGATCAGCTCGGTGCGTTGGCCTTGCGCTCGACCGAGGTGATGGACGTGGTGGGCAAGCTCGAGGCGGTGGGCGTCGAAGCACTCGGGGATCTGTCGTCACGTCGCCGGCATATCGGTCTGGTGGTGCTGTCGGCGAAGCAGGGGCAGATTTCGCTCGAACGTGAAGAGCTGCAGTTGCTCGATGGTCTGTTGCGACAGGTTTCGCTCGCGCTCGAAACCAACCTCTTGATCACCGAGCGGTCGCATCAGGCGGAGCTGCAGCGCGAGCTCGAGATCGCCGCCAACATTCAGGCCGAGCTGCTGCCCGATCAGGTACGTCTCGGCGCGGGCTGGCGGGTCGCCGCCGCCTGTCGTCCAGCGCGGGATGTCGGCGGTGATTTTTATGCCGAGCTGCCACAGAGTCGGACGGGCCGTGGCGCGGTGGTGTTCGCCGATGTGTCGGGCAAGTCGGTGTCGGGGGCGTTGTTGATGATGGCGGCCCACGAGGTGCTCCACGCGCTGTCGCTCTCCGATCCCGAGCCTGGATCGCTCTTTTCGATCTCGAACCGACGTCTCTACGCCTTGGGCAAACGACGTTTCGTCGCGCTCGGCTATTTGAGCGCCAGTGAAGACGGTGAACGGCTCCGCTACCTGCTCGCCGGTCAGCCGCCGTTGTTGTTGCGGCGTCACAACGGTGAGGTCGTGGAGCTACCGCTCGCCGAGCATCGCATTCCGCTCGGCGCGCTGCCGGAAGGTCACTATTTGGCCCTCGAGGCCGATGTGGCGCCGGGTGACGTCGTGCTCGGCTATTCGGATGGTGTGCTCGACGCCTGTTCGCCGGATGGCGAGATCTTCGGCGAGGAGCGGCTCTTCGCCGCCCTCGCCTCGGCGGTCGGCGGACCGGAAGAAGTCGTCAGTCATGTCGAGGAAGAGCTCGAGGCCTTTACCCGTGGCGCGCGTCAATACGACGATGTCACTTTGATTGCGGTGTCCCGCTCCGCACAGTCGACGGAGATAGTCCGATGAAGAAGCTCATGATGGCGCTAGTGGTGCTGTTGGTGTTGGTTGCCGGAGTCGCTGTGCTCGGCTGGTGGATGTGGACCGAGCGTGGTGAAGACGACAACGAGTGGACCACGTCGTCGCCACGCGCCGCCGAGGAGCTCGACGCGGGTCTCGCCGCGATTCATCGACATCATTGGACCGCCGCCGCGCAGCACGTGTATCGCGCCGTCGAGCTCGATCCCGATTTCATCGTCGCGCGCTATCTGCAAGCGCGGTACTTTCTCTTCGACAAGAACGAGAAAGAGACCACGATGGCGCAGGTGGTGGCGCTCGATCAGAGCGAGTTGTCGGATCGTGAGCGTTTCTTGATGAGCTTTTGGACCGCCATCGACGAGCGTGACGCGGATACCAGCGAACACCTGGTCGATACCTATCTCGCCGACTATCCGGACGATCTCTTTGGTATCGAGGCCTTGTGCGACGTGCATTGGGTGCGGCAACGATGGGACGAAGCGATGGAGTGCTACGAGCGACTCCTGGCGCTTTATCCGAGTCGGGTTCACGCGCGTTTGAATCGTGGGTACATCGAGCTGGCACGGGGCCGGTTCGACGACGCCGAAGCCGAGTTCGAGGCCTATCGCTTCGTCGCCCCCGATCGTCCCGAGCCCTATCAGGTGCTGGGCAAGCTCGATACGGTGCGTGGGCGGTACCAAGAAGCGGCGCATCATCTCGCCAAGTCGCTGGAGATCGATTCGACCTATTGTCCAGCCTGGGTCGACCTCGGCTATCTCCAGGCGCACGCCGGTTGGCTCGACCAGTGCGAGCAGACCATCGCCCGCATGATCGAGGTGGAGGAGTGTCATTGGTTGCAGGAGCATGGGCAGGTGTGTTTGCTCCAAGTCCTCGCGGCCTATGTCTCCGGTGATGAGGAGCGGGTGCTCGACCGTCTGGAGACCTGTGTGCAGGGCAATCGGACCAGTGTTCTCGGCTACCGGGTCGCCTTGGCGAGTGGGCGTGACGATCTCGCGACGGCGCTCGAGACCAAGCTCGCTGGTCGATTGCGGAGCGTCGAAGAGGCGGGTTTCCCCGCCGAGGCGTCGATGCTTCGTGGGCTCGAGCTGCACTATGCGGCGGTCAAGAGCTTCGCGGCGGGTGACCTCGATCTCGCCGCCGAGCAGTTCGCCGCCGCCGATGCCAAGCTCGATTATTGGGGCATGTCGACCTGGGCGTTCAAGCTCTTCAACCGGCTCGATTGGATGACCGCGCTGAGCTCGGATGGACGGCTCGAAGAGGCCCAAACGGTGCTCGCCGAGATCGAAGAGGTCAATCCACGGTATGCGGAGCAGATGACGATCGGCAGCCTCGATCGGCTGTTCCCAGGTTCGCTGCCGTAGGTCGATGGGCTTTACGCAATCGCCACCCAGGCTGGAGAATCAATACGTCGACGATCGTATGTTGCGTTCGTCGCTGGCGCGGTTGCTGCCACCACCTCTTTGTGAACGGAGCTCGGGCGAGCTCGAGCATCTCGGTGAGCTGGCGGCGGGCGAGCTCTTCACCCTGCAACAGGCCGATCGAGTGAACGAGCCGGTGCTCACCCAATGGGATGCATGGGGAGAGAGGATCGACCGGATCGAGCTGACGCCACTGTGGCGACGGGCGGCGGGGCTCGCCGCCGAGCACGGTCTGGTGGCCACGGCGTACGACTCGGCGCTCGGTGAGTATGCGCGCGCGGTGCAGATGGCCAAGGTCTACCTCTTCGCCGCGTCGACCGATATGTATGCCTGTCCCTTGGCGATGACCGACGGCGCGGCGCGTACCCTGTTGACGGCCGACAACCGATCGTTGATCGATCGGGCGGTACCCCGTCTTCTCAGCCGTGATCCGGCGTGTATGTGGACCAGCGGTCAGTGGATGACCGAAACCACCGGGGGCTCGGATGTCGGGCGTTCGGAGACCGAGGCTCGTTGTTCAGAAGACGGACGCTGGCGGCTCTGGGGGCGCAAGTGGTTTACCTCGGCGACCACCGCCGAGATGGCGATCACGTTGGCGCGTCCGGTCGACAACCCGGCCGGTAGTCGTGGTCTGGCGGCCTTTTACGTCGAGACTCGCGATGCCGAGGGGCGGCTCCAAGGGCTCGAAGTCCAACGGCTCAAAGACAAACTAGGGACCCGCAAGGTGCCGACCGCCGAGCTTCGTCTGTGTGGCGTACACGCCATTCCGCTGGCCGGGCTCGATCGTGGCACCCGGGTGATCGCACCGATGCTCAACGTCACGCGGCTGTGGAATAGCGTCACCGCGCTGGCCTTGATGCGTCGTGGGATCGCCCTGGCGCGTGTCTACGCGCGGCAACGCGTGGTGTTCGGGGCGCGGCTCGTCGACAAGCCTCTGCACCGGACGACGCTCGGCGTGCTGCAGGCCGAGCTCGAAGCGTCGTTTCAGCTGGTGTTTCGCGTCGTCACGCTGCTCGGTCGGGTCGAAGCGGGTACCGACGCCGATGGTGACGTCGCGTTGCTCCGCCTGCTGACACCGATCGTCAAGCTGCTTACCGGCAAACAGGCGGTGAAGGTGCTCAGCGAAGTGCTCGAAGCCTTCGGTGGCGCCGGTTATGTCGAGGACACCGGGTTGCCGGTGTTGTTACGCGATGCGCAAGTGCTGCCGATTTGGGAAGGCACGACGAATGTGCTGTCGCTCGATGTCATCCGCGCGTTACGCGATAGCGATGGTCTCAAACGGCTCCAGGAAGAGATCGATCGGGCGCTCAGTGGTATCGGTGATGAAGCATGGTTGCCCCTGACCCGAATGACGCACGCGGCGTTCGACCATGCTCTCGCCTGGGTGAGCCAGGCCACTCCGGAGCATCTCGAGGCGGGTGCCCGGGCGTTCGCTTTGACCCTGGGACGAGCCACGGCCCTGGCGCTGTTGATCGAGCACGCGCGCTGGGAGGAAGCGGTGACCGGAGACGGACGCGCGGCGGCGGCGGCTCGAATCTTCGCTCGCAGTGGAATCGACCTGATCGTAGACGACGAAGAACCTACAAGCGTACGTAGAGATCTAGAAGCGCTCGCTGACGATCGGCGACACGCCTCCTGAGATCAGCGGTTCGTCCCGCGACTTTGTACGCTCTCAGAAGGGTGTCGCTACACTCGCGCGGTCCGATTTGGGGATCGGCGCTGACCATGTGCGCCCTCGACCACACAGCGCGCAAACCACGAGGTAATTTCATGATGAAAATCGATGTAAGTAGATGGCTGCCGATTCTGCTACTCGGCTGTGTCGTGGCGATGCCCGTCGGGGCGGCCGACAAGAGCTCGTTGCTGAGCGACTTCGAGGATCGAACGACTGTCCATACGCTGGAGAACGGCTGGACCTTCATCTTGGTCGAACGTCCCGTGGCACCGGTGTTCTCCTTCGCCACCTTTGTCGACGTCGGAAGCGCTCAGGAAGTACCGGGCATCACCGGTCTGGCTCATATGTTCGAGCACATGGCGTTCAAG
>JBCDBH010000128.1:0-14589 GCA_039184055.1 Acidobacteriota bacterium
AGATCGTCCTGATAGTCGTTGACCTTGCGTCGGAGCTCGTCCCACACCTGGGGCAGGGTGGTCTTGTCGTACTGGTCCTTCATCGTCACCTCGACGTAGGACAGCCCCCGTGCGGAGCGCGACTCGACCTCCTTGAGCTGCCCGAGCTCCTGAGCGGCCTTTTCGATGACGTTGGTAACCTCCTGCTCCACCTGCTCGGCCGAGGCACCGGGATAGGGCGTGATGATCACCGCGGCTTTGATGGTGAACTCGGGGTCTTCCAGTCGTGACAGCCCCAGAAACGAGACCAGACCCACCAACACCATGACGACGGCGATGACCCAGGTGACGACACTGTTGCGGATCGAGTATTCGGCGATGTTCATCGACTTATTCGCCCAATTCGCGGATGGTCATGCCCGCTCGGAGCCGGCTCACCGCGCTCACCGCGATCCGCTCGCCCTCGATCAGGCCGGTGGTGATTTGAATCTGGTCCGCACCGATCAGCTCACCGGTGGTGACGTCGCGTCGCTCGACCGTCATGTCCGCTTCGCTCACCACCCAGACAAAGGCCGATTCACCCTCGCCGCCCGCCACGGCGATGGCCGGGATCACGATCGCACCCGCCGTATCCCCGACCTCGACACCACGACTGATCACCTCGGCGGTCATGCCGGGAAGAACGTTCACCTCCTTCGGCTGCGGCATGATCGCGGTGGCGCGGTAGGTCTGGGTACGCGGGTCGGCCTGCGACGCGAGCTCGCTCAAGCGGAGCGGAAACTCGAGCCCGGGTACCGACGCGAACGTCGCGACGAGCTCCACAGCGGCGGCCTCCTCGGCGTTGATCCGCGCCACCAGACTCTCGGGTAGATCGACCTGGATCTCGATCGTCGACACACTGACCAAGCTGACGATCGGCTGGGTCGGTACGATGTCCTGAAAATTCTCGACGAAGACCTCACCGACCCGTGAGCTGAACGGAGCCCGTAGGCCGGTATCGGAGAGATCGGCTTCGGCATCGTCGACCGAGGCTTTGGCGATATCGCGTGCCGCGCGCGCCTGGTCGAGATCCGCCTTCGATACCGCGGCCTTCTCGTAGAGCGCGGAAAGGCGGTCGACATCGGCCGCGGCACGGTCGAATTCAGCCTGGGCCGCACGTAAACCGATCTCGAAATCCCGCGGATCGATACGCGCGACGATCTGCCCCTCGACAACGTCCTGGCCGTCCTGGATCGGTAGCTCGATCAAGGGTCCACCGACCCGGAACGACAAATCGACCTGTCGTCCGGCGGCCACTCGACCGGGAAATGTGATGTCGGTCTCGGTCCCCAAGGCTCCGATGGTCATGAGCTTGACCGGTCGTACCGTGGCCTTGGGTGGCAATGGCTCTTCGGGTGTACCGCACGCCACCAAACCGAGCGCCAGACACACCAGCGCCAACCCTCGTCTTGTCGTCATCTCACCTGCCCCCTGCTATGGAAAGGATTCGCGCCACGAACGCATCCCGTTCGGCGGCCGTGCGCTCCACCTCGAACCACGCCATGGCCCGCTGGAGCTCCACGAAGTCGCTCAGGAATTCGTAGATCGAAGCGTTGTCGAATTGATTGGCGGTCAGCTGTTGATTCTGTGCATCGAGCAGATCGGTCACATTGACCGTGCCTTGAGCGTATTGCTCACGCACCAGCTCGAGGTTTTCCGCCGCCAGTTCGGCCGAGCGACGGGCGAACTCGATGCGCGAAAAGGAACTCTCGACGCCGTGCATGGCGGTGCGCATCCGCTGCTCGATGAGCTCGGCGACCTGGTCACGTTGCCGTTCGAGCGCGTCGAGATCGGCCTCGGCGGCGGCCAGATCGGCCCGTCTCCCACCGCCTTCGAACAACGGAAAGTTGATGTTGAGACTGACCGAGAAGGTATCGTCCTGCGGGCTGAAAAACCCCTCCGGATCGTCGATCAACTCGGTGTACGACGCCTCGGCGAAAACGCTCGGCAAGACGAAGCGGCGGTTTCGAAAGCCGACCTCGATCCGTTGCGCGGCGATCGCCTCATCGAACGCGACGAGCTCGGGAGCGTTCTCAAGCGCGATCGCGACCAGCTCACGGCGCACGTCGCTTTGCCGGTCCAGGCTGTTGAACACCGGGTCCAAGCGGCCCGAGAGCGCCGGAAACACATCGGGATCGACCGCCGGAGCCTCGGGTATCCAACGGCGGTCTTGATCGGTACCGAGCACCTGATTGAGAGCGATACGCGCCGCCTCGACCATCTCGGCGGCGATGAAGAGATCGGTCTGTCGTCCAGCGAGCACCGATTCGAAACGGATCACCTCGTCACGCCCCGAAAAGCCCACGTCGACACGGAGCTTGGCGAGCTCGAGGTTGTCGCGGGTCAGCCGGACGTCGTCCTCGACGACACGATAGTCGGCGAGTGCCAGTGCCAGGTTGTAGTAGGCCGTACCGGCGTCGGCCAGGACGTCGAGCCGGGTCGCCTCGCGGCTCTGTTCGGCGCTCTGGAAAACTTCCTGTGCAGCACGGTAGCCACTGCGGATCTCGTCGTCGAAGACCTGTTGGACGAGCGAGACCGTGCCGAGCACGACGTCCTCACTGTCGAAGCCGCTGGTGTCGACATATTGGCCGCTCAGCGTGGCGTTGATTTGGGGAAGCAAGCCGCTACGCGCTCGGAATTGATCCTGCCGGGTGCCTTCGAGCTCGGCATCGACGACCTTCAGACTCGCATTCCCCTGCTCCGCCATCCGTAAGAGGTCGATGAACGTGAGGGTTTCGAGATCGGCCCCTAGCACCTCCGCATGCAGCACCTCGGCGAGCGCCAAGATCTCGCGGCTCGGCACATAGTCGATCTGAACCGCGGTGCGCGCATTGATACGGAGTCGAGAATCGACAGTGAGCAAAACAGGAAGCCCAGATGCCTCCTGACCGCGAATCACCCGGGCCAAATTGATCGCCACCCGTCGCAGAAGCTGCGCTTCGATCTCCGGTGTCATCCCAGCGAGCACACCGCGGTCGACATCGGCATGCCCCATCATGGCGAAGGTCGGCAGCTCCGCCTCGATGAGTCCGTCGATCAGCGCCTGACGCTCGTCGACGGACAAACGCTGCAGCTCGGTCAGATATACCGCTTGCGCCTCGCGCATCTGGACCAACGCGGAATCGATCGCGTCGGCGTGGATCGGAACCATCCGCAGCTCCACTCCGAGCACCTCTTCGTAGCGCGTCACGCCCAGCTCGGCCTCGATCAGAGGCAGCTCTTCAGCGGCGACCGCGACGTGAAGCACGTCGAACGGGGCGATGCGCCGAAAGGCCTCGACATCGGCCTCGACACGCTGCGGAATGATCACGAAGCCGAGATTCGGCCTCCGTGATTCACCCGCCTCGGAATAGGGCAGATCGAGAAATTCGGTGCGATGAACATATGCGCTCAGCACCGGCTTGGAGAGTGACTCCGGCGCGTGGATCGCGGCGTGGGTGACCAACGATCCGACCGCCAAGACAAGGTCGACCTCGGGATCGGCCAACGCCGCCTCGAGCGCCTCGGGCGCCCTGTGGTGATCCCAGCCCGCATCGAAAGCCGGATCGACCTTGAATCGCGCCGACATGCCACGGGGGAGATGATTCCCGAGTTCCGTCTCGATCCCTCCGACGAGCGGGTCGCCGGCACCCGGGCCGTCTATCAACACCGCGATCACGGCCTCTGATCCCGCGGCGAGCACTGTTGGAGCCCCGCCCAGGCATATGCCGATCAGCAGTAGCGAAACCGCCCAGATCGACAAAGCTTCGCCATGCCCCTCGCGAGGCTCTCGCATTCCCTTCACAGCGGTCCCTTCACACGTCAGTTGACGGATCTACGTTCGACTAGGTGGGTACCAGGGTAGATAACCATCGAAAGAAATGCATTGATCTCGGTTAAGTTGATCGGGGAAGAACTTCGGCAAAATAGAGCGCGTCACCCTTCGCTACAATTCCTACACCGCCAACACGATGCGTCCGGAGGACCCGAGCATGAAAGCCATCGAGCTGCTGACCGACGACATCCGAAACCTCGGCATCGACCCTGACCGAGTCGGTTGGGATGTCATCACCCCCCAGCTGACCGAGGTGTCCTACAAGAAGAAGACGACCCTCTTCCAGCGGGGCGCGATCTGTAATACCGTCCTCTTCATCACCGACGGCATCGTGGCGGTCGAGCGGCTCATGCAAGACGGTCAAGCTCCGATCAATCGATTTTTTGTCGCCACCGATATCTGCAACGACATCGTCAGCGCCTGGCGCAACGAACCGAGCACCGACGAGCTCTTCGCCGTCACCGACGTCTCGGGCCTGCTCATTCCTTATCCGTTCCTGCTGAATCAATTCCTGCGAAGCGGCGACGTCTTCGGCGAATACCTACGGATCAAAGTCATGGAATCCGTTCTCACCGACATCGAGATCATGGCCCGCAAGACGGTCTCGGACACCGAGCTCAACTACCAGTTCCTCGAAGAACGCTTCCCGGAAGTCACCGCACATGCGCTACAACGCCAGATCGCCAGTTATCTCGGTCTGACCCCGGAAGGCTTGAGTCGCTTCTTGCGCAAGCGGAGGGAAAAAGAGCAGGCACGGAGCGCGGAGATACTCGAAACCATCGGTGCACGTGGGTAGAAGGCCGAGATACCGATATGGCCCGTACGAATCGACAGCATCTACGAACGACGCACGGACGAAGAGGCCAACATCCGAGCGCCGCTCGGTCCACCAGCTCGAGCATCGTTCCTGACGTCGACCAACGGGAATAGTGGGACCCAGACACCCGTTCCGACTGTCGTATGATCCGGCCCGTCTGAAACCATCCGGAGGTCTCCCCCATGCCCGAAGCCGTCATCGTCAGTGCCGCCCGTACCGCCGTCGGCCGTGCCCACACGGGTGCGCTTGCCCATCCCCGTCCTGAAGACATCGGCGCCGCAGCGGGGGCGGAAGCGGTGCGGCGCGCGCCGGGTCTCGATCCGGCGACGATCGACGACTTGATCATGGGCTGTGCGATGCCGGAGGGTGAGCAGGGGCTGAATATGGGGCGGATCATCGCGCTGCGCGCTGGGCTGCCGGACAGTGTGCCGGCGCAGACGGTGAATCGCTTTTGCTCGTCGGGTCTGCAGACGATCGCGCACGGCGCACAGCAGATTCTCGCCGGGATGGCGGATGTGGTGGTGGCCGGTGGCACGGAGTCGATGAGCGCGGTGCCGATGTCGGGCGTACAGTTTCGCCCCAATCCGTACATGGTCGACAACCGCCCCGAGGTCTATATCGGCATGGGTCTGACCGCCGAGAATGTGGCGCGTAAGTATGAAGTGAGCCGTGAGGACGCCGATGCCTTCGCGGCGCGTTCGCACGAGCGGGCGCTCGACGCGATCGCCACCGGCAGGTTTCGCGACGAGGTGGTGGCGATCGATGTCGAGACGGTCACGGCGCAAAACGGCAACGGCGAGCTCGACCGACGCACGGTTTCGTTCGATACCGACGAGGGGCCGCGTCCAGGCTCGACTCCCGAGGTGCTCGCCAAGCTGCGTCCGGTCTTTCACGCGCGGGGCACGGTCACCGCTGGCAATAGCTCACAGATGAGCGACGGCGCGAGCGCGGTGGTGGTGATGAGTCAGGAGCGCGCCGATGATCTCGGTCTCGAACCGATGGCTCGTTTCCTGAGCTTCGCGGTGGCCGGTGTGCCGCCGGAGATCATGGGTATCGGCCCGGTGGCGGCGATTCCGAAGGCACTCGAGCACGCTGGGCTGGAGCTCGAAGACATCGACCTCATCGAGCTCAACGAGGCGTTCGCGGCGCAGGCTTTGGCGGTGATCCGTGAAGCCGGGCTCGATATCGACAAGGTCAACGTCAACGGCGGCGCGGTCGCCCTCGGTCATCCGCTCGGCGCGACCGGCGCCAAGCTCACCACCCAGCTGCTCTACGAAATGGATCGTCGCGACCTGCGCTATGGCATGGTGACGATGTGTGTCGGTGGCGGTATGGGTGCGGCGGGCATCTTCGAGCGTCTAACCTGAGCGGTCACGGGCTGACCGTTTACGTCAAGCGAGCCACGGCGTCGTGGTCACCGCAGTAGAACACGACATCGCCCGCGCGAAACCGGAACTGGTCGTCGTAGCGGGCGATGACTTCTTCCCCCCGTTCGACCGCGACTACCGAACATCCGGTGCGATCGCGAAGCCGCAGCTGAGTGGGATGTTTGCCCACCATGTCGGTGGAGACGTCACGGCGTACGACGTCGAGCTGAGGCTCGAGCGAGAATCGATCGCCACCCAATAGGTGCTGAGCGAGCATCTGCCCCGCCACCTGTGAGATCGACAAAGCAAAATCAGCACCCGCGCGGTGAATACGGTCGACGTTCGCGGCTTCGTTGACCCGCGCGATGATCGGCACGTCGGGTGCGCGATCTTTGGCCAAGACGGCGGCAAAGAGGGTGGCGCTGTCGCTGTCGAGGGCGACGATCAGGCCTTGAGCGTTGTCGAGATCGAGCTGATCGAGCACGTCGACGTTTTTGACGTTGCCGACCACGTCGACGCCATCCTGGGCGACCCGGTCCATCACCACCACCTCTTCACCCGCCTCGCGTAGCAGCTCGACCAGACGTCGACCGACCTCCCCATAGCCGGCCACCACGAAGGGCCCGGTGCGCCCAAACGTACCGTTGCCACCCACCAGCTCTTCGAGCTGCTTGAGACTGTGCTGATCGCCGACCGCGACCAGGATGCCTCGAGGCTGGAGCACCGTGTCGGCGGTCAACGGCGAATCGAGCTTGCCACCGACCCATTGCGCGACCACCGTGCTACCGGTGCGGCGACCGATGTTGGTCTCGCCGAGCGTCTTGCCGACCAGCGGGCCATCGGGCTCGACACGAAGCTCGGTGAGCAGGAGATTGCGTCCGACCTGTTGCAGTCCGGACAATCGCGGGCTGATGCGATGCGACGCGCGCGCCGCCAAGGTATTGGCGAGCATGTGACGCGGAGTGAACGCGTGGTTGGCACCGGCGAGCAGGACGGCTTTGCGATGCTCGGGCTCACGCACCAACGCCAACACCTCACCCTCAAAGCCCTGTTGACGCACGGTGAGAATCGCCGCAACGTTTTCTTCGTCGGTACCATTGCAGATCAGCGCACGCGCGCGGGACAGCTCAGCGTCGTCGAGCACGTCGGCAGCGGTCTTGTCGTAGATCACCGACATGTCGTCGTCGAAGAGATCGCGGGCGATCTCGTCGTCCTGTTCGAGAATCACCGTCGGGATGTCGGTTTCGTCGAGCTCACCGAGCAGGGACTCAACCGCGGGCCCGTACCGGTAGATGGCGACGTGGTTGCGCATGCTTTTCTTGACGCGGCGAGGCAACCGCGGCTCGAAACGCTCCTCGAGCGCCGGAATGAGAAAGATCGGCACCACCATGTACACCAGCATCACGCCGACCAGCTGCAGAAAGATCACGAAGAGCACCAGGATTGGACTCTGCCAACGCGCATCGGCGCCGTAGCCGGTGGTGGTGACGGTCTCGGCGGCAAATTCGAGGGCTTCGAGAAACGTGCGGGTCTCGCCCTCGACGAAGACCATCAGGATCATGTAGAGCGAGGCCGCCACCATGATGACCGTCAAAACCACGGTCATCATCATGACGACACGTTTCGGTGTCGAGCGCATCCGCCGATTCTATGTGCTCCGAGGCCCTGTGCTACCATCCCAAAAGGCGGAAATTCAGCAGCATACGAGGGCTTTCGGGATCTTGGATCCCGACAGAACGACACCCGAGAAACCTTGCGACGAGGCGGTCATGAACATCAACGATCTGCTCAAATTGGCGGTCGAACGCAAATCCTCCGATCTTCATCTCAAGGTCGGTAGCCACCCGGTGATCCGTGTCGACGGCGCCTTGCAGCCGATGACCGAGCTCAAACGGCTGATGCAAGAAGACACCATGTCGATGGCGTTCTCGATCATGAACGCGCGCCAAAAGCAGCGCTTCAAGGAAGAGATGGACATCGATATCGCCTACTCGTCGCCGGGTCTGGGTCGATTCCGTTGCAACATCTTTCGCCAACGCGAGCACACCGGGCTGGTGCTGCGTGTCATTCCGAGCCGGATCAAGACGATCCGTGAGCTGCAGCTTCCCAAGGTGCTCGAACGGATTTCCGCCGAGAGCCGCGGGCTGGTGCTGGTCACGGGCACAACCGGTTCGGGTAAGTCGACCAGCCTGGCGGCGATGATCGATTTCATCAACGCCGGTCGTCACGAGCACATCATCACCATCGAGGATCCGGTCGAGTTCTTGCACCGCGACAAGAAATCGCTGGTCAATCAGCGTGAGATCGAGGTCGACACGCGTTCCTTCGCCCATGCGTTGCGCGCCGCGATGCGTCAGGATCCCGACGTCGTGCTGGTCGGTGAGATGCGTGATTACGAAACCATCGAAACCGCACTGCACGCCGCCGAGACCGGCCATTTGGTGTTCTCGACGCTGCATACTCTCGACGCCACTGAAACCATCAACCGCATCATTTCGGTCTTTCCACCGCATCACCAAAAGCAGATCCGTATCCAGCTCGGCCAGGTGCTCAAAGCGGTCGTGTCGATGCGGCTGGTGCCCCGTGCCGACGGCATGGGCCGTGTGCCCGCGGTCGAGGTGATGATCGTCACGCCGTATATCCGCGAGTGCATCGAGAACAAGGACAAGACCAAGTACATCCGCGAGCAGATCGCCCTCGGCACCAGCCAATACGGCATGCAGACCTTCGATCAATCGCTCTATTACCTCTACAAGGGCGGTTTGATCACTCTCGACGAGGCGATCCGTCGGGCCACCAACCCCGACGAGTTCAAGCTCAAGGTGGCCGGTGTGCAATTCACCTCCGATGGCGCCCGCGAAGACATGGAAGGCGCGCTCGAGTTGGACGGTGGTGATGACCTGCTCGGTGGTGGTGATCTGCTCGGCGGTGGCGACGATTTCCTCAGTGACGACTCGCCGTTCGAGATCGAACGGATCGGCGGGTGAGCCGCGCGCCACGCTCGTGTCACGCCACCGCGCTCGGCCTGCTGGCGCGACGCGATCATTTCCGGGCCGAGCTGGCGCGTAAGCTCGATCAACGGGGTTTCGATGCCGACGAGGTCGACGGTGCGCTCGAACGTCTCACCGACGCCGGTCTGCTCGACGACGACAAGGCCGCGCGCGCCTATGTGCGAGCACGACAGCGGCGCGCCCCACTCGGCCGGATTCGCTTGCTTGCCGAGCTACGCGCCAAGGGTGTCGACGAGCACATCGCCGAAAACGCGCTCGAGGAGCTCGAGGAGCACCACGACCAAGACGCCGCCCAACGCGCCGCCGAGCATTGGTTGGGCTGTAGCGGCGCGCAGCGCAAAGGCCCACCCGGGCTGGCCCGGCACCTCGAACGACGCGGCTTTCCCGCCGGGGTGATCGTCGATCTCCTCGAGCGCTATCGCGACCGCTTCGCTTCCTGATCTCCCCGTCATAGACTCTCGATCTTCGTTCGAACGACCCGCGGAGAATCCGATGAAAAGTCAGGACGTCCGGCAGAGCTTTCTCGACTATTTCGCCCGTCACGCCCACAAGGTGATGCCGTCGGCGCCTTTGGTGCCGCACGGCGACCCGACTCTCTTGTTCACCAACGCCGGCATGGTGCCGTTCAAGGATTTCTTCCTCGGGCTCGAAACACCTCCCGCGCCACGCGCGGTCTCGGTGCAGAAATGCCTACGGGTATCGGGCAAGCACAACGATCTCGAAAACGTCGGGCCGAGCCCGCGTCATCACACCTTCTTCGAGATGCTGGGTAACTTTTCATTCGGCGATTACTTCAAAGAAGACGCCATCCGCTTCGGCTGGGAGCTGGTCACCGAAGGCTACGGGCTCGATCCCGATCGTCTCTATGCCACCGTCTTCGAGGAAGACGACGAAGCCTACGCCCTGTGGCAAGAGCTCTCGACGTTGCCGGACGATCGAATCCTGCGCTGTGGCGCCGACGACAACTTCTGGGCCATGGGCCCCACCGGACCATGTGGTCCGTGTAGCGAGATCTTTGTCGATCGGCATCCCGAGCTACCGGCGGTGGGTTGGGAAGAAGGCAACGATTCGAGTCGCTATCTCGAGATCTGGAATCTCGTCTTCATGCAATTCGACCGTAATGAAGCCGGCGAGCTCAACCCGCTCCCCGATCCGTCGATCGACACCGGCGCGGGCGTCGAACGCATCTCCGCGGTGCTCCAAGGGGTGGAGTCGAATTACGACACCGATCTCTTTCAGCCGATTCTCAAAGCCGCGGCGGCCGCCGCCGGCACGACGTACGGCGCCGATCCAGATGCCGATACGTCGTTGCGAGTGATCGCCGACCATCTTCGCGCCACCGCTTTTCTGCTCGCCGATGGCGTCATCCCAGGTCCCGATGGTCGTGGCTATGTGCTCCGACGGCTGCTGCGGCGCGCGGTGCGGCACGGCATGCGTCTCGGCTTCGAAGAGCCTTTCCTCCACAGCCTGGTACCGGTGCTCGACGTGGCCATGGGAGGTCATTACGAAGAGCTCCGCACCACCGCCGACGCCACCAGTGCGACGATTCAAGAAGAAGAGGAAAAATACCTCGACACTCGGGCCGCTGGCGCGCGTCATATCCAGATCGCGATCGACAAGGCACGGACCGCTGGTCAAGACGAGCTCGATGGCGACGTGCTCTTCGACCTCTACGAAACCCACGGTCAAGATCTCGACGCGGTACGGGAGATCGCCGAGGAAGAACAGCTCGGTCTCGACGAGGTGGGTTTTCGCGCCGCCTTCGATCGCAGTCGCGAACGCTCCCAGGCGGTGACCAGCGAGCATCAGAAACGGATGGCGAGCCTGCGCACCGCGATCCACGCCGGTGGCGAGCTGGGCGAAACCGAATTCGTGGGCTACGAGCACACGACGCTCGAAGGTGTCGAGGTGTTGCGTCTGGCCCGTCTCGACGCCGACGGCAACGCCCACCCGACGACGGTGCTCGAAGCGCGCGAAAGCGGCGTGGCGGTGCTTGCCACGACGCCGTTTTACGCCGAATCCGGTGGACAGATCGGCGATGTCGGCACGCTGCGCGCCGAGGGTCTCGAAGCCCGCGTGTCCGACACGCAGAAAGATGCCTCGGGGACGATCTTCCACAGTCTCGAAGTCGTCACGGGCACGCTGCGTACCGGTGCCAGCATCGATCCCACGGTCGACACCGAACGCCGCGACGCCACCGAACGCAATCACACCGCCACCCATCTGCTCCATGCCGCCCTCCGCGCCGAGCTCGGCACCTCGGTGCGTCAGGCCGGCTCGCTGGTGGCGCCCGATCGTCTGCGTTTCGACTTCACCCACAACCGACCACTCGAGCCAGCGGAGCTGCGACGGATCGAAGACCGGGTGAACGGCGGTATTCGTGCCGCCATGGACACGACGATCGAATGGCAAGATCGCGAAGCCGCGATGGCGAGCGGCGCGATGGCGCTCTTTGGCGAGAAATACGGTGATCGCGTGCGGACCGTGCGGCTCGACGAAGTCTCGACCGAGCTCTGCGGTGGCTGCCATGTCGCCAACAGTGGCGCCATCGGGCTCTTCTTGGTGACCTCCGAACGCGGCGTGGCGAGTGGTGTGAGACGAATCGAGGCGGTGACCGGTGAAGGCGCGCTCGACCGCGTGCGGGAGCGCGAGTCCTTGCTCGATCAGGCAGCTCATGGTCTCGGCACCTCCCCCGAACGACTCGCCACCACCGCCGTCGCCTTGCAAGACAAGGTCAAAGGCCTCGAGCGCGAGCTGGCGCAGGTGCGCATGCAGCTGGTGGCCGGAAGCGGCGCCGATGACGCCGACGAGCACGACATCGACGGGGTCAAAGTCGTCGCGCGTGAGGTGCCGGCGGCCCCCGCCGCCGAGCTCCGCAAGATCGCCGACAAGCTTCGCGACAAATTAGGCTCGGGCGTGGTGATTCTGGTGACCCGTGACGAAGGCAAAGTCGCGATCATCACCACGGTGTCGAAAGACCTCACCAAGACCGTGAAGGCCGGTGACGTGGCGCGTGCCTTGTCGGCGATCGTCGGTGGCAAGGGTGGCGGCCGTCCCGACTTCGCCCAGGCCGGTGGTCGCGAGCCCGACAAGGTTCCGGCCCTGCTCGAAGCCATACCGGAAGTAGTGCGCGACGCGATGACTTGAGCAGACGATGGCTTGAGCAGACGATGGCTGACAACACGAGACGAAGGCTGTGCTAGGATCATCCTGCACACGAATCTGTACATCCACAACAACGACGCTGACTCTCGACGACCCACCATGAGCTACCGCCACGCCATCCTCATTCTGGTCGCCCTGATGCTCGCCACAACTACGGTTGCGAGCGCCAGCGGTAACGGTAGCGTCCAGGTCAAGACCCTCGCCGACGGCACCACCTTCTTCTACAACGAATCCAAGGTGCAGCGCACACGGCGGACGTCGAGTCAGCTCGTCAACATCCCGTCGCGCGATCTCGAGCGGTTGATTGATCGCTGGTCGCGTCAACGCGGGCTCGACCCGCGGCTCGTCCAAGCGGTGATGCAGGCCGAATCGGGCTACAACATCCGCGCCAAATCGTCCAAAGGCGCCATGGGTCTGATGCAGCTCATGCCGGCGACGGCCCGTGAGCTCGGGGTGAAAAACCCCTGGGACGCCGAAGACAACGTCAAGGGCGGCACCCTATACCTGCGGTGGATGCTCGATCAATTCGACGGCAACACCACCCTAGCGCTCGCCGCCTACAACGCCGGCCCCACCGCCGTCAGTCGCTTCGGTGGCGTCCCGCCCTACAAAGAGACCCAGCACTACGTCGCCAAAGTGCTCGGCCTGTGGCACGGCGCGCCGCCCCCGCAATACCTCCAAGAGCTCGCCCGTGACGACGCCAAACGTCGCGCCCGACTCGCCGAAAAGAAAGAACGCGACGAGCCCACGCTCGCCGGTGCCAAGGTCTACGTCACTCGCGACGCCAACGGCGCCGTCGTGTTCACCACCGAACGCCCCGACTGATGAGCGCCAGCGCGGGCCGCGCCGACGTGGCTCGCATCGGGCCCTTCCAGCGTCAGCTTCCCAACCTTCTCTCAGCTTTTCGCATCCTCTTGGTGCCACCGCTGATCCTGGCGTTGGTCGGCCCCTTCGTCGATCGTGAATGGTATGCCCTCGGGATCTTCATCGTCGCCGCGCTCACCGATTGGATCGACGGCGCGCTCGCCCGTCGTTGGGATATCGAATCGCGCCTCGGCAAATTGCTCGATCCAGCGGCCGACAAAATCCTCACCATGGCCGCCTTCGTCAGCCTCGTGGCGATCGGCTACGTCGCCGCATGGCTCGTCATCGTCATCCTGGCGCGTGAATTCGCCGTCTCCACCCTACGGAGCGTCGCCGCTTCCGAAGGCATCGTCATCGCCGCGGGCATATGGGGAAAGATCAAGACCGTCCTGCAAATGATCGCCATTCCGCTCCTGATCATCATCGATCATCTGGGAAGCTGGGATTGGCTCGCGACCACCACCTTCCATGCAGCGGTATGGGCGAGCGTCTTGTCGGGCGTCTGGTACTTCTACGAATACGGGCGGCGTGTATCGGGGCGCGTCGAGAGCGGCTGAACCGATGAGGATCGGAGGCCTATTTCTCGCTACCCTGCTCGTGGCAGCAGCAGTTTCCGCGCAGACAACCTATACCTATGTCGGTGATCGCTACATGTTCGTCTTCCCGCCGTATACCGAAAACGAGCGAATCGTCGGCTGGATCGAGCTCGCCGAACCCTTACCCGCCGATCAACCGCTCACCGAAGTCGGCTCGCTGATCACGGACCTGTGGTTCACCGACAGCGTTCAGACCTTCACCTTCGCCGACACGGTGATTTGCCGTGCCGAGATCGAAACCAATGGCAACGGGGCGATCGTGCAGTGGTGGTTGACGTTGAGAGAGGTGGTCGACCCGATACCCGACACACCCCAAAATTCGATCGACGTCATCTCCCTCGGTGGCGCGACGCGTGACGTCGGTGGCACCGGACCGGTGAGCAATGGGCTATGCGGGGGTTTGGGCGTGACCGTCTTTGGCACGGTCGAAGCACCTGGAGAGTGGCGAGGCGGTGGACCGGTGGTGTTTTCCGACGGGTTCGAATCGGGGACGACCGTCTTCTGGCAGGTTGTCCGCTAGAGGCCCAGATCAGCCAGGGAACGGGCTTCCAACAGCTTGTCGGTGAGCTGTTCGAGCTTGGTGCGGTCCTCGATCGAGCCGACACGCTCGCGAGCGGAGGTCGGCAAGTCGCCGAAGCGCCGTTCGAAGAGACGGACAAGCGTCTTGCGAATACCGACCACTTCGCCTTTCAGCTCAAGCGTTTGACCGTAGGACAGCTCCATCTCACGTACCTCCATGTTTTCCCTGAGAAGTTTCTCATATTCACGCGTCTCGACTCCATCCAGCTTCAAATAGGTGACGACGCAATCGATCAATGGGCTCTTGCTCGTCTTGTCGATAAACGTCGCTCGCTCGTTGAATCGGACAGTTGTGGCGTCAGGTCACACTCGCAGTGCCAAGATCGCTATATACACGATAAAACGACGTCGAATCGCA
>JBCDBH010000129.1:0-14473 GCA_039184055.1 Acidobacteriota bacterium
CCACCATCAACAGTGTGCGAGCGAGAAAGACGTAATTCTCGGGCTGGTAGAACTCGAGCTCGAGCGCGTAGCGACAGAGCTTGACTCCCTGGACCTTCTGATTCTGGAAACGCGCGATGGCATAGCCGAGGTAGGCGTAGAACTGACTCGGCATCTCGGTGGTGGCTTTGATGCGAGCCGCCATGCCGAGCCAGTAAAGGCCGTCGTTCCAATCACCCTCGCGGCAAGCGTCGATTCCGCGCCAGGCGACCTCGGTTGGACTGGCGCCCTTGGCGGGCGGTCCTTTGCTGCTCACGCTGTTCGTCCCCTCGTTGTCGTCTCCCGCGCGTGGCGGCTTGCTCATCCACCGTCGTCCCGCGAGGTCACGGACCCCGACTCGGAAACGAACTCTCTGGCGGATCAGTACAGCCCGTCCATTCAATCATAGACACGGGCGAACAGAAAGCATGCGACACGGCCCAAACGCACCATCTCCTGGGCGTCAGGAAAGAGAAGTGCTAAGCTCACAAGGCTTACCTTTACGATTGTTTTTGATGACCGAGCCGATGACGCAACCGCCACAGCCACCAGCCGATGTCGAGCTACTCTCCGCCATGGCGAGACGCTTCGCCGATCGCAAGCTCTACGACAAGGCCGTCCACCTCTTCCGTATCGCTCTCGAGCTCGATCCCCGCAATATGGGTATCCGGCTCAATCTGGCGCAGGTTCTCGAGCGCCAACGCAAAGAACAAGGCGCGCAGGAACGCGATGCCGCGCAACGGTTGCGTGAGCGCTACCGCCGAAACGCCATCGACGCGGCGCAATTCTTCGGTTTGGCAGCGCTTTACGACGAGCGCGGCAAGCCGAAACAGGCCGCCGAATGTCTCGAGATCGCCCGTCGCAAGGACATCGTCAACCCGTACGTCCACAAATTGCACGGCAAGCTCCTCTTGCGGAGTCAGCGCTACAGCGAGGCCGCCGAAGCGTTGCGTGAAGCGCGACGCTACAACCCCTTCGATCGCGAGACCTCCGAGCTGCTCAGCCGGGTCGAATACGAGAACGAGCATTTTCGCGACGCCATCGAGACCGCGATCGACGCCTTTTGGCTGCTCAAGGAAGACGACCGCGACGGCACCGAGCGGCTCAAAAAACGCATTCGTATGCTCAAGACGGTGCAACGAATGGGCAACCAGGAGCTGGTCGAACTCTTTCACGAACAGAAAGAGAAATTGCAAACCGCGTTCGACCGACTCGAATGGCAACGCGAGCGTTTGCGTCGCGAGACCGGTGAGCCCGAAGACACCAGCGAGCCGATCACCCAGCTCACCCACGGCAGCCGGCGACGCCGCATCCAGCTCGCCGCGCGTTTGTCCAACATCGAGCTGTGGCAAAACCTCGACGACGAGCAGATCTTCCAGCTCAGTGGTGTGGTCTACGAAGAAGACGTGGCGCACGGCGAATCTCTCTTCCGATTCAAAGATCCGGGTCGCGACTTCTACCTACTCGATCGTGGCTCGATCCTGATTCGTCGCACCACGCACTACGGCACCTACGATCTCGGGCGGCTCGAAACCGACGCCTTTTTCGGCGAGGTCTCCTTCATTACCGGCCAGCCACGTTCCGCCGACGCCACCGCGCAGGGCGATTGCCGCCTCTTGCGCTTCGACGGCAACGAGCTGCGCCGCCTGATCTCGGAAGAACCGTCGCTCGGTCTCGAGATCTACGTCAGCCTGTGGCACGGGGTCGCTCAGAAGCTGCGTCACGCCAACGAGCAATTGCTCGAGTTCTTCTCCAGCGACACTGATCGCGAACGGCTCGAAGCCGAGAAAAACGTTGCCGATCGCGTCCAGGTCGACAGCGCCACCAAGATCAAGCTCTTCCAGGATCAGGGTCTGACCGCCGCCGAGCTCGAAACCCTCGCCAACTTCTCCGACGTCAAACGCTTTGCCGCTGGGTCGACCCTCTTTCACGAGGGCGACGAAGGCGACGAAATGTACGTCGTCCTCGAGGGCAAGGTACGGATCAGCAAGTTCATCCCCGGTGGTGGCGAGGAGGCTCTGGCGATCCTCGAGCGGGGCGACTTCTTTGGCGAGATGTCGATGATCGATCGCCAGCCTCGTTCAGCCGACGCCACCGCCCACGGCGGCTCGCTCACCGCGGTAACCCTCAATCGGGCCACCCTCGACGAAGTGATGAGCATGGACCCGGCGGCGGCGCTGCAGTTCATGGAGCTGCTCTGTCGGCTGGTGTGCAAACGGCTCGCCGAAATCGACGACAAACTCACCTCGTGGCGCATCATGGTCGGCGCACGCAGTGACGAAGACACTGTCGACTGGTCGCAAGGGCCACCGCCGATCATTTCCGACCGCTCTGCTTGAGACCGCACGCTCTCACTTGAGCGACTCTTCATTTGGATGCACAAGAAATTGTGCTAGCTTCTCGCCGACACGACATGCGGCGCTGGGTGTCCCGCACCAACGAGGTCCATCAAACCCAGCGTCGATCTGTTGATCCATCAGCTTAGGTGAGGAGCCATGCTCAAGAAGAGCTATTCGAAAACCGGCCGCTCATGCCGGGTGACATTCAAAGTACCGCCGCCGGTCGAAGCCGACCAGGTGGCGCTAGTCGGTGAATTCAACGAGTGGGAGCCCGAGGCGCATCGCCTCAAGAAACGCAAAGACGGCAGCTTCAGCCTGACCGTCTCGCTCGACTCCGGACGCGACTACCGCTTCCGCTACCTGGTCGACGGCGAAGTGTGGACCAACGACGACGAGCCCGACAAGTTCGTGCCCAATCGCTACGGTAGCGCCGACGGTGTCGTAGCGGTGTGACCACCTTCTTCCCGATCGAGCACACGACCGATCGCGTCAACGCCCGCCGTCTCGGCGGGCGTTTGTCGTTTCTGAAATACCCCGCGAGGCGATAACCTAGACGGCCCAGTCGATTAGTCTTTCATCGACCTCTCGTCATTCAGGAGCACGATCCATGTCCGACCCACGTTACGCCGAGCTGGCTCGCTTGCTGGTGCGTTATTCATGCGACCTCCAACCGGGTGAGAACGTATTGATCGAGTCGATCGACATTCCCCACGACTTCACGCGTGCCCTGGTACGCGCGACCGCCGACGCGGGTGGTCATCCCATCGTCCTGCTGAAAAGCAACAGCGTGACCCGGGATTTGATGTTGGTCGGTTCCACGGATCAGATGCGAACCATGGGTGAGATCGAAGCGTTCGGCATGGAAAAGATGCAGGCGTATATCGGTGTGCGTGGCTGGCTCAACATCAACGAGTGGTCGGATGTGCCCGCCGAGAAGATGCAGATGTACGAATCGCTGTACCGCAAGCCGGTGCATTTCGAACGCCGGGTCAAGAAGACCAAATGGGTGGTCCTGCGCTGGCCCACCGACTCGATGGCGCAGCTGGCGCAGATGCCGACCGAGGAGTTCGAGGATTTCTACTTCCGCGTCTGCACCCTCGACTACGCCAAGATGTCACGCGCCATGCAGCCGCTCGCCGAGCTGATGAACCGCACCGATCGCGTGCGCCTGGTCGCCCCGGGCACCGACCTGCGTTTCTCGATCAAAGACATCCCGTCCGTACCGTGTGACGGTCATCGCAACATTCCCGATGGCGAGGTCTTCACCTCCCCGGTGCGCGACTCGATCGAGGGCACGATTCAATTCAACACCCCGACGGTGTATCAAGGCCGGTCCTACGACGACATTCGTTTGACCTTCGCGCAAGGCAAGATCGTCGACGCCACGAGCTCGGACACCGAGGCGCTCAACACCGTGCTCGACACCGACGAAGGCTCGCGCTACACCGGCGAGTTCGCGATCGGTTTCAATCCCCACATCACCACTCCGATGCGCGACATCCTCTTCGACGAGAAGATCGCCGGCAGCATCCACCTCACGCCGGGCCAGGCCTACGAAGAAGCCGACAATGGCAACCGGAGTGAGATCCACTGGGATCTGGTATTGCGACAAACACCCGAAACGGGTGGTGGCGAGATCTACTTCGACGATGTGCTGATCCGTAAGGACGGCCGCTTCGTGGTGCCCGCGCTCGAACCGCTCAATCCCGAGAATCTCGTCTAGCGGTCTCGCGCGACCCGATCTGGACTTACGATGCAAGCTTGGGAAATTCGCGACTCGTTCGGCTTCGATCACTTCCATCAGACCGAACGGCCACCGGCGGAGCTCGGTCCGGGCGAGGTGCGGGTGAAAGTCCGCGCGGTGTCGCTCAACTATCGCGACCTGCTGATGATCCGAGGCCACTACAACCCGCGTCAGCCGCTGCCCCTGATCCCGTGCTCAGACGGCTCGGGCGAGATTGTCGAGGTGGGCCCGGGAGTCGATCCGGCGCGGGTCGGTGAACGGGTCGCCAGCTGTTTCTTCCAGACCTGGTCGGGTGGGCCACCCAGCTCCGACAAGGTGCGTGGATCGCTCGGCGGCCCGCTCGACGGCATGTTGGCGAGCGAGCGCGTCTTGCGCGCCGATGGCGTGGTGCCGGTACCCGAGCATCTGAGCGACGCCGCCGCCGCCACCCTGCCATGCGCCGCGCTCACCGCGTGGAGCGCGCTGGTGACCCAGGCCGACGTCAAAGCAGGCGATGTGGTGCTGGTGCAGGGCACCGGCGGCGTGTCGATCTTCGCGTTGCAATTCGCGTGCTTGCTCGGTGCCGAGGTGATCGTCACCTCGTCGAGCGACGTCAAGCTCGAACGGGCCCGTGAGCTCGGCGCTTGGCAGACGATCAACTATCGCGACGATCCCGACTGGGGCAAGACGGCACGGCGATTGACCGGAGGACGCGGCGTCGACCACGTCGTCGAAGTCGGTGGCTCGGGCACGCTCATGCAGTCGTTGCGCGCGGTGCGGATCGGCGGCCACATCAGCATGATCGGCGTGCTCTCCGGACGCCAAGACAAGCTCGACGTGGTGCCGATCCTGATGCAGAACATCCGCGTCCAGGGCGTTCTGGTCGCGAGCCGTGACAGCTTCGTGGACATGAATCGGGCGATCACCGCGCACCAACTCGAACCGGTGGTCGACCGCGTCTTTCCCTTCGCCGAGGCACCTGATGCATTCGCGCATCTCGCCGCCGGCAAGCATCTGGGCAAGGTGGTGATCGAGCTCGAATCGACGTGACGGCGTTTTCGTGACGACGTCTGGTTTGAATCGCACGTTTGTCAGCGTGATCACATGACAGCCGTCACGATCGACCGGTTCGAGGTCATGGCACACTGAGGTCATGCTCAGGAGGTCTTCGCCAAGCCGACTCGAATCCTTTAGCGATGCCGTCTTTGCGTTTTCGGCGACGCTCCTGGTGGTGTCGCTCGAAGTACCCGACTCGTACGCTGCGCTACGCCAGGACCTTCACGGCTTTGCCGCCTTCGCGGTCAGCTTCGCCGTCTTGATCACCATCTGGGCGATCCACAACGCCATCTTTCGCCGTTTTCCGCTCGAAGACACGTGGACGGTCGTCCTGAACGCCTGTCTGCTCTTCGTCGTGCTCTTCTATGTCTATCCGCTCAAATTCGTCGTCCGTGCCCTGCTCGAGACGTTCGCTGGCGTGGGCGGGAAAGACACGACGCCAGCGATCGCCAGCTCGGCCGAGCTCGGTGAGCTCTTCGTGCTCTACGGCCTCGGGTTTACCGGCCTCTTTCTCTTCATCGCGTTGCTCTATCGACGTGCATGGCAATGTGCCGACACTCTCGAGCTCGAGCCACGTGATCGTTGGGATGCCGCCTTTCTGAGCCGACACTACGCCATCTTCTCCGTGGTCGGTCTGCTGTCGGTGGCCATCGCTTGGCTGGGCGTCGGCTTGCACTTCGGCTTTCCCGGCCTGGTCTATTTCATGATCGGGCCGCTCGCCTGGTGGCATGGCATCGGGTCCGAGAAGCACCAGCCGCGACCATCGAAAAAAGCGCGATACAATGAATAGGCACACGCGCGCCGCGTATAGACGATCGATGTCGAGAGCGCGCGACGCGTCTTCCCACCCTCCGCCACCGGAAATGCCGGGATTTCGAGAAACCCAGGCTCCTCCTGTACGTAAAGGCCATGGGGGGATCTGTGCGCGGCTCGCCCGCATTCCGTTTTGCCACACACATCCACCCGACGCGCCTTGCTCGGACCGATCTCCGCTCGGCGCGATCCGTCAACTGACAAGAAACGAGAGGCCAATTCAATGAAACACACCAAGGTCCTTTGGACGCTGCTCTGTCTTCTCCTGGTGTCGCTCCCCATCGCCGCCGAGGAAATGAGTGTCGACGACATCATCGCCAAGAACGTCGAAGCCCGTGGCGGCATGGACGCGATCAAGGCGATCGAGAGCGCCAAGATGATGGGCGCGATGAACATGGGCGGTATGGAAGCCCCGATCGTCTACGCCTGGGAGCGTCCCAACAAGCTCCGTATCGAATTCACCATGCAGGGTATGACCGCGGTTCAGGCTTACGATGGCGAGACCGGCTGGTTCGTGATGCCGTTCATGGGCAAAGACACCCCGGAGAAGATGGCTGATGATCAGCTCAACATGATCGTCGAGCAGACCGATTTCGACGGCATGCTGATCGACTACAAGGACAAGGGCCACGCGGTCGAGTACGTTGGTCAAGAAGAGATCGACGGCACCCCAGCGCATCACCTCAAGATCACCAAGAAGAGCGGCGACATCGTCGACCTCTATCTCGACACCGACTACTTCCTCGAGTTCAAATCGGTTCAGAAGCAGAACATGCAGGGCATGGAAGTCGAGATGGCCACCACCTTCGGTGACTACAAAGAGGTCGGTGGCGTGTTGATGCCGCACTCGCTCGAGATGGGCACCGTCGGCGCGCCCGCCGGTCAGATCGTCACCATCGAGTCGATCGAAGTCAACCAGGACATCCCGGACGGCGACTTCGCCATGCCTGAGGTCGAAGCTCCGGCCGAGGCCGGCGCCGAAGGCTGAGCCCACGCTCGCGTCCCTTCCTGAAGAAAGTCCGTTTCTTTCTTGCACGGGCGCGCGTTTGCGCGCCTGTTCCTTATCTGTACCCAGCATCCGAGGAACACGATGAAAGATCAGTTCTCGAGCCGCATTCTCGTGGTGGCCGCGTGTGCCGCCATGCTCGGCGCCGGTCTCGCCAGCGCCGCCCCCTTTACTTCGAATAGCTTCGGCGGTCTGACCGCGCGCGCCATCGGCCCCGCCGAAATGAGTGGCCGAATCGCGTCGCTCGACGCCGTACCCACCGATCCCGTGACCATCTATGCCGGCGCCGCCAGTGGCGGTCTGTGGAAGAGCGAAGACGCCGGCATCAACTTCGAGCCCATCTTCGACGACCACACGCAATCGATCGGCGCCGTCCGCGTCGACCCGTCCAACCCCGAGATCATCTGGGTCGGCACCGGTGAGCCGTGGGTCCGTAACAGCGTCTCGGTCGGTGAAGGTGTCTTCAAATCGACCGACGGTGGTGACTCGTGGAAGCTCGTCGGTCTCGAAGACAGTGAGCGTATCGGCGCCATTCGTATCGATCCCACCGATGGCGACATCGTCTACGTCTGCTCGCTCGGTCGACTGTGGTCGAGCGGTGGCGAACGCGGCGTCTACAAGACCACCGACGGTGGCGAAACCTGGGAGCTCGTCCTCGAGGTCGATGCCGACACCGGTTGCGCCGACCTCGACATCGATCCGCAAGAGCCCGAGATCCTCTACGCGGCGATGTGGCAGTTCCGCCGCTATCCCGATTTCTTCGAGTCCGGTGGCCCGGGCAGCGGTCTTTACAAGAGCACCGATGGTGGTGAGACTTGGGAGACGATTCACGAGGGGTTTCCCGAAGGTGATCTCGGCCGGATGGCGGTCGCCGTGGCGCCGTCGCGTCCCAGCCGTGTCTATGTGACGGTCGAGGCCAAGGCCGATACCGCGCTCTACCGTTCCGACGACTCGGGTCGCAACTGGGAGCGGATGAACTCGTCGCTCAACGTCAGCGTCCGGCCGTTCTACTTCAGTGAGATGGTGATCGATCCGACCGATCACAACCGGGTCTACAAGCCGGGTCTCACCCTCGGTATCTCGAACGACGGCGGTGAATCCTTCACCAGTCTGATGGGCTCGGGCTTCGGCTTCGCCGTGCATCCCGATCACCACGCCATCTGGATCAACCCCGAAAACCCGCATCAGGTCGTGCTCGGCACGGATGGTGGCCTCTATGTCTCCGAGGACCGCGCCAACAACTGGCGTCACGCCGAGACCCTGCCGATCTCGCAGTTCTACCGGGTGAGCGTCGACAACCAGTGGCCCTATTGGGTCTACGGTGGTCTCCAGGACAACAACTCGTGGATGGGTCCGTCGCGGAGCCCGGGCGGTATCCAGGCGCGTGATTGGGAACCGATCGGTGTCGGCGATGGTTTCTGGGTCTTGGTCGATCCGGTCGACCCGAACTACATCTACGTCGAATACCAGGGCGGCATGTTCCAACGTCTCGACCGGCGCACGCTCGAGATCAAGAGCATCAAGCCGAACGCCAGCGAAGGTGAAGAGGATCTGCGGTTCAACTGGAACACGCCGATGCACATTTCGCCCAATGATCCGACGCGGCTCTACTACGGTTCGCAGTACGTGCACGTGTCGAACGACCGGGGCGAATCATGGCGCACCATCTCCCCCGACCTGACCACCGACGACCCGCAGCGTCAACGTCAGGCGATCACCGGTGGTCTCACCGTCGACAACTCGACCGCCGAGAACAACGCCACGATCTACGACCTCGCCGAGTCGCCCAAGGACGCCAGCGTCATCTGGGTCGGCACCGACGATGGTCATGTCCAGGTGACCCGTGACGGTGGCGAGAATTGGACCAACGTCATCGCCAATATCCCGGGCGTGCCCGAGGGTACGTGGGTGTCGTCGGTGCACGCGTCGAATCACGATGCCGGCAGCGCCTTCGTCACCTTCGACGGTCATCGCACCGGCGACATGGCCCCCTATGTGTTCCATACCGCCGACTACGGCGCGACGTGGACCTCGCTGGTCACCGAAGACATCGAGGGCTATCTCTGGCACATCATTCAGGATCCGGTCAATCCGAACCTGCTCTTCCTCGGCTCGGAGTTCGGTCTCTACGTGAGTCTCGACGCCGGCACCACCTGGGCGCGCTTCAAAGAGGGCTTGCCGCGGGTCGCGGTGCACCACATGGTGATCCACCCGACCGAGCACGACTTGGTCATCGGTACCCATGGCCGTGGCATCTACATCATCGACGACATCACGGTGCTGCGTCAGCTCACCCCTGAAGCGCTCGATCAGGACGTCGCTCTACTCGACTCGCGTCCGGCGCCGATGATCATCGGTGGCAGCCTGTCGAGTGGCAACCCGAGTGAATTCGTCGGTGCCAACCCGCCGCAGGCCGCCTCGATCACCTACTTCCTCAAGAAACGCCACCTCTTCGGCGATCTCAAGGTCGAGATCTATGGTCAGGACGGTGAGCTGATCACCACCCTGCCGGGTCGCAAGCGTCCGGGTCTCAACCGGGTCGACTGGCCGATGCAGCTAGCGCCACCGAAGGTCCCACCGGCGACCGCTCTGATCCCAGCCTTCGCCGGCCCGAGCGTGCCCGAGGGCACCTATACGGTGAAGCTGATCAAGGGCAAGGAGACCTTGGAAGGCACGGTTGAGCTGGTGCCCGATCCGCGTAACCCGCACAGCAAAGAAGACCGTCTGATGCAGCAAGAGAAGGCTCTCGAGGTCTACGATCGTCTCGCCGATCTCACCTTCTTGGTCGACCGCATCACCGAGCTCCGCGACGGTGCGCAGGCCCGGGCCGAGCAGAGCACGGGCCGTCTCGCCGACGACCTCACCGCCTACGCCGACGACCTCGAGTCGAAGCGTACCGGTCTGGTCGCCACCAGCGAGGCCGGCTGGCTGTCCGGTGAAGAGAAGCTGCGCGAGAAGCTCGGTATCGTCTACGGCGATATCGTCGGCTACTCGGGTCGTCCGACCGACACCCAGCTGGCGCAGCTCGAGCTCTACAGCGGCAAGCTACGCGCCGCCGAAGAGGGCTTCGAGGGCATGCTCGGTGAGCGTCTCGCCAAGCTGAACAAGAGCCTCGAGCGTAAAAACCTCGAGCCTCTCGCCGCGCTCGATCGCGACAGCTGGGATGCCGAGCAGGAAGGCACCGCGGGTGCCGGGGTCACCGCCGAGAAGTTCGTGCGTGGTCCCTACGAGCTCTTCCAGCGCGCTGTGATCCAGGGCTTCTGAGACCGACGCGACGACCGATTCGTCGATCGTCGAAGAAAAGCCGACCGGGATCTCCCGGTCGGCTTTTCACTTTTATGGCCGAAAGTCATAGAAAGATCCCCGCCCGAACATCCAAATCGAGCTTGGATCGCTATACTGACGATGTGAGGCGAATCTTTCAGTATAAGCGACTCATGGAGCTCCGCGCGCTGCATCCGGCGCACATGGGTGCCCTTTGCCTCACCGCGACGATGCTGGTGAGCTTTGCCAGCGAGGTGTTGAGTCCGGGTCGTCACATCCACGGATCTCCCGATGGACTCGTCCACCACCATCACGTCTTTCTCGGGCCGCACGATCATTCTCATGAGCACCATGCCCACGATCACCATCATGCCCACGACCACCACGCTCACGGGCACCATGCTCACCACCATCACGACGAATCACCAGCCGAAGCCCCCGCGGGCGAGCACGACAGCACCTTTCTCCTCACCGGAGGCTTCGAGCTCCTAACCGCGTCGTCCGGTACCGCTCTCCCTCTTCATTCGGTCACCTCACCCGACCGCGTCGCCCTACCCGGCAACGATCCGAGCACCCGTTCCCTACCCCGGCTTCCGGGTGGCTCACGCGCACCGCCACACAGCCTGAGCTGACCTCGCACCCGGATCCGACCAGGCGTCGATGACGCCAGGTTCGATCTCGCTTGCTTTTCCATCGCACCCTCGAGTGCCATGGCTCGCCATGTTGTTTTGCCGCCACGAAAGCGGCTAGCCCGCGCGTTTCACCATCATCGTGAGACATGAGGGCGAAGTAAGTCTGTGTGTGTCCGATTCGCGTGCCCGCCCGCCGGGTTCGCCACGAAAGGTGTCTCATGTCTTTTTCCCGACTCTCGGGTCTCTTTGCCGTGGTGCTTTGCGCCACGCTGTTCTTCCCCCTCGCCATCCAAGCCCACGATCCCGAAACCAGCGACGAACCCTTGGAAATCTACGACGAGGTCGAGGTACGTGAACGCGCCGACGATCTGGTCGGTATCGCCAGCTCGGCGACCGAAGGTTCCACCGGCCGGCTCGATCTCGCCAAACGACCGATTCTTCGTCCCGGCGAGCTGCTCGAAACCACTCCCGGTTTGGTCGCGACCCAACACTCGGGTGGTGGCAAGGGCAATCAATTCTTCATCCGTGGCTTCAATCTCGATCACGGCACCGATTTCAGCGTCCGCGTCGCCGGGGTGCCGGTGAACATGCCGACTCACGGCCATGGTCAGGGCTACGCCGATCTGAGCTTCCTGATTCCCGAGCTGGTCGACCGGGTGCGCTATCGCAAGGGACCGTATTTCGCCGATCAGGGTGACTTCTCAGCGGCTGGCGGGGTCGACATGGAAATCGTCGATTCGCTTCCCGAAGGCCGGCTCCAGATCACCGGTGGCTCGTACGAATTCGGGCGCCTCCTGTGGGCCGACAGCTTCGAGATCGACGGCAACAACCTGGTGGCCGGCATCGAGCTCTTCAACCAGAACGGCCCCTGGACCCGTGAGGAGGAATACCAAGGCTACAAGGCGCTGGTGAATTACACCGGCGGCACGGTCGAGCGCGGCTACGGCATCACCGCCATGGCCTACGACGCTGATTGGCTGTCCACCGACCAGATCCCGCGTCGCGCGGTCGAAAGTGGCCTGATCGACCGTTTCGATCTGATCGATCCCGGCCCGCGTGGAGACACCAAACGCTTCAGCCTGTCGGCACACGTCCATCGTGGTGACGACAATCGCTACACCCGGTTGAGCGGCTACGTCATGGCCTACGACTTCGGCCTGGTGTCGAATTTCACCTATTTCCTCGAAGATCCCGACAACGGTGACCAATTCGAACAGGCCGACGAGCGCGTTACGGCGGGTCTCGACCTCCGTCGCTCGTGGCTGCTCAACATGGGCGACCGGCGGGTCGAGACCAGCGCCGGCGTGTCGTTTCGTTACGACGACATCGACAACGGGCTGTTTCGGACTCGCGAGCTGACCCGGATCGCGACGGTGCGTGACGACGAGATCGAGCAGTTGACCGCCGGTGTGTGGGGTGAGGCGTCGGTGCAGTTCAGCGACACCTTCCGGGCTCGCTTCGGCCTCCGTGCCGACTACTTCGACGCCGACGTCAGCGCCAACCTGCCGATCAATTCGGGGAGCGAGAGCGACACCCTGCTGAGCCCGAAGGTGAGCCTGATCTTCGGTCCGTGGAAGTCGACCGAGGTGTACGTCAACTTCGGCTACGGCTTTCATTCCAACGACGCGCGTGGCACGGTGATCCGGGTCGATCCGACCACCGGTGAGCCGGCGACACCGGTCGAGCCACTGGTGCGCGCCACCGGCGCCGACATCGGCTTTCGCACCACGTTCTTTCCGGGTCTGCAGACCACCGTGACGGTGTTCGCGCTCGAGCTCGACTCGGAGCTCGTCTTCGTCGGTGACGGTGGCGCCACCGAAGCCAACGGCGCCAGCCGCCGCGTCGGTATCGAGCTGGCCAACTTCTACCAGATCAACCCCCAGCTGGCGATCGATCTCGACGTCACGCTGACCGACGGCGAATTCACCGAGGAACCGTCGAATGCCAACGAGATCCCGGGCGCCATCGGCACCACCATCGCCGCCGGTTTGTCGTTCGAAGACGTCGGTAACTTCTTCGGCGCTCTGCGCTGGCGCTATTTCGGCGATGTTCCCTTGATCGAGGACGGCTCGGTCGAATGGGAGTCGTCGTCGTTGGTCAACGCACGGCTCGGCTATCGCTTCGCCAACGGTCTCGAGGTCGCGCTCGATATCTTCAACCTCCTCGACTCGGAGGATTCGGACATCGAGTATTTCTACGCCTCGCGTCTTCTGGGTGAGCCCGCCGACGGCGTCGAAGACGTGCACTTCCATCCCGTGGAAGAGCGCTCGGCGCGTCTGACCGCGATCTGGCGCTACTGAGGTAGCAAGCGAGAGTTGGACGGTGCGATCGGAGTCGTCGCGCGATACGATCGCACCGTCATGCGCCGCTCTCTCCTCGACCACCTGCAATGTCCGGCGAGCCATCAACCGCTCGACGTGGCGGCGGTACACAGCCGTTTCTCACTCGATGGTGACGAGCACATCGTCGACGGTGTGCTCGCCAGCACCGATGGCGCGTTTCGCTACCCGGTGCTCGACGAGATTCCACGGCTGCTCGCGCCGTCGTGGTGGAATGACGACGAGCGCGCGGTGCTCGAACGCACCGTCGATACGCGGACCGTCGAGCCCGAGATGGTCGATCCGGCGATGCTCGAAGCCGAGATTCGGCGGCGCGCGGTGGCGCGGTGGACGATCGACGGCGAGCTCAGCGACGACCGACGCGCCCGCGCCCACAGCGAAGGCGATTACATCGTCGCCGAGATGTACGGCGACAACAAACGTAAATACGTCGACATCCTGACGCCCCATATCGACTCGGTCGACTCTCTGCTCGAGCTGGGTGGCAATTTCCCGGGGCTCACCCGGGTGCTCTCCGAACGCTTCAAGCCGCGACGCGCGGTGGTGGCGAATCTGGCGATCACCTACCCCGAAGCCTTCAAAAGCCCGCGCCGCGACATCGCGTGCGTGCGTGCCGACGCGCAAGCTCTGCCGTTCCGCGATGGCGATTTCGAGCTGGTGGTCACCGCCTTCATGCTCGAGCACGTTCCGGACTGGCGCCGCGCGATGGATCACATCCTGCGGGTCGGCGAACGAGCCTTTGTCGCCTTTGGTCCCAACGCCGCGTTTCCGTTCGAGGTCGGTCACGTCAACGCGCCGCTCGCCGGCAGTCTGCCGGCGCCGCTCGATCGATGGGTGGCGTGGCCCTTTCTCGCCGCCACCGGCAAGCGCCGGTCTCTACGCAGCATCAAAGCCATTCTCGACCACGTCTACCACGTCTCGGCGTGGCGTTTTCGCGGCCGCGCGAAACGCCTCGGCGCGGCGCCACACAACCTCTTTCCAGCCTTGGTCGAGCGCATCATCGCCGATAAAGAAGCGCCGCTCACCGGCCCGCGTCGAGTGCTCAAACGCTTCCCCGCTCTCGGCCGGCTGACCGCCCGGCTGCTCGCCACCACCGGTCTCGAACCGCAGATGTACTATCTTCTGCGTGGACACACCGGCCTTCTGCGTGGACGCACCGGGTGAGTCGATCGGATCGTATCGCCGTCATTTTGGCGGTGTTGGTCATCGGCGCGTTGGTGGTGACCAGTGCCTTTCGCCGTCCCGCTCCCGAGATCCGGGGTGACGAAGGCACCTACCTGGCG
>JBCDBH010000130.1:0-14444 GCA_039184055.1 Acidobacteriota bacterium
ATGAGATATCTCAATCGAGCATATTGGCGAGAAGATCGAGCACTTCACGAAACTCCATGTCGTCACGATCCAGCTGTTCAAACGCCTGCTTCACCTCACGCATGAGCTTGCGAGGAGGCCGTTTGGCAAAGCTCTCAAGGTAGTGCTCGACATCGTCCCATTCGAGCGGTTTGAGCTGGGGCAGCTTTCGGTAGTGCACCCCGTGTCGCTGGCACCCCAAGACAGCCTTCTCGTCGAGACGCTCGACCAGGGAATCGTCTTCATGGTCGTAGTGCGTCGCGACAAGCGCATGAACCGGATGCCGACCCTTGGCCGCGCTGCCGAGCAAATTTGGAAAACGATCGCTCAGAAAGCCCTCGAGGGCTTCGATCTCGACATCGTCCAAACCGCCGTTCCGGCCCTCTTCGTGGTATGAAATCGGCACCCGACTAACAACAAGAAAAACCGGGCTATGTCGGGCCGTCTCGCGGAGAAGATCATCCGCTGTCCCTTGCCCCGAGCCTTCTCGCGCCAGTCCATGACGCAGGTTGTTTTCCCACGCTTCCGCGCTACGTGGAGTGGCGAATTCGATCCGGCGCGGAACGATTACCGAGTGATAATGGTGACCACATTCAGGTCCCAGGTAGTGCCAGATACGCGAAACGAAAAGATCGAGATTCTGCCGCCGTAGCCCATGGAGCAGGAAGAAAGCACTTTGCTCTGACGAGCAGATTCGACGAAGTGGATCCCACTGCCGTGTTCGATCGATACGGAGCGCAGCCCCATGCAAAACGTCGCCAACGCTCTGGCGAGCGCATTGGAAGTCGACCTCACGATCTCCTGCATTCTCATACAGCCTACCTGCCAAACTACGTGCCGTACCAAGCACGCCGCGCTCACGCCAGTCGATACGTTGATAACTGCGTAGCCCAAACTCCCAGGGTGCCGGTTCACTGGGTTTACCCTCTAGATACACCGGAACAACCTGAAGCTCTCCTTGCCGCGCGAGCTCGATCGCAAGATGAATCTCCTCGCGTTGAAAATGCGCTCTGTCACTGTGTTCGGATAGCAACACCGCAACGATCCGTGCGCTACGTACGGCCTCAAGCTCGTCGTCCCATCGATCGCCAGGTTCGAGCTCGTTCCGATCGAAATAGACCTTCCAGCCCTCGTTCGTCAACTGATCAGCCAAGTCTTCAGCGTGATATCGATCCGGAGACGCATAGGAAATGAATACATCCCACATCTCGACCGCCTTTCCGGTAGCCACGGACCTCACCGCTACTGCCATCGCATCTCCTCCAATCGGCGACATGATCATGATTCGGGAATCAAAAAAGTGATAGCTGGATCCACATAACCCTCGCAAACTTCCTCATTCGAGCTGGTACCAAGCACCGGTGCAGCGTTGCAAACGAACTGACCGAAGGTTACCCGAGCGCTACGAAAGCACCCAGCCCTTCAGACCGCTTGAACTCCAACTCCACATTCAACTCAGACGATAATCATTCTCATATACATGCAATCAGGCCAGCATTAATGTATAATCCTTCGCGAGAAATCTCAGATGCGGCACTCGCCCAACGGCATCCAAGAAGCCAACTCAGGCCACACCGGTAACCGGTAACGGCCTCCCGGGTCACCGGCCCGAGCCCTCATACCGCCGTAACGCCTCTTCGGCCACGGGCCCGAAGCCCGATACTGCCGTAACGCACCCTCGGGACACCGGCCCAGGAGGCGATACCTCCGTAACGCCCCTCGGGGCACCGGCCCAAGGCCCCTTACCACTCTCGAAGCCGATTTTTCGCTGTAAGCGGCCATCACATCGCCCTGTAAGGCATTGAAACGGTTCAAGCGGCCATCGAAAGCGCCTCGATCGCTCCGAAATCCCGCCAGAGCCCATCGCAACCCTCCAGATTGCCATTTCAGAATGTGAATCGCGACCGAGCCGGCTCATTCGGTCATTTGCAGCGATTCTCAAGGTTGAGAACGGATTTTCTCAACCTTGAGAATGAACCTGACGCAAAACTATGACCCACTCAGCCAAATCGCCGCCCAGCCAGCGGATCTTTGTATGCTTAGCCAGAGTCGTCTCTGGCGACACGGCATGGGACTTGCTCTATGAACCGACAGATCGTCATGGACTCGACACCAATCGGAGGCACGACGTTGCGGCATCTGATTCTTCTCACAGCAGCTTCCCTCCTGCTCAGCTCGGCGGCGGTGGGTGCTTCAGGAATCCCCGACATCATCGAGAGTCGAGCCGATCAAGCGGTTCCGTACTGGGTAGCGCTGGACGTGGCGGTCGACCCAAACGGCGAGCTCAACGAGGACATTTACCCGCTTGGCCCAAGGATTACGTTCAAGAACCGGATAACGTTCACGGCGGAACGACTGACTCCAGTCGATGGTTGTAGGCAGCTTGGGCGTGTGCCGAACCCAGATAGTGCCTTGAAACCCGGGACTCTCTCGGCTGCAACGCGGGAAGCAGACCGGATCGCCCGATTCCTCGTGACCGGGTCCGAAGTTGGCCTCGCGGACATTGGCAACCCAGGGACGTTGTTCCGAGCTGAGCTCGTAGAACAAATCCATGGAAAGCTCCTCGATCACAACGTTTACTTCTTTGCGTTCCCGGTCGCCGAGCTGAAAATTGGTGGCAATCTCTACTGCAAAACGGACGAGCGATATCCCCGGCTGCCCGAGGTTGGTGAGGAAGTCGTTCTGCTCATCGATGAGCTCGACCTATGGGTCAATCAATATATTCGCCTAGCCTCCGAACCGCAGGTAATCATCTTCGGCCATGACGACACCATCGAGCTCGCACCGCAATTTCGCGACGAAACCCTTACTATCCCCTCGATCGATGAACTCATGACTCAGCTTAGATCGTTCCTGCTCGAAGACTCTTCATCTGGAAACCAACGATGATCGCCTTCCACCGATGGATCCTTCTCCTCCTCGTAGCTTTTGTTCCGCAGCCACCGATCTACGCGGACTCGGGCATCCCCAATGTCATCGAGTCCCAGTATCGAAAGATGCCCATCTGGGTGGCGGCGTCGCATGCCCTTGATGAGACAGGGACTTTCAAGACCGAAATCTATGGCGAGCAGTTGAGCGGAAGCTTGAACAGTCACTTCGACTTTCTTGCAAAATATTCCACGATCGATGCGTCGGATTGTATCGCAAAACGCCAAGTTGTTTTTTCCGAGGCTCCCGATATTCCACCGCGTAGTCTGCGGGAATCGACGCGCGAGAACCAGCGAATCATCAGGTTGCGGGTGACAGGCAAAGAGATGGGCCTTCACTGGAGTCACTATCCAGCAACGCTCTTTCGAGCATTACCGGTCGAGACGATCCACGGCGCGGTGCTGGATCGAGAGGTCGTCTACTTCGCGTTTCCTATCGGAGACATGGAGATCCGAGGCTACCAATACTGCAAGACCGACCATCGATTCCCTCAACCACCTGGAGTTGGCGACGAGGTGATTCTCTTCGTCGAAGAACGGATTCTTCGTCATCACGACACCTATATCGAGCTCGATTCCGAACCGGAGATCATCATCCTTCGGGCCAATGGGACCGTCGACTTGGCGCCGCAATATGTCGAGAACGTCGATGATGCATTCACATCACTGCCACAGTCGGAAGCTACGATTCATCAATATCTCGCCGCTCTCGCCAACTCCTCGGACCCATCATGGAGATTCCAATGAAACGGCTGCTTCTTGTGATCATGAGCCTGGGACTGCTCCTGACCGGTACGCCGACTTCGGCGGACATGCCAGCGACATTGGGGAGTCTCTCCACCGGTCACCCATTTTGGGTGCGAGCCGATCTTGTCTTTCAACGATCCGGTGAAGTGGAAAGCAGCCTTCTCGACTCCAGCTTGAGCAAGACACTCGAAGCACGACTCGGGCTCTTCACCCAAGGCAACTGTATCGACCAGAAGCTTCTTACGGTCGTCAACACGAATGTCCCCGAGGTGCGCTGGAATTCTCTCGAAGAGGCGATCGACAAGACACCCAACATCATCAAAGGAAAAGTCCTGGACGCGGCTCCGGGGTTGCTTTCCGAATCGCTCGGAACGCTGGCGAGGCTCGGCGAAATCGAGTTCCTGAAGAAACATCCGCTGCTCGATGCCTCCAGCGAGTATTTCCTTCATATCGCCACCGCAAGATTCGATGTGGACGGTGACACGTTCTGTGTAGAAGATCCACGCCTCCCCGATCCGCCGAATATCGGCGACGAAGTGATCGTCTTTCCCACCTATATTCTTCATGCCGACACGGTGACGATTCAAGGCTTGGTCATTGAACGCATCGACGGCGAGCTCGAAACCTCATCAACACTGTCTTATCTCACGGGCAGCAAGAGCCTGCTGGAAGTCGAAGCGACCACTAAACGCCTACTGACCCTCACAAGCTTCGACGAAGAACTACAATCACGCCGCACCTCTTTCGTGGCTACTCCATCATCTTCCATAGCCATCGAAAACCACTCGACCTCACCCAGGAGCTCTCAATGAAAAAGCTACTTCTCTTGGCGATCGTTCTCAGCCTAGCTGGCTCGCCAATCGTCGCCAACATGCCATCTACGTTGGGCCAATGGGCGATCGAGGGCGAGACGTACCCTTTCTGGGTGCGCGCTGATCTCGTTCTCCACACGGCTGGCGAGGTCGACGGAACCTTCATCGTGCCCTACGTTCGAGAGCTACTGAAAGATCATGCGGCTCGCGTGTCTCGTGGTGAATGTATCGATGAAAACGATGTCTGGGTCGATCATACGATCGGTTCACAAGTCTCCTGGAGCAAGCTCCAAGAAGCGATCGACGTCACGCAGCACATCCTTGTAGGCACCGTCGTCGACAAGACACCGGGCTTGATCGGCCGGTCTCTAGGAACCCTGGTCAAGATCGAGGAGTTTCGTTTCCTCAAAAAGAACCCTCGTTTAGACATCGGCCACGATTATTACTTGCACATCAACACGGCTCGATTCGACATGGATGGAAAAACCTACTGTACCCACGATCGGCGACATCCCGAGCTTCCCGAAGTTGGCGAACGGGTGCTGGTCTTTCCCACACATCTTTTGGAAGGCGACATCATGACCGTCGAGGGAATCGTGATCGAGCGCAAGAGCGGCGAGATCGAGGCATCGTCGACGTTCTCCGATCTCCCACCGAATCGAACACTCGATCAACTCATCGCCCTGGTCGAGAGCTCGATTGGCTCAAACCCACGATGAGAAAGTGCCTCCTCGTCTGGTTCGTACTGATCTTCTCGAGCGCTGGAGTCGGTCATGCGCAGTGTGTAGCTGAGCTGTCGGACTATTCGCCCCCCGAGGGAATTTCGAAAGTGCGAATGAATGTGCTGAATTGGCCATCAGACCATCTCGGCGCTCTCGACATTGCGGCGAATCACTGGAACAACGCGAATTGCGATAGCGACGGACACTCGATCCCAGATTTCGAGACAGATGGCGATGGCGACTTCGAGCTGACCATTCAATACCTGTCACAATACGCGAATAGTCCACCTGAGGTATGCGCTTTCTTTGATCGTAGCGGAACGGTTTTCGTCTTCAGGAACACATATAGAGACGTGAACGGCGACGGTCGACTGAACGCGAACGAGATCATCCCGTGCCCGAATACGACGAGGGGCATGGGCGACATTCTCGGTCATGAGCTGGGACATTTTCTTGGCATGGGACACCCGCCGGGAAGCTGTGGCCCTGGCCTCATGATGACCCCCGCCGCAGTGGACAGCGACGGCAACATGATTCCGAAGTCGACGAGCGCGGCGGAGTGTGAGTTGGCCGACGAGCTCAACGAGCTTCCAGATGAGCCGCCTCCACCACCACCCACTCCGTGCGAGTCGGACGAGATCTGTATCGAAGACATCATCGGCGACATCGACGTTTGCGACCTGCTTCCCGAAGCTTGCGAGCTCGGTGTGATTTGGGTGTCACGACAAATCTGTGTGTCTCGGGTGCAGGACTATGGTTTCGGGTCGACGATCGAGATTACGTGCTCGGTGGTGTCGATCCTTGATCCGGACAATCCTCCACGTGTGCTGTCTGGGATCGGACCACTGGTGACGTTGTCGTCACCAACCGAGAATCAGGTAATGAGCGGCATCATGGAGATTCGTGGCACGGCCGCGACGCCGACTGGTGTTCACAAGATCGCTGCATGGATCGATGGTGAGCCCGCCAATCTCAGCGCATTTGGCTGGCATCGACCAGCGACGAGCAGTCCGTGTCAGCATCCCGAAGGCATCGACCCCGATTGCCCCCGCGTTGGATTCTCGGGTTTTCTCGATACGAGTCAGCTGGCCAACGGCACTCATGAGCTCGTGCTGATGGCGATCGACGAACGGAATTACCCGCTCATGACCGCGATCAAACGCACGTTCACGGTCGACAACGGCTGCACGGACACGACGCCCCCGATCGTTACACCGATCACACCCCTTCCCAACTCGACGGTGCAAGACCAGGTGCCGATCGAGGTGGCGGTGGATGACGATGCGGATGTGGATCGGATGCGGATCTTTGTCGATGGGCAGATGCTGGCGCTTCTCCACGCTCCGCCGTGGCGGACGACGTGGGACGCTTCGGGGCTGGCTCCGGGGAGCTTGCATGAGGTGTTGGTGCGCGCGGTGGATGGGTGCGAGAACGTGGCGCCTAGACGGTGGTCGGTGTCGATTTATGAGGAGTCACCGCCGGATCCGTGTACGTCGGATGCAACGCCGCCCACACTCGTGCTGACGTCACCAAGCCCGGGGACGACGACGTTGGGAGCGGTGTCGATCGTGGCAGCTGCATCGGATGCTTCGGGCATCGCACGGGTGGAGTTCTTGGTCGACGGGACGCTCGTACACAGTGATGCGAGCGCGCCGTACGCGGCGACGTGGGATGCGTCGACGGCGGCTTCGGGCGAGTATGCGCTGGAGGCACGGGCAGTTGATGCGTGCGGCCATGTGTCGAGTCGGCAGGTGATGGTGACGGTGACGCACGCGCCGATCGGATGGTTGGATGCGCCTCGGCACCAGGAAGTGATGTCGGGGTTGGCGGCGCCGATTGTGGGATGGGCGCTGGGCGATGGCGGGCTGGAGTCGTTTTGGATGTCGATCGACGGACAGGTTCCGGTGGCGCAGATCGGCTCGTTTTCGCGTGGATCGACGCGGGCGGGAGCGTGCGCGGCGTATGCCTGGCTGGGCGATCCGGCGTGCCCGGCGGTGGGTATCGACGGAACGTTCGATACGACGGGCCTCGCGAACGGCGCGCACACGCTGCGGATGTCGATGACCGGCGCGAACGGGCTGACGCATGTGTTTTCCCGCTCGTTTCAGGTCGACAATCCGACGCCACAGGGTTGGGTGCATGTGCCGGCGCACCATCAGACGCTCGCCGGCTCGGCGGTGACGGTATACGGCTGGGCGCTCGGCGCGGGCGGGCTGGACGATCGGCGGGTGCTGGTGGACGGGGTGCCGCTCGACGCGGTGACGTTCGATCTCGCCTGGCAGGGAGCGTGTGATGTCAACCACGATGTGCCCGACCCGACGTGCCCGCTGGTGGGCTGGTCGGCCACGCTGGATACGACGACGCTCGCCGACGGCCCGCATACGATGACGCTGACCGGCACCGACGCGTCGGGTCGATCGCTCACCTTCGAGCGACAGTTCTTTGTCGATCAGCCTTGAGGCCGAGCCGCCGCGCTTGGCGACGGCTCGTTGCCATCAGCTCTCAGGGACAGAGCTCCCAGGTGCCGATCGTCGAGTCGCCGGGAGAGCAACTCGTATTCTGATCGACGTAGCAGTAGAGCGTCTGAGTTTGGTAGTTGATGATCGATTCGGTGTTGTAGCAGCCCGAGCAGGACGGGCAGTTGGGGCAGGTGCGGGTCACCCGAACTTGGTTGCGACGGTAGGTGACCTGCGCGCGTAGGGCACGGCTGTCCGGGACGGGATGGGAATAGTCGATGCAACGATACGGACCGACATAGGTGAAGCCGGTGACGAACCAGCTGGTCCAGTAGGTGTTGATGACGCTGGAACACGCGCAACCACCCGGATCGCACACGCCGTATTCGCCACAGGTGGTGCAATCGCCTTTGCCGTCGTCGTAGGGGCCGACGTCGTCACAATCGGAGGTGGAGGTGCAGAAGCCGCAGCCGTTGCGGGTGGCGAGTCGCGGCACGGGCGGCAGGGTGGCGCCGGATCCGGCGACTTCGGTGAGCAGGGTGACGGGCAAGGCCCCTTGCTGACGGAGCGCGGCACTCTGCTCCATGACCTGGCCGAAGGACAGACGTTCGAGGATCGATCGATCGGTGACGAGCTCGACCTCGATCCGAGTGCCTTCTTCGTGCATGCGGTGGAAACGACGCACGATGTCGGGACGCAGGGTGAGGAGCTCGAGCACCTCGGGAATGTCCATTTCGACCCGGGGATGGTCACGCTGGGGCGGCCGCGCGTCGATCAGATCAGCGGTCTCCACGAGGTAGAGCTCGCCGTCGACGTGGTAGCGAATCTCGATCGGTCCACGTGGCAGCACGGAGAGGTCGTGGAGCAAGCTCCACTCGGCGGGCACGGGCTCGACCGACGAGCCACCGAGCAGCCGAGCGGTTTCGGCTTCACGCTCGGCCAGCGCGCACCCGGGCACCGGCTCGGCGGTCAGCGAGGCGGGCTGGGCGAGAAGTGGGGAGACTGTGAAAAGCGTGAGGATGAAGAAGAAAAGACATCGACGAATCATGGGATCCCTCCTGACGAAATGAATGAAACACCACCCGCATGGCTCACCGACCCGTCGTGACGACGGACCGTGGCTACGGCTTTTGGTAAGCGATGCCGGCAGGGCCAGTACTACCCTCCAACTTATACTCAAATCGCTAATTATGCAATCTTCAAGGTGGATCTCTCTGCCAAGCGCTCGAACACCGGCTCCACACAACAAAAAACCGAGCTCGGGAGGAGCTCGGTTCGATCCACTGCGAGAGCCGCGTACGACTCGTTGTCCATTCGGGATGCCTTAGTTCATCACTCCACGCACCAGGGCGTCGAAAGTCTCGGCGGGCGGATCCGGGAGATCACCACCGTCCTCCAAGGAGCGGGCGAGGGTCAGTCGATACAAAGTCTGGTTGTCGACGTGCCAGGAGTAGATCCGCGATTTGACGAAGGCGCTGCCGATGACCGCCGACAGGGTGCCACCGGTGGCGCCACCGAGGTCGGCGGGCTCGTGGGTGATGGTGACGCTGCCAAAGGTCTCGCCGTTGTCGAGATAACCCTGGATGACCCGATCCCAGGCGTCGGGAGCACTTTTCTCGCCGGCTTCGCGCATCCATAGGGTGACGGTGTCTTCGAGACCATCGTGCACGACCTCCCAGACGCAGTCGGCGGCGAAGCCCGAACCGTACTCGTTGGACGCACCGCCACCGACCAGGCTGGCGTCGGTGCCGAGGGCGTCGGCGATTTCGGCGGCGGTGAGCCGATCACAGGGGCCACTCGCGGTGGTGGCCCCTGGCGGGCTGGAGCCGGCGCTCGACTCGGGAGCCGAGGCGGTATCGGTGGTTGCAGCGTCCGGCGCCCCACCACAGGCCACCAGGGTGAAGAGAAGGATGGCGACTAGGCTCAAGTAGCGCATCGAGAGCTCCTTTTGCATGAGATCAAAATGTCGTGTCGAGGTTGCGGTTCGATCCAAGTTTTTCGCCAGGCGAGACGAGGTGGTTTCGAACCTCGGAGATCTATCGAGGCGTGGCGTCGACGGCGTTGGACATGATCTCGCCACACCAGGATCCAGCGTCACAATCGGGTTGCGAATAGAGCAAAACGATCGGGCTCTGGGGGTCGATTTCAGTGAGCAACACCGGTGCGATGTCAAAGCTCATCGACTCGGACGTGTCCAATCGCCGCCACACCCAACGCCCCGGTCGTGGCTCGATTCGCGATGCTACACCGCTGTCGGTGAGCCGCCAAACACGGTGGCTGCCCGACTCACGAAGCTCGAGATTTGGCATCGACCGCTCGGCGATGAGCAGCTGCGCGGCCATGCCCTCGACCCCGTAGAGCTCGATGGCGTCCGAACCGTGATTGGTGAGAGTCGCCTCGAGACGATCGCCACGCCACGCCAGCTCGAGGCGCAATCCGTGGTGAACATAGGGCGTGTCGTCCAGATAATGATCGCGGTTGCGCGCCCACCAGTCCTGCCATGCGCTCCGCAGCGCCGCGTCGCACGGCGTGGGGAACAATGTATCGGGGCATAGCCGAGTCGCCAGCGGACTGAACCGAACGCCTGTATGCGCCGAGAGCACGACTTCGACCGCGTTGCGCACCGTGGGATCGACGTGGTCGAGACGGTCGATCGAGACCTCCAAGATTTCCGGGGGCAGCTCGACACCGTTGGCGGTTAGAAAGCGAAACGCCCTCGCCGCGTTCGAAACCGTCGTGTTCGACCAGCTGCCCTCTTCGAGCAAGGACGGGTACTCGGGGATGTCCGTCTCCAAGGCGGCCTCGAGCGCATCGAGACACGGACGCTCACCGAGCAGAATCAGACCGGTGCAGACGTGGAAAGAGAAGGTGTCGTCGAGCCCGTCGGCGATGAGATTCCGTAGCCGCTCGGTGGCCTGCGTCACGCCGAGCAAGCCGAGACCGAGCGGGGCGAAGTTCCGTCGCTCGATGAGCTGATCGAGGTAGTGCTCGGGGCTCTGGAGCTGATCCTCCGGGTACGCGTCCATCACGAACCCGCCGTACTCGATACGAAAGCGCGGCGACGAGTCGTCGGCCTGAATCGGGACAAGCGCCAACAGGAGCCCGACCAGACCGAAAATGGCGATCACTCGAGCGCTTGAAACGGACGAAAAGGCTGACGAGTGAATCATCTCACCAGCCTATCCCGGCTCATCGCCGCCGTGGCTTTGGCCCGCACCTCGAAAGCACCGACTCGTCCCGCGATCAAAGAAGTCACGTGGCACCAAACGACGACGCCCCTCGAGCCACGCGGACCCGAGGGGCGGAATCATGGCGAGGGTCGCCAGACGCTCAGAAGTCGATCGAATACGACAACGACAGTGAGCGACCGGGCGCGCCCGCGACGCGCTCCCCGAACAGCGGGTTGCCCCGGTAGCTCTGGCTGCTCGGCGTCAGGTAGGCGCGGTCGAAGAGGTTGCCGATCTGCACGCCCAATCGTCCGAACGACAGTCGCCAATCGACACCGACGTCGGCCACCACGTAGCCTTCGATCTCGTAAAGATCGATGCCTTCGTCGAAGGCACGGTCACGGTCGCCGACGGCGAGCACGAAAGCGTTCAAGGACACGCGCGGGTTGAGCACGTAATTCGCCTTGAGGGTAGCTTTCCACGGCTGAATGTCGAGACTGGTCTGAGGCACGAAGTCGGACGGACCGTCGCCATCCGGATCGAAGTCACCCTCGCTCCATGCCGCGGTGCCCAGGAAGGACAGACTGGAGGTGGCCTGCCACCCGATCACCGCCTCGAAGCCGTAGGTCTCCTCGGGCGAGCGGTTGTACTCACCCAAGTTGGTGTTCGGATCGTAGATGAAGTTCTCACCGAACTCCGACTCCGAGAAGAAGGCGGAAAAGGCGTAGCTGACGTCACCACGATAGCCGCGGAAACCGATCTCGTAATTGTCGACGATCTGCGGCTCGATCGCTTCGGAGCTCTCGAGCGGCTGGGCGGGAGGCACCACGCGGGCGACGTTGAACAGACTCGGCACCTCGTAGCCCTGGGCGAAGCTGGCGTACACCTGATCGTTCGTGGTCACCTGGTAGGTGACGCCGATGTTGTACGCGGTGCCCGAGTTGGAGCCGCTACCGCCAGGCCGGAAGGCTTGGAGGAAATCGAACACCCGCACGCCACTGCCGATCTCGAATTCGACGTCTTCGTAACGCACACCGCCGCTGATCACCAGGCTGTCGGTGGCGCGAAAGTCGACCTGGGCGAAATACCCCTCGGTGGTGAGGTCGAAGGGATAGAGGAAGAGGTCGTCGCGAATCGGCGAGCTCACGTCGCGGTCGCGGTCGAAGTCGGGCCCGACGTCGAACACCAGCGCGCGGCTGCTACGGGACTGGTCTTCGTAGTCGAAGCCAACCAGAATGTCGACCCGCTCGAAGCCCAGCGAGTATTGCGAGCGGAAACCCTCGCTGCTGTCGATCTGGGTCTTCTGGTAGTTGTTCGGGAAGACCGGTGGCAGGGGGAGGGCGCGCAGATCGATCCAGGCACCGATGATCTCGTCCTCACGGTCGTAGTACTGCAGCTCGAGCAAGCCGCCGCCGAGATTGGCGTGGCTGTAGCGCAGGCTGGCCAGGGACTTTTCGTCGATCGGCGTGTTGGCGGAACCGTAGTTGAAGGACAGCTGATTCTCGCTTTCGCGACCGGTGGCGAAACCGTCGTCACGCAACACGGTCTCGAACACACGGCCGTCGAGCTCGCGGTCGACGAAGCTGTAGAAACCCTCGACACGCTGACTGGCGGTGATGTCGACCCCCAGCTTGGCGAAATAGCTGGCGTCGTCGGTAAAGCCGTAGTACACCGGATTGGCGATGTCACCCTCACCGTCGAAAACACCGTTTTGGGAGTCGTAGCTCCCCGACACGAAGTAGTCGACCGCGCCGACCCGGCCGGTCAACACCGCCGAGGTCTTGTAGCTCAAGGCGTCGCTATCCACGAGTGAATCGGCACCGGTATAAGTGGTCGCCTGCTGCCGCAGCTCGAGCCGGAAGGGATCGGTGGCGGCGTCGCGGGTGAGGAATTGAATGACGCCACCGGTGGCGCCAGCGCCGTAGTTGGAGGTCGGTCCGTAGAGCACCTCGACACGATCGACCGCGTCGGGCTCGAATTTCACCAGCGGGCTCTCGGAAAAAGCGGCGCCGCCGTTGTAGATCAGCGGCACGCCGTCGAACAGGTACTGCGGCTCACGGCCACGCAGCGTCTGGTTGCGGATCAGATCGATGAAGGTGGGCGCGCCATAGCCTGGAATCGACCGCCCGAGGACGTCGCCGACGTTCGAGCTCTTGGTGAGATCGATCTGCAGATCGAGCCTGTCGACGACCGCGGTGGTGCGCACCAGCTCGCTCTGCCGCTGCTCCCGGCGGCTGCCGGTGACGACGATCGAATCTTCGATGACGGTTTCGTTCTCGGCGCGCGCCACCGCGCCGTCAGCCGTCGACTCGTCATCGGAGGTGGCGCCGGAGCGGTTCGTCGAATCGGCGACGTCGTCGTCGCTCACCGCCGCCAGCTGGGTCGTGGCCTCGGGCTCCAGGGTGTCGCTTGGATCGGGTGCTTGCGCCGAGCTGCTCGAGACGGTCACCAATGCGAGCAGGCACAGAGCGGCAAGCCATGTCACACGAGAGGTGCTCATGGAGGTTCTCCTTGGGATCTGAAAGAGCGAAATCGGACGTCGCGGACGGACTCCGATGATGATTGAAACCGAAGCAGGCGGATGGACATCCAACCTTACGGTCTGTTCAGCTTGACTCTGAGACCACCTTCGACGCATACGCTATGTCGGATGCAAAACAGCGTGCGCGACCACGCACCCACGAAAAAGGCCGCGGCGAACCGCGGCGGGTGAACGAAGCTCCGGAACGACCGGACGGCAAGCCGGTCCGCACGACCGGCGTGGTGGGGACGCGAGCTAGATACCCTCGACCATCAGACGCGTGTCCGGCAGCCTCTCGAGATAAGGGACCTCGAGGTCGGGTCGCGTCATGCGGTTGAGCGCATTGACCGACGAGGCGATCGCTCCTTCTTGCCAACCGGGAAGAGACGACAGCTGGTCACCGATGATGAAAAAGACCGGTGCGGTCCGCGCGCCATCGGCGGAGATGATCTCGGTTCCCTGGGTGAGCTCGTTGAAGTGATCGGTGGCGTCATCACCGAGCGTATTCCACTGCGCCCAGCCGCCTTTGATGTACGGCATGTTTTGCCAGGCGATCGCGACGCCTTTGCCCAAGCCCTCGGCAAAGGGCTCGTTGAAGAGCGCGGCGCCTTCACGCGCGTCATCGAGTCGCTCGGCCACCGGCATGCGCCCCGCCTGGTGAGCGTCGTTACCGAAGTTGTAGGCGCCGGTCAGCACGCCTTTTTGATCGTGGTACGCCTCGGACGGATACCAAACCTGGGTGATCGGGTGTTCGGTCCATGAGATGCCACCGAAGATCGGTACGACCCCGACTTCACTCGCCTGGACTTCCTCGACTTCGGCATCGGTCGCGGCATCGTGCCGCGTCTCGAACGCGCCGCCCTGCCACAGGTGTCGATCAGCTTGCCAGCCGACTTTGGTGGTGTCGGCCAGAAAACGACGGACATAACCACCGTCTTCTCGTTGCTCGGCACCCGGCTCGAATTGCGCCCTGTAGACGGCATCGAGGCCGTCTTTGAACGGCTCGGCGAAACCCTTACCGCTTCCCAACTCCTGAAGGCCCTCGGAAACGATGCGTTTCAGAAAGGGTATGGG
>JBCDBH010000131.1:0-14404 GCA_039184055.1 Acidobacteriota bacterium
CGGTATCACAGCGTCCTGGGGCTATACTCGCCGCCGGAGGAACTCAATGAGCAACCAAGACAGCACGCTCGAACCACCCGCTGACTCGGCCATGGCAACGGATCTGCCACCGTGGCTCGAGCGTTTGCGTTTTTACTTTTGCGTCGTCGTCCCCGGGGGCGTGTTGATGGCGCTCGAAATGGTGTCGAGCCGTATCCTGGCGCCCCATTTCGGCAATAGCGTCTATGTATGGGGATCGATCATCGGTGTCTTTCTGGCGGCGATGTCGATCGGCTATGTCTGGGGCGGCCGTCTCGCCGACAAACGACCGACGCTCGCCGACCTGGGCAGGCTCCTGCTGCTCTCGGCCTTGGCACAGCTCATCGTTTTGGTGCTCGGCAAGAGGATGACCGCGATCCTCGGTGATTGGACCGGTGGCACCCCGGGTGGCGCGCTGATCGCCACCACCGTACTCTTCGCGCCCACCACCATCCTGCTCGCCACCGTCGCGCCATACGCCGTCAAGCTGGCGGCACGCGAGCTGCGTTTGTTGGGAAGCACCGCCGGTCATCTCTACGCCATCTCCACCGGTGGCAGTCTCACCGGCACCCTCGGCGCCACCTTCGTGCTCATTCCCTTTCTGCAGCTCGACGCCATCTTCACCCTCTTGATGGTCATCACCCTGATCACCACCGCGATCGCCCTGAGCAGCCAATGGCGCAAGGAGATCCCGGCGCTCGCCGTCACCGTGCTCCTGCTCGGTGGCGCGCTGATCGGCGAGGCCATTCCCGAAGCCGAGGTCGAAGGCACGACGGTCCTCCTCGAACGGATCTCGCCGTACCAGACCTTCCGCGTCTTCGAACGCGACGAGGTGCGCTACATGGCGAGCGACGGCGTCACCCACGGCGCCATCGTGCCGACCACCGGCGACGTTCCCGACCCGTTCTACGCTCGACACAGCTCGACCATGCTCTTGCTCGAAGAAGAGGTCGACAGTCTTCTCGTGCTCGGTATGGGCAGTGGCGCGGTGGGGGCCTACCTCCAGCCTCGGATGCCCGAGCTGGTGGTCGACTATGTCGACATCGATCCAGCGGCGATCGAGGTGGCGACCGAATTCATGATGTTCAGCGAAAGCGAGACGAGTCGCGTCTTCGTCGAAGACGCGCGACGCTTTCTCGAGCTGCGTCCAGAAGAGAGTTGGGACGTGATCTTCACCGACACCTATATCGGTCGATCGATTCCCTTCCACCTGACCACGGTCGAATACATGCGGATCGTCCGCGAGCGGCTCTCGGACGACGGCATCTTCATGCTCAACCTGATCCACCCGCAATTCGACAAACCGTTCCCCGCCGCCGTGATGCGAACCGTGCTCGAGGTGTTCGAGCACGTCTATGTCTTCGACGTGCCGTTCGCATCGAACGCCCTGGTGTTGGCCACCGATCGCGAGCCGGGTCTGTATCGTGACGATCTGATCGCGCGGGGCCGGGAGATCGACGCCCGCTTCACCGCCGAAGGACGACCCTTCGCGCCACCGCTCGAAGCCGTCGCCGCGACCCTACGGCCGCTCGACGTCGACCTCACCGACGCCTTCGTGCTCGCCGACGCCTACGCGCCGGTCAACCACCTGATCGATATGTCGGACTTGGAAAGCGAGGTCAGCGCCGAACCCAACGCTTCGCCTTGAGCTCGAAGCGCGGCAGGCTACCCGTTGCCACCGCCTCGACCGGAATACGGAGCTGAAAGGCGGCGCGTAGATCGTCCTCGAGCGCGCGTCGTAGCGCCACGTCGTCGTCCTCGATCAACACCCGGATCTGCGCCATCGCCGACCGGGTATCGAGCTCGACGCGATATTCACCCTCGACGTGGCCACGGACCACCTGTTCGACCGCGCTCGGATAGAGGTTGGTGCCACGCACCACCACCATGTCGTCGGTACGCGCCAGGATACCGCCCTCGAGGGCGAGATCCGGCCGCCCGAGCTCGACGACGTCACGGGTCGACGGCCGCACCAAATCACCGGTGCGATAGCGCAACAGCGGGCTGCCGAGCCGACCGAGCGTGGTGAGCACCAGCTCCCCCGACTCCCCGGGTGCCACCGGCGCGCCGGTCTCGGCATCGATCACCTCGGCGAGATACGACGTCTCGCGGATATGCAGAGTCTCGGGAAAACGCGGGTTGGGCACGCTCACCGGTCCGACCTCGGTCATACCGTGATGATCGAACACCGTCGCCCCCCACGCCTCGGCGATCCGTTGACGCGTGCTGGGCACGCTTCCCCCAGGCTCACCGGCAACGATCACCGCGCGCACCGAGCTCGTGGTCAGATCGATGCCTTCGGCCACCGCTACTTCGGCGAGCCGCAGCGCGTAGGTCGGCGTGGCGCAAAAGGTCGTACAGGCATTGTCGAGCAGGAGACGAAGCCGCGCCGTGCTGGTGCCGACACCACCGGGCAGGGCGAGCGCGCCGAGCTTTTGCGCGGCGTCGAACGCGGTCCAAAAGCCCAGAAACGGCCCGAATGAAAACGCGAAGAAGACCCGATCCGACGCGTCGACGCCGGCGGCGCGAAAGACCTCGATCCAGGTCTCGAGCATCCACGACCAGCTCTCGGCGGTATCGAGCCAACGCAACGGTACGCCCCCGCTCGTGCCGCTCGTCTGATGCAGACGAACGTAGCGTTCGAGCGGATAGCTCAGATTGCTGCCGTACGGGGGATGGGCGCGCTGGTCGGCGACGATCTCGTCTTTGGTGATCGTCGGCAAGCGCTCGCGAAACGTCGCTAGATCGGGCAAGGCGCCGGCGAGCGCCCCGCGATCTAGACCGGCGTCACGGAGACGCGGCGCCCAAAAGGCATTGTGTTCGAGCTCGGCGAGCAGCCGTCGCAAGGCGACGAGCTGGGCTGCCTCGAGCGTTTCACGAGTGGCCACGCTGGCTGTCGATTCGGAAGACAAGAAGAATCCTATTCGCGTCAGCCGGTCGTGATTCGGTCGTCGATGATGCGATCAGACGTCGATCGGTGGCAGCACTTCCACCACCTCGGCGAGCAGGCCACTGTCACCGATCAGCTCGTTGTGCCGACCGTAGAGAGTCGTGGCACGTGGGGTAAAACCGAGCTCGGCGGCCAAATGAGCCGACGCGTCGAGGCGGAAGAAGCCCTGCGGGTGACTGCGATGTGCAATCGCCTCGTCGGCGAGGATGCCGCCCAGCGGCCGCTCGCCCTCGAGAATCGCCACCCGCGCGACGAACGGAAAACGATCGAGAAAAATACGGATCGCTCCGACCTCGAGCACCGCCTCGCTGTCTCGACCGAGCAGCTGGACGTGTCGCTCGAGCCACGTACCGTTGCGACGGTGCGCCATCACACGGAGCGTCGGCACCTCGCCAAAGAACGTCTGCAGCGTCGAGGTCATGTCACGCGGATGATCGAGCAAACCACGGATCGGCGCGGGAAGCGCGTCGCCCCGCAGAGGTTTCACGGTCGAAGCATCGGAATCGTCGGACGCGTGGGCGGGGCGATCGAGATGGGCGACCTCGAAACCGCGTAGCAACGCGATCGGGTCGTAAGCAGTGTGTTTGTCCACCAGGATGTGGTCGTGCGCCAAGCCTTCCATAGTCCGAGGATACGTCTCGACGCCGTCCGAGTTCGCGCAACCCGGCGCTCTTTACGCGAAGATTACAGCTGTTCTGAAAACTAAAAGTCTTTGCCGGTACGCATCCGCCAACTCGAGCGCGTGGGTCGACCGTTTTCGGCGTAGAGACGACGCACCCAGCGCGCATCCTCGGCCGACAGGGGTGAACCGACCTCCGCCGCCGAGCTCACCTGGTCGGTGCGGTGCAAGCCCAGCAACGCGCAGCCGCTCGGCTCCTCCACCAACAGCGCGCCGATCAGCGCCTGGAGCACCGGCTCACGCATCTCACCGTCGAACCGCGCTTCGACCTCGCGACGACAGGCGCGCAACCGTGACAGCAGGCTGTAATCGCGAAAATCCTGAATCGCGTTGCGATGATCACCGATCCCGAAGGTCACGGGTCCTTCGAAGAGCCCGAGCAACAAACCGTGTTTGATCGGTGAGAAAAACGACACGCCGATGTCGTGATCGCGCACCCAGTTGCGCAAGCCGCTCGACTCGTAGGTGTCGTCGACCACATTGCGATAGCACTGCACCACGTCGGGATCGACGCGGGGCGCGAAACGGAGAATCAGCTCGCTCTTCCAATCCGAAAGTCCGATGAAGCGGATCTTGCCCTCGTCGCGAAATTTGCGCAGCAGGGCCACCGCGTCGTCGAGATACTCGGCGCTCGGTCCGAAATCGCAATGATGCAGGTAGTAGAGGTCGATCGTCTCGACCCGTAAATAACGCAGCGAGCGTTCGAGCTGCCGACGGATTTGCTCGGGATGGTAGTAATGACCATACGGCCCGGGATCCCAGCCTACTTTGGTGGCGAGAAAGACGTCGTCGCGGGACACCTCGTCCCAGACCTCGCCCACCAAGCGCTCGGCGCGCCCGTCGCCATAGACATCAGCCGTGTCCCAATGGTTGATCCCGACTCGCGCCGACTCGACCAGGCTCTTCTTCGCCGCCTCGGGATCGCTGCCATACCAGCCAACCGGTCGCCCGCCGACGATCTTGGGTCCGCCATGCGCCCATGTCCCGAGGCTGACCGTCGATACCTCGGCCTCGGTACGGCCGAAACGGATGCGTCTCATCGGTGCTCTATGACTCCGCAGGTGAATCGTAATGAATTCCGATGATCTTTCGAGTAGATCCGGATCGTCATAAACCTGCGGGAGCTTACCATGACGGGAAGAGCCTGGCAGACGACCCGGGCGGGCGCGTCCGGACTTGACCCAGAGGCCGCAATCGTTATGATGAGCATGCTATGTGCTCGCTTTTCGCGCTCGACGCGCCACCCGAAATGCCCGCTTCGCTCCGCTCGACCGTCCACCGGTCGCGGGCCCTCGGCATTTCGATTACGCGCGTTTGATCCGCGGCGAGGCACTCTCACGAGACATCGACACGGCCTCGCCACTGGCGAGGCCGCTTGCGTTTTTGAACCCACACAGCACGTTGGCCCCGCGCGGCGAGCCATAACCGTTGGAGCTTGGTATGAGCACCGAAGCCGACCGTAAGAAGCGTTACAAGAAAACGCTCAACCTCCCCAAGACCAGCTTTCCGATGCGCGCCAACCTGGTTCAGAACGAGCCGCGCTCGATGAAGCGCTGGAAGAAGATCGACATCTACCCCCAGCTCGCCGAGCGTGCCAAAACCAGCGACAACCGTTTCGTCTTCCATGACGGCCCGCCGTTCGCCAACGGCTCGATCCACGTCGGCCACCTGATGAACAAGAGCCTCAAAGACATGGTGGTGCGCAGTCGCAACGTCATGGGCGAGCCGTGCTCCTACGTGCCCGGCTGGGACTGCCACGGTCTGCCCATCGAGCACAAAGTCATCGCCGAGCTGGTCGACAAGGGCAAGATGGCCAAAATCGACGCCCTCGACGACGACGCTCGACGCATGGCGATCCGTCGCGCCTGCACCGCCTACGCCAAGAAATACGCCAAGATCCAGGCCGGTCAGCACCAGCGTCTGCTCACCCTCGGTGACTACGACGACCCCTACATGACCATGAACCCGCGCTACGAAGCGGCGGTGATCGACGTCTTCGCCAACCTGGTCGAACAGGGTCTCGTCTACCGCGCGCTCAAACCGGTGCACTGGTCGATCGCCAACCAGACCGCGCTCGCCGAGGCCGAGCTCGAATACCAAGATCGTGTCGACCCGTCGGTTTACGTGCGGTTCGACGCCACCGACCGCACCGCCGTCGCCGCCGCCTTCGACATCGACGCGGCAAGTCTCGACCGTGACCCCGGCTTCCTGATCTGGACCACCACCCCGTGGACCCTGCCCGCCAACCGCCTGATCGCGGTGCACGAAGAGCACGTCCATGTGCTCGTGAAGAGCGGTGACGATCTGCTCATTGTCGCCAAGGAGCTGCTCGCCAAAGTCGTCGATAAAGCGGGTAAAGAGGGAGAGGTCCTCGCCGAGACCACCGGCGCGCGTCTGCTCGGACTGGGCTACCGTCACCCCTTCCTTCCCGACGCCTACGCCGAGAAAGGCAGCGGTCGGATCATCGCCGGGGAGCACGTCACCCTCGAAGACGGCACCGGTCTCGTCCACACCGCGCCCGGTCACGGTCAAGAGGATTACGACGTCGGTATGCGTGAAGGCATCGCCGTCTACTCCCCCGTGCGTGGTGACGGCAGCTACGACGACAGCGTGCCCGAGTGGTTGCGTGGGCTCACCGTGTGGGACGCCAATCCCATCATCACCGAGCATCTTCGCGACAGCGGCCACCTCTACCATCACGAAGACTACCCACACAGCTACCCGCACGACTGGCGGTCCAAAACCCCGGTCATCTTCCGCTGCACCGAACAATGGTTCATCGGCGTCGACCGGCCCACCGCGCGCGACGACAAATCGCTGCGTCAGCTCGCCCTCGACGCCACCCGTAACGACGTCGCCTTCTACCCCGGCTGGGGTCGTGACCGACTCGCCAGCATGCTCGAATCACGTCCCGACTGGTGCATCTCGCGTCAGCGCTCCTGGGGTCTGCCCATCCCCGCCTTCCGGCGTCCCGACGGCAGTCTCCTCCTCACCACCGCCACCGTGCGCGCGGTCGGTGAGGCCTTCGCCAAAGAAGGCAGCGACGCCTGGTTCCTCCGTGATCCGGCCGACCTGCTCGCCACCTGGGATGCCCAAGCCGACCCCGACGCTCCCGACGGCATCGACGTCGCCGAGCTCGAAAAAACCTACGACATCCTCGACGTCTGGCTCGAATCCGGCTCGTCCTGGAACGCCGTGCTCCGTGGTCGCGACATCGGCTACCCCTCCGAGCTCTACCTCGAAGGTAGCGACCAGCATCGCGGTTGGTTTCAAACCTCCATGCTCGCCGCTCTCGGCGCCACCGGCCAGGCGCCCTTCAAAGCCATCCTCACCCATGGCTTCACCGTCGACAAAGACGGTCGGAAGATGTCCAAAAGCCTCGGCAACACCCTCGAAGTCGAAGACCTCCTGCAGGAATTCGGCGCCGACGTCTGCCGCTGGTGGGTCAGCTCCCTGGCCTTCGAAAACGACATGAAAGTCGACCACAGCTACTTCGAAATCGCCGGCGACAGCTACCGCAAGGTGCGCAACACCCTGCGCTTCATGATCTCCAACCTCGCCGACTTCGACCCGGCCGAGCACGCCGTCGACCTCGACGCCGTCGGGCCCACCACCATCGATGCCTGGGCCCTCGGCCAAGGCAGCGAGCTACGCGCCAAAGTCGTCGACGCCTACCGGCGCTTCGCCTTCCGCCAGGCCCACAACCACCTCTACGACTTCTGCAACGACACCCTGTCGTCGCTCTACCTCGATACCGTCAAAGACCGTCTCTACTGCGACCCGCCCACCTCCGAGCGTCGTCGCGTCACCCAAACCGTCCTCCACCACCTCACCGACCTCCTCGTGCGTCTGCTCGCGCCGATCATCCCCCACACCGCCGACGAAGCCTACGAAGCCCTGTGGGGCGAAGCCGCCGAGCACGAAAGCGTCCACCTCGCCACCATCCCCGAATTCGGCCACCAGGCCGACGAGCGCTGGCAGAGCGTCCTCGACCTCCGCGACCGCGTCCTCAAAGCGCTCGAAGATGCCAAAGCCGACGGCATCGACAACCCCCTCGACGCCGGCATCCGTCTCACCGACGACACCGGCGACCTCGAGCCCTTCGCCGACGACCTCCCCGACCTCTTCGGCGTCTCCCGCGTCCTCGCCGACTGCGAAAGCGGCGAAATCGAAATCGTCGATCTGCGGGAAGAGCCCAGGTGTGAGCGGTCGTGGAAACGCGATGGGACCGTTCGAGTGCGTGAAGACGGCGGAGCGTTGTCGGATCGGGATGCTGTGGCGGTTGGCGTTGGGAGGGAGTGAGCTGAGCTAGCCCGCATTTCTCCCCAGCCCGCCGGCTGCGGCGTTTGGTGAGAAACGCGGGCTAGCTGACTGGAGCCGCGAGATTCAGCCTTGCTGCTCCAGTCGCTCGGTTAGCTTTTTGATCTGGGTGCGAAGCTCGGTCAGCTCGTCGCGCATGGCAGCGCGGTCCTGTTCGAGCTCCGCCAGCTTGTCCCGAGTGTGCCTTCGAGCGCTGTCGAGCTCGATTCGGTCTTCTCGAGCGCGCCTTTGCGCACTGTCGAGCTCGATCAGATCTTCTCGAGCCCGTTGATGAGCGGCCCACGAGCGTTCACGGTTGTTGCTCCTCGCGATCGAACGCCACAAGGCTTCGAGACGCTCATCTGGATCGCGATACGTATGCAATGGTCGCGCACGCGAGCGAAGACAATTCAGTACTTTCCGCATGGTCTCGTTGTCGGGACCTGGAAGCTGGCGTACAAAAGACGCCTCCTTGCCACAGCGCCGCAGGCTTTCGAGCCACTCGATCACCAACGGCTCGTCGTAGCCTTTCGCGAGCATCGCCTCGCCGAGCAAATAATATTCATGAGTCAAACTGGTATTTGAGGTCCCAGGATTGTCGGTGTTGATGCTGACGTGAATTCGCGAGCTCGGCTTTCCCTTCTTGTCGAGAGTCAGGTTGAACACATGATGATCGACGAGACGATTCATCGGTCCGATGATTCGATTCGTCGACGGATTCACCTCGACCGTCAGCTGCCGTTTGCTTACTCGCTGCTGTAGATGCTCCTGCGTCTTTTTACACAATTCCATCCATGCGTCAGCCTTGGCTTCCATATCGACCAAGATGAGCTTGTCACCTTCCTCACGGGCGGTGCGGCCATACCAGTAGAGCTCGAGCAGCAAGAGAGGCGGGTTACTTCCAACCTTCTCCTTGAGCTGCGACATGATCTTCTTGTGAATCACATTCCAACGCCAGGTCGCGGCATCGTCACCGCTCAGCGGCCGGAACCGTATCTCGCCGTGTTCGTGGTTCGAGCTCGGTTCCGCCGACTCGACCAAATCCGGATCGAGCTGGCGTAGACGCCAGGCATCGTAGAGCCGCACGGGGGTGAGCTGATGGGGAAGATGCGGCTGGTTTACTTGGCGCAATGGCAACGTCTCGCGGCAACCGTAAATCTCGTGCGCCAGGCGCTCGATCCGATTCTCGATCTCGAGCAAACCGAGAAGATCATCACCCGGACCAAGCAAATGGTGTACCCACACCAGAGTATCCAGCCACTCCTGTTTGGGTAACAACGCCTGGAAGCCCGTGTTCTCGAGCCACACACGCGGCTCCAACCCCAAGGCGATGGCGTGCCCAAGCCGATCGCCGGGTTGAGGCACCAAGAACTCGATCACCTCGTCGATGGCGCGCAACCCCGACAGCAGGTGACGAAACTCCTCGCCCACATGGTAGGTCATTCCAAGTCGGCGCTTATCCACCAAGCGCTGGAGGTCCCGAAGCTGCACGCGGTTGTCGAGGTCACCGAGCTCAGCGCCTCGAAGCTCGATGGGACGCTCGCGAAGAAAACGAAAGATGGGTGCAAACACCTCGGGTGGCGTCGTGTTCTCTAGGTTAGCCGCATCGATCCCCACCACGAACGGTGTGTACAGTCGAGGCTTTTCGAGCTGGAGAAAGAGCCTGAACGCCTCGCGTCGGTAGCGACGACGCAGCCCCTCATAGCGGGCCGGACGAAAGGAAGCATCCGACGCGCTCCGTCGCTCGCGATCCTTGATGAAGTGAACCACCAGCCCCATCTTCTCGATTCGCTCTCGCCCGACGCCCTCGGCAAACGCCTCCAGCCATGGCATCACGTCACGTTCAGGCCGCGAAGGTGGCGCAATCCGCCCTTCGAGCATGCGTAACCCTCTCCACTCGGAAGCACGACGAATCACCGCGCTTGCCTGTTCACGTTGCGAGCCTCGTATCTGCCAGCGCTGGTTGCTGTCGTAATAGCGTTTGAAATGACGCAAGCCCGTGCTTCGACCCTGTTGTACCCCGAGCTGCCAATGATGGGTGCGGCACACGACGTAGCGAAACATCGCACCGTGCAAAAAGCGATCGATCGGGTCGACATACGTGGCCCGGTAATGCGATGCGTCCCCTGCCCGTTCTGCTTGCTCTCGCCTCTCCGTATTCGCCGCGCGCACATGCGCGTTGACCAATGCGAGATGAGCCGCCAGGTGCAGGCTCGCCAAGTGCCGTTCACGCTCCACCAGCGGCTCATGAGCCGGGGAACGCCAGCCCATCGGTCGTGCCTGGGGTCGCCACGGGTCGAGCCAACGCCAGGGTCCACAGATCCTTTCACTACCCGTATCGGGCCATCCTGGCCATTGGCCGTGAAAACCCACGCCCGGCCAAGTTTCATCGACGTAATCGAGACACGATCGTAGGATCTCGCGAAAGCGTCCGACAGAAATTCGCATCTCGGTTGGTCCGGGCGCGAAATACATCGCATCGAAAACCTTCCGTAAACGGCTGGTCAACCCTCGGAGATCCGACATCCTTTTCTCGTCGAGGTGATTCCGCGCGAGACAAATAAAGGTTGCAAATGCCAACATTCGCGCCGCGCACCGACCGAGACGAAGAAAACGCCACTCCACCGGCTCAAAGCCTTTCGGGCGCCGACCGATCGGCTTCAAGAGATGATCCACCCACGCCACCTCGGTCGCGTGAACCGAGTTCAGGTGCAGATGCCCCTCCGCCAAGCCTCGTCGGGTGACCGAGCGCACCCCGAACGTATTCGACGGCAGAAGACTCACCGCCTCCGGTAGCTGCTCGACCCGTTCCGACGGTTGCTCACCCGCCGCCACCGCGCGAGCATGGACATGCCGAACAATGCAACCCAGCGACATACGAAGACCCAGCTCGTGAAGCTCGACCATGCGCCCTTCACGAATCACCACCTTGCCACCGCTCCACGTCAAATAGCGGTCGGCCAGTGCCTCCAGCACACAAAAGAGGTCATAACCTCGAGGAGGCGTAAGCCGTCCGCCCCACGACCGCCAGCGCTGCGCCGTCGACAGGGTGCCTCCCTCGCGACTGTAGGTCACCACCTCGTCGACCGTGTCGAGTGAAAAGGTCGGGAGCTCCTGGAGCAACCAATCCCGTTCTTGCTCCGACGCTGAAAGCTCCCCTGGGCGTGATCCGAAAAGCACACCACGTGTCTCCGTGATGTGCCAGCCACGTGGCAGCGCTTGACTACGCAGGCCTTCGACCCAGGACAAGATCGGGCCGAGAGAGCCGAGTACTCGGAGGGGTATATCTTTGTTCATTCGTCAGCGGATACGTCAGTCCGGTTCAGAAACTCCCTAGACATCATCGTCTCCAGAAGGTACGTCAGCACCGTCCGCACGTGTGTTCGTTTTCTTCGGAAACCCAAAGAATTCATAACGATGAACTCGAGGAATTTGATAGAATAGACTTGTTGTCGATGCGTGCGTGGCCACTTTAATATGTTGATGAATAATACTTGCCAGCTCGTATCGACTGCTCTCCTCATTCAGAACATCATCATCACTCGAATGACCGTCTTCATCGATCTCAAATTTGTCGACACGCGGGTCGAAGCTAGCCATCAAGAAACGAATATAATCTTCCTTCTTGAATTTCGACTTATCCGATGGATTGAGACTCGAAACGACCGCGTCGGCTTCCTCGAGCGCTGTCTTCATCGACTCCCAACCTGTATCCCATTCATTCGCTTTCTCCCCTTCTGGATTCGGAGCCGGAGGGGCATCCGTTTTGAGGATTGAAGGTTTATCAGCCACCGTGCCAACAAGGTCTTTCTCCAACTGAGTCCGAAGATATGCGGATAGATCCCCTCGTTTGAGATCCTTCACGCCAGTCGGCTTCATCGGCCGCATCAGTCCATTCGGTGCGGGATTCTCAATGCCTTCACTCCAATAGTCTTCCAGGATCCGTGTCACATCCGAATAACCCAGCTTTCCACGTGACTTCGATGGTCCAGTCGCGCTCTCGGTCAAGTTGACCGACGAGAGAGCGAGTTGAGAATAAGGAGTCTTGCACAGCGCTCCAAAGAAAGGATCTTGCGCCGAGCGCGATAGGAAGGGGCTGACGATCGGACATGTTTCGATAGCCCAACGCACATCGTGAACCCGTGAAAAATAGCGATTGAGAACACGGATCCAACTCGTCACGGCAATCCCGGCATTCCAATAGTGCTCTCGACGGCGCCCATACTGACCGCCTTGATGCTCCAACTCTTCCGCATCCAGCCAGGAAAAGAGCGAACCCACCATGTAGCCGCCATGCAATCGCCGAATAAAGCATTGGCTCCACACAAAACGAGCTTTATCAGTGTCGCTAGAATTCTCTTCTTGCTTCTTGAGTGCGCGCAACTGAAAAAGAGAAACCTTCAACCGCTTATCATTGTGTTCGAGCCAATTCTTCAGCCGTTTCGCCAAACGCCAGGTTGCGTCCCATTGACCGGGAGTGTTCCATCCTGAGAAGGCGAGCTCGAGAGTGCCGCCATGCTTCGGCTTCGCCAGGTCACTACCCGAGACCAAACCACGGAACGAATGTCCCCGGATTAGATTTACGATCTTCTCGAGCATTTGCGTTTCACGCTCCTTCTTTTCTTTTTCATCAATATCACTTTTATCATCATTCTCATCGGCAATCTCAGATTTCCACCTTTCGTATGACTCGATCAGCTCGCCCATCAACCCCAAGCCTCGCCACAAGGAGGCCGCAGCCCAAAAGCGACCACGATTGAAGCCATAACATGTCCAAATCCGGAGCAGAAGCTGATCGTCATGAACTTGATTCGTGGCTGACTCCAGTTGATAGACAATATTTCCGAATTGCCGAGCGCTACGATCTACACCCAATTTGCCCAGTATCTCGTCGACTATCACTCGCACCCGGCCATACTCACGCTTCATAATTAGAGCAGAAGTTTCTTCATCAATTCTGTCTAGGTAAGTCCATAGGCGATCCATGAGCTTAATGAACAAGCGACATCCAGGATGAGTCCCATCAAGGCTATCTACAGTACTTCGAAAGTCTGAGAATAAACTTTCGATCCTCTCTAGCCTGCTTTTTTCTGCGGCTAGTAACCTGTGTTCTTCGTCGGCTAGATCAGCTGTCTTTGTCTCGATCTTGGTCTTGACGTTATCCTGCCGATCCTTCAATCGCTCAACAAAGGAGCCTTTCACCCCTCTTGGATCAGTCATCAAATGATGCAGATCCTCGCCAACAACATCTTCGATTCTCCCGAGAACTTCTTTCGCAGTCTCAAGTCTTACAACTCTCCCTTTCGGATTCTCAGAATCATCAACCTCAAAGATCGGACGAATCGAAGTCAAGAAATCAGCCATCAGTGCAAAAGAAAGATCAGGCGCTACCCAAGCTGCAGTCGCCTTAAATTCAAGGTCTGCTTTCTTGATCGCGGTGTTCTCGACGGTTCGCCCTGCACTCACTGCGTCACCAATTCCTTCAAGGAGTTCGGAGGTGCGTTTCGCGAGAATCTTCACCTTGGCTCGTCGCGCGGACGTATAACGAAACGCGTCCCCCTTTCCCTCATCCACATCTTCGATAGGCGCCTCGTCCAGCACCCGACACGCCGCGATCCGTGGAACCGTGGTGAGCGCGTTCGCAAACGAGAGTGGGTCGAGAAAGAGCATTCCGGTGGGAACCATTTTTTTGTCATCGTCGGCCGCCTGAGCAGCGTGAATCGGCGCACTGTGTAGCGACCATCCGGCTCCGGTGAGAGGATTCGGTGATACATCCTCCTCCTCACTGATTGCTCTCGAGATCGATCGACTCAGCGGAAGGTAAAATCCAATTGCGACATTGCAGAACCAGAGCAAGGCTTGGGATACCGAGATCAAATCGTATTCCTCGGCTGATTTCTTCGCCTTCTTCTTTTCCTTGAGCTGGCGAAGCACGGGATCGAGCTCGTCTCCCCGAGGCACTTCGCCTTCGAGCCAGGGACGATGAGCATTCACGACCAAAAGAGAAATGAGCTGACTTCTCCGGCTGTCACTCAAGCTACGCCACCGTTGCCAAAGACCGAGCTGAGTACGAGGCAGGCACTGGAACAACGTGTCGAGCAGAACCCGTCGAAGACTGTGCGAAGCCCAGCTATAAAGATCCTCCAGATAGAATCCATATTCACGAAGCGCATCGCGGTGCACGTTCATCAACGCCCATGTCGCTCGGTCGAATACCTGAACCCATGGCGTGTCGGGATTCGGCTCATATAGACCTTCGGTGGTCACGTCCACGCGAACGAGGTTCTCGACCCAACGATTCACCAAGGTACCGACCTTCGCCTGTCGCAGTGAATCGATCACATGAAATTGACGCCTAAGAGTCGTTGGTCGCAGAAGGGCTCGTACCGGATGACGCGATGTCCGATCCGGAACACCAAAAAGCAAGACACTCGCGGCACCGAGTAGACGAAGCACCG
>JBCDBH010000132.1:0-14360 GCA_039184055.1 Acidobacteriota bacterium
CCGGCACCGGTTCCGATTTGGCACGCACCCTCGAGCTTCCCGCCTCGCCTCGGTCAGCGCTCGAGCTGGCGCTCGAAGCGCCGCCTCGCCGGTTCGATCTTCTGGTGTTCGAGCCCGACGACGGCGAGCGACGGTGGTTGCTCAACATCGCTTCGGTGGGCGTGTCCGGGGCGGTCGACGTGGCGGTGAATACGGCGCCCAAAGAAGGTGGAGCGCTCGCCTTGCGCACCACCTATTTGCGCAAGACGGTTTCGGCCCTGTGGCGCTACGAGCCTCGGCCGTGTCGGGTGGCGGCCGATGGGCGCGTGGTGTGGAACGAAGGTTTCTTCGTCGCGGCAATCGCCAACGGTCGCTACTTCGGTCAAGGCATGAAGGTCGCGCCGACCGCCGATCCGGCCGATGGAGTTGCCGAGCTGGTGGTCGTGCCGCCGGTGCCACGCTGGCAATGGCCGCTTCGACTGCCGCAATTCTTCGCCGGCACGCATATCCGGCTCGACGTGGTCGAGCACCGGCGCGTTCGCACGGTTCGCGTCGAGCCACCTGTCGAAGGTTTCCCACCCTGGGATCTCGATGGGGAGACGGTGCCGCCGGTCGCCGCCACGGTGAGCGTCGAGCCGTCGGCACTCCACTTCGCCTACTAGATAGCGCTGCCTACTAAATAGCGGTGCCTACTAGATCGCCGCGCTTACTTCGATCAGCGCGCTAGCGTGGCAGCGTTTCGAATCGTGGGTAGACGAGGTCGTCGCGACTGTCTTCGGTTTCCATCGGCATCCGCACCTCGACTTCGGTCCCACCTTCGGGTCGCGAGCGGAACTCGATCTGACCGCGACACAAGAGGGCACGCTCGCGCATACCCACCAAGCCGACCCGGCCATCGGTCCGCAAGTCCGCCGGATCGATGCCGCGGCCGTCGTCACGCACCTTGAGCACCAGGTCGTCGCCGTCGAGACCCAGGTGCACGTCGATGCGTCGGGCGTTGGCGTGACGCAGAATATTGGTGATCGATTCCTGAAAAATGCGAAAGAGATGCGTCGCACGTTCGCGATCGAGCGCCATCGCGACATCGGGATCGCCGACGAAATGATGCTCGATCCGGGTCGGGCGGGTCATCTCTTCGGCATGCAGCCGCATGGCGGCGGCGAGACCGACATCGTCGATGACCGCCGGACGGAGATCACGGGCGATCCGTCGCACCGACGAAGTGATGCGTTCGATCAGCTCACGGGTGGCCTTCATCGTGCTTCCGAGCATCGTGTCGTGATCGTTGGCGGCCGGTGACGCGTTGCGCGTCGCGCCTTCGATGATCGAGACATGGAGCTTGAGGGCGGTGAGCTCCTGACCGAGCTGATCGTGAATCTCGCGAGCGATCGCCTCGCGCTCGCGTTCGCGCGCTTCTTGAAGATGACGAGCGAAGGTGCGGAGCTCCTCACGTGACCGTCGCAATGCGCTTTCTTGCATCACGCGTTCGGTGATGTCTTCGACCACGCCGAGCACTTGCCGCGGGGTATCGTCGTCGCTGCGACTGAAGACGATGCTTCGTGAATAGAGGGTACGCCAGCTGCCATCGTGGTGACGCATGCGATAGCGGGTGATCACCGGTGGGTCACCGGGTTGATGATCTTCGTAGCGAGCGAACCATTCGGCGATGTTTTCGCGGTCTTCCGCGTGCATCAGCTCGACGTAGTAGTTGTCGCCCAATCGAGCCAGCTCGTGTTTGGCGTAGCCGAGCAATTCGTCGATGCGATGATTGCTGTAGACGACGTGTTGCTCGACCAGATCGAAGAGATAGATGTGCTCGGGAATGGTGTCGGTGATGCGCTCTTGGAACCGACGCGCCTGGTCGAGCTCGAGCTCGAGTCGCAATTGCTCTTCGCGCCAATTGCCCCGTCGACAGAGGATGGTGAGCCGGAGCGTCAGATCGTCGATCGGGCATGGGAACGGCACCACCTCGTCGACCCCGGCATCGAGCAGGGGGTGGAGCGTCGCATCGAGATGTTCGGCGGATACCAGGGTGAGCACGCGTGGCGGCCCGAGCACGCGCAGCATACGGATCAATTGGAGTGGGAGGTGATCGTCCGTGACCAGCAGCACCACGGCGTTGTGGCGATTGGGCTGGTAGCGACTGGCGCCGGTCGCGGGAGGCACGACATCGCACTCGAAACCACGTTCGATGAGTGTGGCAACGAGCGGGTTGAGGTCGACATCGCGCGAGAGGACGATCAGGATCCGCATCTGCAGTAGAATCATCGCACATGTCTGACGGCTGGCTGGCGATTCGCGCCGGTCGGTGTCGAGACGGATCGTATCGGAACGATCAGGTCGCGAAGCTCGAGACCGAGACCTGGCGCGTTCGACGAGCGGAGAGACGGGTTGTCACCACAGGCATTGGGCCAACGAATCGCAAAGATCCGTGATCAGCGCGGTGCGTCACGCGCCGAGATCGCGGCGAGCTTGGGTATTGCGGCCGAGAGTTTGGCCGCGCTCGAGCGTGGTGAGCGCCGGGCGACGAACGACGAGCTGGTGCGGTTGTCCGAAGCGTTGTCGGTGTCACTCAACGAGCTTTTGTCGAGTCGCCGGTCACGTGCCGATGTCGAGCCACGGTTTCGTCTGGCGCGTCAGGTGGGATTGCGCGACGCGCGTCACGCGGTCGATACCCTCACGGTTTTGGCGCGGAAATTCGTCGATCTCGAGCAGGTGCTCGGTATCGAACGCCCGATCACACCGCTCGAATCGCTCGAGACGTACCACGTCAGCGGTCGCCAGGGCATCGATCCACGATTGGCTGGCGAGCACGCCGCCGCGACCGTGCGTGATGCTCTCGGCGTGGGCAACGGCCCGGCGGTCGGGCTCGCCGAGCGGCTCGAGGTCGAAGCGGGGCTGCGGATCTTCTTTCTCGACGACTTGCCCGATACGGTCGCCGGTCTGGTGATTTGGACACGCGAGCTCGGTGGCTGTATCGGGATCAATCGAGAACATCCGCTCGGCCGACGTCGCTGGTCGCTGGCGCAGGAGGTGGCGCATTTCCTCCGTGACCGTGAGGCGGGCAATGTCTTGCCGACCGCCGGTCGGCATCGTCGCACCAGCGCCGATATCTTTTCCGAGAGCTTCACCAAGGCCTTTCTCTTGCCCCGTGCAAGCGTGTCGAAGCAATTCGCCGATCGCTGTCGCGCCAATGGTGGCCATTTCGCGGTCGCCGATATTTTGTGGATGGCACGGCTTTATGAAGTGTCGTTTTCGCGTATGACTCGACGGCTCGAGGAGTTGGGCTTTTTCCCCAACGGCACCTACGAGCGTCTGACCGCCAACCGCTACACGCCGGAGCCCGGTATCGAGCGGGTCGACATCGTCGGTGAGAGTCGACCCTTTCCTGGGCGTTTTCCGATGCGTTACACGGCCATGGCGCTCGAAGCTTACGAGCGTTCGTTGATCAGCGAGCGCGAGCTCGCCGAGTTCTTGGAAACCGATCGGTTTTCGGTGCGCCGTCTGTATCAGGAATGGCGCTTACAGCGTTTTGCGGATGGAAGCGAGGTCGAGCTCGACCTGTCGGAAGAAGTCGTGACGCTGTCGTGAGACGTTTCGAGACGCCCGCGACGATGGAGGGTAGACGCGAGGCGCTCTGGTTGATGACGAGGAGGTTATAAGTCGATGGCGAGGCCGCTGGTGACCAGCGCGGGCTGCCTGCTCAACCTGATGGCGACTGGGCGCGTGACCGAGGTATTGGATGCTCTCGGTGTGCGTTTGCTCGCCCCACGGGCGGTGCGATCCGAGCCTCTCGCTCTCGGCGGGCGAGACGACGAGCTGACCGCACCGACTCTCGACCCGATCGATCTGCGGAGTCTCGAGTCGACGGAGCGGTTGGTGATCGAAGGTCTCGACGCGGCCGAGCTTCGCGAGGCGTGGGTGGCGTGTAGCGAGCAGCTTCACGACCAGGACGCCGCCACCGTCGCTCTCGCCGCGGTCAGCGGAATCCCGCTCGCGACCGACGACCGTCGTCAGATCGCGGTGGCGATCGAGCTCTTTCCCGATCTCGAGATCGTTTCGACTTTGGAGCTCCTCGCCGACGCCGCCGAGCGGCTCGCGCTCGATGAGAGCGAGCTCGATGAGCTTTTACGTCGTGTGCGGGTGCGGGCGGCGTTTCTACCGGCGCGCGATGATCGACGACGCGATTGGTTGCTCGATCGCAAGCCCTTCGAGTCCGACGTCGAGTTCGTCTGATGTCCGGACGTCTCTGATCAATCCTCGATCAGGCCGCGTCGCGCCAGCTCGTCGAGAGCGGCCTCGCAACGCAGCAATCGGCGCTCGACCTCGTCGAGCACCACCAGACCGATTCCCACCAGACGACGCAGTTGCTGATCCTCCGACCCGTGCCGCGGCTGATCCCACACCGGAGGATAGACACCGGCGAAGAAACGCGCCGGCTCGATACCGAGCACGGTGAGCATCGCCACCAAGTGGTGATATTTCAGCGCCACCTTGCCGCTCAAGAGTCGCGATAGCTGTCCACGACCGAATCCTAGCTGGAGCTCGAGACGACGTTGGCTGTACTCCGAGGCCTCGATCAGCCGGCGGAGCGCCAAACGTGTGCGTTCCAGATCGCTTCCGATCCGACCGCCAATCGAGTCCACGAGGTGCTCCGATCTGTTTTTCACTCGTTTGCAGGCACCCTCCCTTGTCTCGTCATCCACGCCCGAAGACTACGGATCCTCTCTTTGTAGCGCAAGAAATTCTCTGAATCGGGGGCGAAACGCTGCGTTCACCGTGTCGAAGCCTCGAAACCTCTTCGTTGCTCCCTAGCATGAAAGCGATGACCGGGGGCGTTCGACGCTGACGTCGTGTCGTGAGCCGGCGTGTGGGTGATGACATGGAAGCTGGATGGTGGATCGAGTTCTGGGCGTGGGTAGTGGGCTGGCCGACCATCGAGGGTAGCCATATGACGATCGAGCCCGGTGGCTGAGAGTTATTCGAGATACGTGGCGGCTTGGCGGAGCTCGTCTTGACTGGGTGTACCGGTGGCGATGGCGCGCGCCAGGCGAAGTAGCGCGGTGGCGGTGGCCTCATCGTCATGGTCATCGCGTGAGCGAAGCAAAAGAAAGCACGCCGTGGCGACTTTGTTCAGGCCTTCGAAGTCGTGGCGCTCCGCGTGGATCACCGCCAGGTCGATCAGGAAGAGGGTTTGTTGGCGGTGGTCGCCAAGCCGGGCAAAGCCGTCACATGCCGCCCACAGCTCCTCGATCGCGCGTTCATGGTCCCCGTGGCGCAACGCGGCGAGGGCGCACAAACCACGAAGCTTGAGCAAGCCGACGGTTTCGGGGTGTTCAGCGTGTGCGTGCCAGGCGAGCTCGAGCCAGCGGTCGGCTTCCCGTCTCGACTCGGTGTCCGCGGCGATTTCGTGGAGGTGGACGGCGAGATTGTGAATCGCCGCCAGTCGCGCGCGGTCGTCGAGGGCGTGAGCATGGGTGTCGAGGGCTTCGTTGAAGGCGGCGATGGCGTGACGTGGTCGACCCGCACGGCCGAGGAGCACGCCCCGGTCGATGATCGCTGTCGCCAAAGGGTTGGCCGCGTCGAGATCTCGGTAGGTCGACACGGCGACATCGATCAGTTCGAGCGCTTCGTCGAGACGCTCTTGATCGGCACGTACGTATGCGGCGCGTTGCATCAAGCGTGCCGCGAGCCGAGGACACGGCTCGTGTCGTTGTTCGTGAAAACCGATCGCCACCACCATGGCGGCCTCGGCGTCGTCGAGCCGGCCGACATTGCGATATGCGCTCGCCACCACCGACCACGCGATCGTCTGCGCTTCGATCCACGTGTCGTGATCGGTGTTGTCGAGCCGGGCGGCGACGTCGCGTGCCTCGAGAGCCAGATCGAGCGCGCGGGCAGGGTGACGATGTCGCGTGTCGTCCGCGCGATTCACCAGCTGGTGGTAGGTATCGAGATGGTTCATCGACGCGCCTCGTCATCGAGAAGACCGAGTCGATCGAGCACGCGTTCACAGGTTTCGATGCGTTTGCGTAGCTGGCGGACCGATTCGAGCCCGGCGTCGTAGAGCGTTTCGAGGTCGGCGGCCACCGTATCGCTCCGCCAGGCCGACCGTTCGCGGAATCGTTGCAGGACATCGGCTTCGGGATCGGGGAAGAGACGAGCGAAGAAGGCGCGTGGCTCCATGTCGAGCACATCGAGCACCAGAAGAATGTGTCGATATTTGAGATCGAGATTGGCGTGTAAAAGCTGCGATAGATAACCACGTGAGAAACCAGCGCGCTCCTCGACCTGACGCTGTGTGTAAGGAGAGGTTCGGATGAGCTGACGGAGCAGCTCGAGCGCGCGCGCGGTTTCGTTTTGCGGATCCATCTCCACCCCTTTTGTCGTGGCGAGCTGCTGGCGATCGCTTCGTGCGCGGTGGGCTCGAAAACCGCGCATCGGTGGTGTTCGTTATCGATGCTATATCAGAGAGAGTGCACGTGGGACGTGATCGGCCGGTCCTGGTACGATAGGCGTCCGCCTTGGGGAAGGCTTCGAGGGGATTCGTTCGCGTGGCCTGGCCATGTGTGTGGATCGCTCCGGTCGAAAGAGGGTCTGGGGAGGCTCTCAGAGGGGAAACCCGGAAGGAGGAAGGTCTCGTGACATTCACGAAACGATGGCTCGTCGCCACGTTTTTGCTCATCGCGACGTTATTGCTTGTCGCCACGCTTACGGCTCATGCCGCTGACGACGATACGGCGCGGCTTTGGGTGGAACGACATGTCGAGGCGTTGGGCGGATCCGAGGTCTTGGCGACGCTCTCCACCATGCGGGGCGTCGGAACCTACAGTACGTCGGCGGACGAAGCCGGTGCGCGGTTCACGCAAGTATGGGTATCGCCCGACAAATTGCTCTTCGAATCTCCAGGACGCGAGCGCTTGGGAACCGACGGTCAGGTCAACTGGCTTTGGGACCCCGAGAATAAAATCGCCATCGAGCTGCCGATGATTCAAGCCGCGCGGTATCTTCGACTCGCTTCGGCGGGCGGACCGTTGGCGCTGGCGTATCGTCGTGGTCTCGATATCCACGCCGGTGGACGTGAGGAGCGTGGTGGTGTCGAAGCGCAAGTGCTGACCGTCGAATATGGCAGCGGTGACCATGCGCGTTTCTATCTCCATCCTGAAACGGCTCTTTTGCTCGAGGTCGAAGAGATCTGGCGGATCGGTGAGAATGAAGCGGTGATCCGGGTGCGCTATGACGACTATCGTGACGTCACGGGTCTGAGGGTGCCGTTTTCGTCTCGTCAGGAGACGTCACAGGGCTGGCGTCATTTCACCTTCGAGACGCTCGAGATCAATGTCGATCTGGACGCCGATCGATTCAGCAAGCCGAGCTAGGCTTCTACAGCGTCCTCGACACGAACCTCTTCAGCACAAGCAATCGCGTGCCGCGTTGACGGCGCGCTCGATGTGCGCGTCGGTGATGTGACGGTGGGTCACGAACCGGATGCTCTGCGCGTCGAGTGCGAAGGCGAGGACATCATGGTCGTGAAGTTGGGCCACCAAGGTGGTGACATCCAACGCATGGCCCGTGTCTTCGAGCGTCGCGATGACGATATTGGTCTGCACCGTATTCAGATCGATCTCGATGCCGGGTACCTCGGCGAGCTTCACGGCGAGCTGGCGAGCCCGTCGATGATCATCGCGTAGCCGATCGACCATGGTGTCGAGGGCAACCAGACCCGCCGCCGCCGCCACGCCTGCCTGTCGCCATCCGCCACCGTAGATCTGACGCAGCCTCCGCGCGTCGTCGATCATCTCGTTCGGCCCGGCGAGTATCGAGCCGATGGGGCACGACAGTCCTTTCGACAAGCACGTCATCACCGAATCGACATGACGCGTGATCGACGTGACCGGTACGTCCTGTGCCGTTGCCGCGTTGAGCAGACGTGCCCCGTCCATGTGCACGGGAAGCTGGCGATGACGACAAAAGGTGTGCAGCTCGGCCAGCTGATCGAGGGGAAAAAGCGTGCCGCCGCGTTGGTTGTGGGTGTGCTCGACCGCTACCATGCCGCTGCCTCGCGTCGCCGGACCCGCGCCACCACCGACCAGGGGGGCAAGGTCTTCGGGACCAAAGCTGCCTTTGTCGAGCGTGCGCGGAACCAAGCCGCTGATCGCGGCAGTGCTCGCCGCTTCCCACAACGCGATGTGGCTGAGCTGGTCGACCACGACTTCCTGGCCGCGTCGTCCCCATACCGCCAGTGCGAGCTGATTACCGAGCGTGCCGCTGGTGACGAAGAGCGCCGCCTCTTTGCCGAGATATTCGGCCCAACGTTCTTCGAGCCGATTGGCGGTGGGATCTTCGCCGTAGACGTCGTCGCCCACGGCCGCGTCGGCCATCGCCTGGCGCATCGCATCGGTCGGTTGGGTGACGGTGTCGGAACGTAGATCGACGATCATCGGTTCAGCTCTTTCTCTTTGTTGTGTCGTAGCTCGTCGATCAATGCCGCGACGATCGGGAACTCCTCACCGTCGAGCTCTTCGAGCGCGTTGCCCAGCTCGGCCGCGGCTGGATGTCCCCACGATTCGTACACACCGGCTTTGATCACGGTTTGGATTCGGTCGCACAGCTTGACCAAGCGAGCTTCGCGGCTGCTTCCCTGTTGGTATTCGGTCAGCAATGCGGTGGCGTCGGCTCCGAGCAGCGTGGTGAAGATGGCCTGTTCGGCTTGTTGTTTGGCACCGTCGGGGAGGTAGCGTGCACCGACTCGTGGGATATCGCCGAGCTCGAGCGCGGCGAGGTCGTGGACCAGGGCGAGCTCGAGCGCTTTGGTGAGGTCGAGCCGATCGATCCGCCGTCCCAACCACCAGACGAGAAACGCGACATGAAACGAATGCTCGGCGACACTCTCGGCGTCGGGGACACCCCGCATCAACCAGCCGGTGCGTGGCATACGGTCGAGCGCTTGAAGCTCGGCCAGCAGGCTCGCATCGGATGGGGCCCGAGAAGGTCGCGGATCGCTCACTGGGTGTCGGCCGTCGCGGCCTCCGAATCGTCCGTGGGGATGTCCACCTTGATGCCCCGCTTTTCCAGAAGGCCGATGAGCCGTCCGAAGACACTCTTGCCGACCAGCGCATGGGCGGTATCGAGCACATCGCCGAGCACGCTGCGCAGCTGAGCCGATCCACTCCAATAGCGTTCGGTGATCGGCTCGAGCTCGTCGTCGAAGACGTGCGTCAGCACGGCGACGGCGAGGATCAGGTCGTCGACAAAACCCATCGGTCCGACAAAGCCCTCGGGCAGGATGTCGAAGGGCAGGACGAAATAGGCCAGAGCGCTGGCGACCAGAGCTCGAGTCTCGTTCGGCACATCGCGATCGAGCGCGAGACGCGTCAAGAGGATGAAGATGTCGGGTACGACCAGCAGGGCCTCGGCGGTCTTGCCACCGAGCTCACCGGTGCGCTCTTCGACGAAGTCGGTGATGCGCTGGCGAAGGCGGTCGTAGAAGGAAAGCAAACCCGTGCTCGCCGAGGCGCGGAGCTCGGTGTTCGAGAGCGCCTCGTCGAGGTGCGAATCGTCGATCGATGACACGATGATCTCCTGCTGAAATCTCCTGGTGTGTGCCCGGCTTGGCCAGGCTCCGTCAAGGCTACACCAAATAGGCGACCGCGAATCCGACCTGTGCCGCCATCAACATCAGGTACATATGTGTCCAGGATGGATGGTTTTCGGTGGTGGCGAGTGACTCGGGGTCACGAAGCAGCAAGTAGACGGTGTAGGCACCCCAGAGCGCCAGACCGATACCGAGTCCGACGAGCATGGGACCGTTGCCGGTGAGAATCGGGTGCTCGGGGGCGGCGGGATCGGGTAGATAGACACCCAAGGGAATGAGCAGCCACGGCACGACGAAGAAGGGCGCGATGATCCATGCCGCTTTTTCCACGCCGTGGAGGATCGGCAAGGTCTTGCAGTTGCCGGCGCGATCGCCTTCGATGTCCGCGAAGTCTTTGGTCGACGAGGCGCCGACGATGAACAGTCCGAAGATCAGGCCGATGAACCACGGTTCGACGAACCAGGCGCTCGCGACCATGGTCCAGCCGGCCACCTTGAGCAGGCAGCCTCGCGGGATGGCGATGGTCCAGTTGGCGAGCATGCCACGTGCTTTGGTCCGACCGAGCTCGGGTGCCGAGTAGATGAAGGTGAACGCCAAGCCGGCCAGGTAGATGAAAAAGGTCTGATGCCAGCCGAGGGGTGCCATCAGTTTTTCACCCAGGGTGGTGTACGGAAACACCACCACGAGCCATGTCGGTATCAGGGCGAGGGCGTAGCTGATCCACACGAAGATCCACACCTCGCGGACGCTCAGCGCCCCGGTGACCAAAGGCCGCTCGGGTTTGTTGATGCGATCGATATCGAGGTCGTAGATCTGGTTGATCGCGTTCGACGCCGCGTTCATCAAGCTGGCGCATACCGAGCCGAGCACGACGTTGAAGAGCACCGAGAAGGTCAGGGCGGCGTTCGGGTCGGGGTTGTGGACCGAGCCGAAGGCGCAAATCGCGCCCGAAACGATGCCGAGCAACGGTGGGAGCAGGGTGAAGGGGCGCGCCAGCTGGACAAAGAGGCTGAGCTTGCTAGGCGAGCCGTCGGCGGCGGTGGTGGAAGACAAGGGAAATCTCCAGACTCAGAGCACCAACCAGCCGATGGCCACCGCCAGTAAGGCGCCCGTCAAGGTATTCAGGAAGTTGACCGCTTCGTTGTCGAGCAGGCCACGTTTTTCGAGAGTCGCGCCGATGACGCTTTCGAGGGTGGTACCGAGGAACGCGGCGATCGACACCACGACGATGCCGAGCACCGGGTAGAGCCCGGTCGCCCAGCCGAGTGTGGCGATGGCGATCGAGCCGGCGAGACCGGCCAGCGTGCCTTCGAGCGAGACGGCGCCTTCGGTGCCACGGGGCACGGGTTTGAGCGTGGTGATCAAAAACGTACGTCGACCGTAGAGCTGGCCGATCTCGGAACCGAGCGTGTCGCCCAATGCGGTGGCGAAGGCAGCCGCGAAAGCCAGAAAGTAGATCGTTTCGTGAGGCGTGATCATCGCGAAGACCGCCGCCACCGCTGCCACCGAGGTATTGGCGAGGGCGTGCTTGGCGCCGCGTCTGCCGCCGGCTTCCTGGGCTAGTTTTTCTTTCGCTTTGCGTCGATAGCCGAGCTTGGTGGCGGCGGTACCGGCGACGAAAAAAGCGAGGAGAAGCAAGAAGCTCTGCCAGCCGCCGAAGGTCCAGATCATCACGCCGATGATCCAGCCGGCGATCATGCCCGACAGGCTGACCGACTTGGCCAAGTACGCGGGCACGGCGAGCGCGGCGTTGATCGCCCCGCCGATGGCCGCCGCGATCAACAAGGCCTGGAGATCGAGGGTCGGCCACACGTCCTGGCTTTGCACCAAACCGAGCACCACCAAGGAAGTGAGCAGTGGCACGCCGAGATTGTCATCGATACCTTGTGGCAACGATTCGATCGCGGCGGCGAAGAGGGCCGCGATCGCACCCACGGCGATGGCAAAACCGAGATCCACCTCGCGTTGGTAGGCGATCCGCGCGGTCCACACCAGGAGCGTCGATGCCGCGATCGTACCGAAGAGCCAGTAGGCGATCGTGCCTTCCCAGCTCTTCTTCGGATTCCAGCCCAGCTTGTTCTTGCCGATCGCCTGACCGACCACCGATGCCATGCCGTCACCAAAGGCGAGGATGCCCCACACCGCGGTGGCGACCTCGAGGCGCTGCCAATAGAACAGAATGAGCAACAGGATCGTGAACGGGTAGAGCACGATACCGATCGAGCTGCCCTTTTTCGTCTCGTGTTCACGCCATAGGCGTCGGCCACCGACATGGGGTAGCACGAAGAGGTTGGCGAGCAACGCCGCTAGGGCGCACACCGCCGACCAGGTCGGGCCCAGGTACGCGACCGCAAATGCGATCGTGCCGACGCCCATGTGGACGACTTTGCGCGCTAGCTCTCCGGCGGTGAGCACCCCGATCAACGGGCGACTCGTGCTCATCGGCGCCACGCGTCGGTTTCACGCAGCCAGGCGATGGTGGTCTCCAGGCCTTGGCTCAGGCTCCGGCCGTCGTAGCCGAGCTCACGCTCGGCACGGCTCGAGTCGAAGGCCCAATCGTGTTTGTAGACATCGACCAGATCAGGGGTCAGCTGGGGTACCGACTTGGTGAGCCGGGCGCCGAGCTTCATCATCGCGCCGGCGGCTTTGGCGAGAGGATCGGGAAAGCGCAATCCGGGAGGTTTGACACCGGTGTGCTCGTGCACCGAGCGGTAGAAGTCCGCCTGGCTGACGTTTTCGCCACCGATCACATAACGACCACCCGCGGGGGCTTTCTCCAAGGTCAGCTCGATACCGTGCGCGACGTCTTCGACAAAGGCGTAATTCCACCGCCGCTCGGCTTTGCCGATCAAACCCGGCAGCTTGCCGTGCACGATGTCGAGAATGTGACGCACGACGATATTGCCTTCGGTGAGCTCGCCCGGGCCGTAGATCACGGTCGGATAGACGACATTGACCGGCAAACCGCGTTCGATCGCGGCGCGCGCGGCGCGTTCGGCAAAGGTTTTGGTGCGCTCGTAATCGTTGATCCAATTCCGGTCGCCCGGGGTCGCCGTCTCGTCGAGCATGCCGTTGGGCCCGTTCTCGCTGGGGCCGAGTGCCATGAAGCTCGAGACGTAGACCAGCTTGCCGACGCCGGCGTTTTCAGCCGCCGCCAGGACATTGTCGAAACCGGCGACGTTGATGGCGTCGAATCGCTCGCGTGGTGCCATGATCGCGACCAGCGCGGCGGCGTGGATCATCGCGTCGCAGCCCGCGGCGGCGGCTTCGAGACTGGCGCGATCGGTGACGTCGCCGGTCACCAATTCGATGCCATCGGGGAGTCGCGAGCGGTCCGAGCTCGGTCGAACCAAGGCGCGAACCTCGTGTTTCGGTGCTAGCCGAGCGAGCAGTCGTCGGCCGAGAAAGCCAGTGCCTCCGGTGACCAAGACCTTCATCGCAACTCCCTCCGAGAGTCAGGCATCGTGAGCTGTCGTCTCTTCGACCGCTTCGTGCCACAAGGCTTCGAGCGCATGGTCGAGACCGTGACGGGGTGCCCAGCCGAGTGCGTGTAACTTACTTGCGTTGCCGAGTAGAAGAGGCATGTCGACTGGGCGCAGTCGAGCGTCGTCACACACCACTTCGGCGTCGACGGACGAAATCACCCGTAGCCGGTCGAGCATGTCGGCGATGCTGTGCGCTTCTCCACTCGCCAGGTTGTAGACCTCACCCGCGTCGCCGGTCGTGGCGAGAAGACCGTAGCCTTCCACCGCGTCGGCGATATTGGTGAAGTCGCGACGCGGCGCCAGGTTGCCGACCAGGATCCGCGCGGGTTGCGTACCGGCGTCGATCGCGGCGAGCTGGCGGGCGAACGACGGCAGCGCGAACCGTGGCGCCTGCCCAGGGCCGATCACATTGAACGAGCGTACCACCGTGCCTCCGTGGTCGATCACGATGCGCTCGGCGCACGCCTTGGTCATGGCGTACGGCGAGCGTGGATCGAGGGCTCGATCTTCGGCGATCGGTTGTGCGGTCTCGTCGACCACGCCATACACTTCGGCGCTCGATGCGAAGAGAAGCCGCGGCCGTGGCTCGAGCCGTGTCGCGCTCGTCACCAGGTTGGCGGTGCCCTGGAAGTTGACCTCGAGATACGCGCCTGGATCACCGAACGAGGCACCGACGTGAGCGAGCCCCGCGAGGTGCACGATCGCCTCGGGGCGGAGCTCGGTCAGTACCGTATCGAGCGCTCGTCGATCGGTGATGTCGGCGCATACGACTCGCGCGCCATCGACCTCACCGTCGATTTCGGCCAGACCGGTGACTTCGTGGCCGATGGCGAGAAGGTGTCGCGCCAGGTGACGACCGACGAAGCCGGTGATACCGGTGATCAGGACGCGCATGGCCTCAGGCCTTTTTCGATACTCGCTCGAGCCAGTAGTCGAAGGTGTCGCGCAAGGTCTTGTCGAACGGGATCTCGGGTTCCCAGCCGGTGTCGGCGCGGAATTTCGAGGCGTCGCCGAGCAATACTTCGACGTCCGATGGACGCAGGCGGTCCGGGTCGGTTTCCACCTTGACGTCGACCTCGGCGAGCTCGATCAGCCGATCGAGCAGCTCACGAATGGTGATGCCCTGACCGGTGGCGATGTTGTAGACCTCGCCCGGACGCCCCTTGGTGACACCGAGATAGTAGGCACGCACGGTGTCGCGAACGTCGGTGAAGTCACGGATGGCGTCGAGATTGCCGACCCGGATCACCGGCTCACGCAGACCGGCTTTGATCATCGCCAGCTGTTTGGCGAAGTTGGAG
>JBCDBH010000133.1:0-14153 GCA_039184055.1 Acidobacteriota bacterium
CCAGCTCGACCGCCTGGGCGACGAGCCCTTTGACTGGCGGGAGACCCTTGCACTCTCCACCGCCGCCCTAGACCGCTCGGAGGTCGTGAGCATCGAGTCGCTCGATGTCAGCGGCCGCCTCAGCCGTCTCGACGACGGCTTCTATCTCACCGGCACGATCCACTACGACCAGACTCTGACGTGTGTGCGTTGTCTCGAACCGTTCGACACGCACGAGACGATCGAGCTGAGTCTGCTGGTGGTGCCACGAGCCGAGCCAAGTCACGGTGACGAGGAGCGCGAGCTGAACGACGACGACCTCGGATTGGTGTTCGTCGAAGACGAAACGCTCGACACCACGCCGCTGGTGGCCGAGTACGTCCAGCTCGAGGTTCCGATGCAACCGCTGTGTCGCGAAGACTGTAAGAGTCTGTGCGAAACGTGCGGTGACGATCTCAATCAGGGACCGTGCAATTGCGAAGCGCCCGTCGACCCGCGATGGGCAGCGCTGGCATCGCTCAAGACGAAGGCGCTCAACAAGAAGTCGTAACGGACGGGCCTCGGCCCGATCGATTCGAAGGATCAGATAACGCGACCGGCGACCGGTCGCCTGGCACGACAGATACAGGAGCCGATCATGGCCAATCCGAAACGCAAAATCTCCAAGGCGCGTCGCGACAAGCGCCGGGCGCACGATTTCCTGCGCCGTCCCGCGCAATCGATTTGCGACACCTGTGGCGAGCCGAAGCTCCCGCATCGCGTGTGCGCTTCGTGCGGTAGCTATCGCGGTCGCGACGTCATCGAGCCTCGCGAATCGTTCTAAGCCGACCCGATGGCGGATGGCGTCACGATCGCCGTCGACGCCATGGGTGGCGACTTCGCGCCGAAAGCGGCGATCGAAGGTGCCCTCATGGCCGTACTCGACGACGGCGCACGGGTGATCCTCGTCGGTGACGACGAGGTCATCGCTCATGAACGCCGTCGTCTCGGCGACAGCGGCTGGCTGACCGAAGGCCGCCTGGTGGTCGAGCCGGCGAGCGAAGTGGTCGCCATGGACGAGCCGGCGGTCGCGGTACGGAGCAAACGTCAAGCGTCGGTGCGCGTCTGCGCGCGACTGGTCCGGGAGGGCCGTGCACGCGCCATGGTAACCGCGGGCCACACCGGCGCCGCGATGATCGCCGCCAAAACGGTGATCGGTACCGCGCCCGGTGTCGACCGCCCGGCCCTGGCAGCCATTTTCCCTAGCGTCGGTGGCAAAACCGTGGTGCTCGACGTCGGCGCCAACCTCGACGCCAAAGTCCGTCATCTCCGTCAATTCGCCGTCATGGGCCATTTCTACGCCCAAGAGATGGTCGGCAATCCCGAGCCACGTATCGGCCTGTTGTCGGTCGGTGAGGAAGAAGGCAAAGGCACCGATCGACTCCGCAAGGTGTACCAAGTGCTGAAAAAGACCGGTCTCAACTTCGTCGGCAACGTCGAAGGTCACGACATCTTTTCCGGCACGGTCGATGTCGTGGTGTGTGACGGCTTTGTCGGCAATGCCGTGCTGAAAGGCAGCGAGGCCCTGGCGCGCTATGTCGCCGGCGTGCTGCGCGAAGAGCTCGAAGGCACCGTCCGCTCGCGTCTCGCCAGCCTGGCCGCCGCCCCGGCCCTGCGGCGTTTTCGCGATCGAGTCGATTTCAGCGAATACGGCGCCGCACCACTGCTCGGGGTGCGTGGAGGCTGTTTTGTCGGCCACGGCTCGTCGAGCGCCACGGCGATCCGCAACGCGGTCCGACGGGCGCTCGAGTTTTCCGACCTCGATGTCGACGCCAAGATCGAAGAACGGGTCGCCGATCTCCACCTTCAAGAAGCACGAATTTTCGGTGACACCGCGGGAGAACCGTCATGACCACGACCGCTTTCGTCTTCCCCGGCCAGGGCTCGCAACGAGTCGGCATGGGCCAAGACTGGGCCGAGGCTTTTCCTCGCGCCCGTGACACCTTCGAAGAAGCCGACGACACGCTGCGTCTCAACCTGAGCAAGCTGTGCTGGCAGGGCCCGGAAGACGAGCTCACGCTGACCGCCAATACGCAGCCCGCCATCCTCACCGTCTCGGTGGCCATGTGGCGGGTGGTCGAGGAGACCGGACTCCGCCCGGTCGTCTCAGCCGGTCACAGCCTGGGTGAATACAGCGCCCTGGTCGCCGCCGGTGTGCTCGAGTTCGCCGATGCGCTCCGTCTGGTGCGTCGACGTGGTGAGCTGATGCAAGAAGCCGTGCCCGTCGGTGTCGGCGCCATGGCGGCGATCATCGGTCTCGACGACAAAGCGATCGAAGAAGGAATCGACGCCGCGCGCGCCGACCCAAACCCCGAGCATGCCGATCAAGTCTGTGTGCTGGCCAATCTCAACGCTCCGGGCCAGACGGTGATCGCCGGTCATCGCGAGCTCGTCGAGCACGTCTGCGACACATTACGTGAACGCGGCGCCAAACGCGCCAAGCTGCTGCCGGTATCGGCCCCGTTCCACTCGCCGCTCATGCGACCGGCACGTGACGGTCTCGAGCCCGATCTCGCCACGACCACCTTCGAGACCGGGACGACCCCCGTGATCCACAACGTCGACGCGCGACCGAGCGCCGGTGGTGATCCGGCCCGTCAGGCTCTGGTGCGCCAAATCGACGGACCGGTGCGGTGGGTCGAGTCGGTGGAGCGCATGGCGAACGACTACGAAGTCGAACGTGCCGTGGAAATCGGCCCCGGCAAAGTCCTCTGTGGCCTCGGCAAGCGCATCGTCCGCGCCATCGACTGGCAAGCTCTGACCGATCCCAAGGCGATCGACGCGCTCGCTTGAGCCGATCGTCATCTGAACAGGAGACGCATCCATGTTTCGACTCGACGGCAAGACCGCGCTGGTCACCGGCGCCTCGCAAGGAATCGGCCGCGCCATCGCGCTCGCCATCGCCAACCACGGCGCCCGGGTGATCGTCGCGGCGCGTAATCGCGACAAGTTGACTTCGGTGGCGGACGAGATCACCAGCCAAGGCGGTGACGCGACCGTGCTCGCCCTCGACGTGTCGGCGGCCGACAGTATCGACGAGCAGTTGAAGGCGCTCGACGACGAGTGGGCGGCGGTCGACATTCTGGTCAACAACGCCGGCATCACCCGTGACGGCCTGCTGGCGCGCATGAAGCTCGACGATTGGCAGAGCGTGCTCGACACCAACCTTACCGGTGCCTTCGCTTTGACCCGCGCCCTGCTGCGCGGCATGATGCGCCAACGCTGGGGACGCCTGATTTTCGTGTCGTCGGTCGTGGGCATGATGGGCAACGTCGGCCAGGCCAATTACGCCGCTTCGAAAGCAGGTCTGATCGGCTTCGCGAAGAGCGTCGCGCGCGAGCTCGGTAGCCGTTCGGTCACCGCCAATGTCGTCGCCCCGGGCTATATCGAAACCGCGATGACCGAAGCGCTCGGCGACGATGCCAAATCGAAGATGAGCGAAGCCATCGTCTTGCGCCGACTCGGAACTCCCGAAGACATCGCCGCGGCGGTGGTCTACTTGGCGAGCCAGGAAGCCGGCTATGTCACCGGCGAAGTGCTCAATGTATCTGGCGGTCTCTACATCTGAGTCTCGCGTAACGCCCCGCGCCCCATCCGGCGCGTGGACTCGTCATCGCCAGTGTGCTAGAAAACCCCAATCTGTTCTTAGATTCGCGATCCTACCCAGGAGGTTTGTCAGAAATGTCCATCGCCGAGAACGTCACGAAGATCATCGCCGACCAATTGGGTGTCGATGAGGACGAAGTCACGACCCAAGCCAGTTTCACCGACGATCTGGGTGCCGATTCCCTCGACATCGTCGAGCTGGTGATGGCGTTCGAGGAAGAGTTCGGTATCGAGATCCCGGACGAAGAAGCCGAGAAGATCAGCAAGGTCAACGACGCGGTCGCGTACATTACGGCAAACGCCGAGAGCTGATCGAGCACGGGCCGATACCCATGACTCATCTTTCACGCCGCCGTGTCGTCGTCACGGGTGTCGGCCTGGTGACGCCACTCGGCATCGGCACCGAGAAGACCTGGACGGGTCTGCTCGAGTCGCGGAATGGAATCGGCCCGGTCACTCAATTCGACGCCACCGACTTCACGTGCCGGATCGCCGGCGAGGTGAGGGATTTCGACCCGCTGGGTTGGCTGAACAAAAAGGACGTCAAGAAGACCGACCGATTCATCCAGCTCGCCATCGCCGCGACCGACATCGCGATGAACAACAGCGAGCTGCCGATCGATGATCACAATCGCGATCGGGTAGGCGTGATCATCGGTTCGGGTATCGGTGGTCTACCGGTCATCGAGTCGACCCGCGACATCTTTCGCGACCGTGGCCCGAGCCGCGTCTCGCCGTTCTTCATCCCCGCGCTGATCGCCAACATGGCGGCCGGTCAGGTGTCGATTCGATGGGGTGCACGGGGCCCGAATAGCGCCCCCGCCACGGCGTGTACCACCGGTCTGCACGCGGTCGGCGACTCGTTTCGCCATATCCAGCACGGCTACGCCGACGCGATGATCGCCGGCGGTGCCGAAGCGGTGATCTCAGAGCTGTGCTTCGCCGGCTTCGGCGCCATGCGGGCGCTTTCGACCCGCAACGACGAGCCCGAGAAAGCCTCGCGGCCGTGGGACAAGGATCGCGATGGCTTCGTCATCGGCGAAGGCGCTGGCATCATCATCCTCGAAGAGCTCGACAGGGCCCTGGCGCGTGGCGCGCACATCCTCGCCGAGGTGGTGGGCTACGGGATGAGTGGTGACGCGTACCACATCTCCGCTCCCGAAGAAAAAGGTGATGGCGCCGCCCGCGCGATGAAAAGCGCGCTCGCCGACGCGAGTCTCGAACCGTCGGCGATCGGCTACATCAACGCGCACGGCACCTCCACCCCACTCGGTGATCTCGCCGAGGTTCGGGGTGTCAAAACCGCGTTCGGTGATCACGCCTACAAGCTCGCCATGTCCTCGACCAAATCGGCCACGGGTCACCTTCTCGGCGCCGCCGGAGGGCTCGAGGCGGGCATTCTCGCCCTCGCTCTCGAACATCAGATCCTGCCGGCCACGCTCAATCTCGATCAGCCCGACGAACAAGCCGATCTCGACTTCGTTCCGCACACGCCTCGCCCCACCGAGCTCGAATACGCCCTGACCAACTCCTTTGGTTTCGGCGGTACCAACGGCTCGGTGATCATGCGTCGCTGGCACGGGTGAGCCAACACGATCCCGACGGCGATCCGCCGTCACCATCCTCCGAGTCGCCACCGGTATTCGAACCGGGCGGGCGCCGTCATGCCTTTGTCGGTCTCGAGATCGCGGGCTATTTGATCGCCGTGATCCTGGTGCTTCAACTGGCCGGCGGTCTGCTGATCACCGCGTTCGGCTACTCGCTCCTGCCCCCCAGCGACGAGGTGACCGAGCAGGCGGTCGACGACTCGACTCAGCCCGCTCCCCCGAGCGGAGTCGATCAGGCTCTTCCGGGCGTCGGCTCTGACGACGCGATCGACGCTACCGATTCCGACGACCCATCCGATATTCCATCGTCGGTGCTCATGTGGGTCGCCGTTCTGTCGGCGCCGCTCCTGTGGCAGGTCACGGTGTTCTTCTCGCGTCGATTCGCGGCAGCGAATCTCGCCGGGCTCGGGGTGAGCGTGCCCGCCGCATGGCGACGGATGGCGGGAATCGGCGCCCTCGTGGCGTTCGCTGGCCCGGTGTTGTGGCTGCTGCTCGCGGGCTTCGGCGGTGGTGTCACGATCCGTGGCATCCACCCCGAGGTCACCGCTTCGCCACTTGGCGCGATCGCCCGAATCGTCATCTGGGCGACGGGCTTTTTCGTGCTCGCGGCAACCTGGGAGCTGGTCTTCCGAGGCTATGTGTACAGCCGGCTGCGGCGACACCTCAATTGGGCGAATGCCGCCGGGATCAGCGCGGTGACCATGGTGCTTCTCTTCGGCGATCCGACCGCGCCGGTCTATGGCCTGCTCAATGTCTTCTTGATCGGTCTGGCGCTGGCACTCGTCCGCGAAGCCACCGGCAGCATCCTTCCCGGCGCCATTGCGCACGCGACCTGGAATACCACCATCGCCTGCTTGCTTTCGCTACCGCTCAGTGGCACCGATGCCTTTCGGCTGTTGAGCGTCGAGGTGGGCAGTCAGGTCGCGATCAGCGGTGGCAACTACGGGCCCGAAGGCAGTCTGTCGATGACCGGGCTCCTGCTCCCAGCGGTCATCGCGTTGGCCTTCGTGATCAGCGACAGTCGTGACGACGGCACCGGCGAGGAAGCCGGGCCGAGCGCCGACTAGGAGCCTACGTCTTCAACCGTCCGATTCAGATGCTTCCTCACCGTCTTTGGGAAGCTTGGCCTTGGCTTGAAACACCGGGGTGAAGCGCTCGCGGTCGTTGCTCAGCGAAATGCTCTCGACGAAATACCAATAGTTCGTATACGGATCGATGGTGTCGTCGACCCACACGTAGTCGGTCGGCTCGTCGGTGGTACCCGCGCCTGGAATCGGCGATTCGGTGATGCGTTCGAACGGCCCTTCTTCACTCTCGCCTCGGTACACGTCGTAGCCGAAGTTGTCGACCTCGCTGGCGGTCGTCCAGCGCAAGGTGTTCTGGTAGGTCTCGGCTTTTTCGGCCGACTCGTCGGCACCCACCGACACGGCGAAAACGAGAAGGACACAGATGGCGACAAGCGGGAACGTACGATGCATGAGCTGCTCTCCTGGTGGCCGGGCCGTCGGACCGAGCCGATGGTCCATCATGAGCCCCGAGTTTGCCATACCCGGGGGTGGGACGTATCGGCGAGACTCCTGACATGATGGAGATGATCGCGTGGCGCTCCACGCGTATCGGCTCAATCATCGAGGAACCGTATGAAACCTTGGATGCGACGTTGGCTGATCCGGATCGTCGTGATCGTCGCCGTGGTGGCGATCGTGGTGCTCCTGCAACGGACGGTTCTGGCCCCTCGACCTCTTCCGGTCACGGTGGCCGAGGTGGATCGTGGCGTGGTCGAGGAGACCGTCACCAATACTCGTGCCGGCACGGTCAAGGCGCGACGGCGTGCCAAGCTCTCACCCGAAGTGGGAGGCCTGGTGACCGAGATTCCCCATCGCGAAGGCGCGACGGTCACCGCTGGCACCGTGCTGCTCCGCCTCGATCCACGACTCCCGGCGGCCGAAGCCGATCTCGCCGAGCGTGATCTGGCGACCGCCGAAGCGCGTCGTGACGAGGCCTGTCTGGCCGCCGAGCGCGCCGTACGCGAGCATGCACGGCTCGCGAAACTGGCCGCCGACGGCATCGTTTCCGAAGACGTGCTCGATCAGGCCGCCACCGCCACCGAAACCACCGCCGCGTCGTGTGTCGCCGCCCGTGCCGGCGTGGCCCGTGCCGATAGCGCGGTGCGTCTGGCGCGTACCCGCGTCGGGCAGATGGAGCTCGTCGCCCCCTTCGACGGCATCATCGCCGAGGTGGCGGGCGAGGTCGGCGAGTGGATCACACCCTCGCCGCCGGCCGTGCCCGTGCCACCGGTGCTCGACATGATCGACCCGTCATCGATCTATATCTCCGCACCGATGGACGAGGTCGACGCCGGGGTTCTGGCATCCGGTCAACCCGCTCGCATCACCGTCGACTCGCTGCCCGGTCGTGAGCTCGACGGCCGGATCGATCGCGTCGCGCCCTATGTCGAAGACATCGAAGAGCAAAACCGCACGGTCGAAATCGAAGCATCGATCGACGACATCGACACCGCGTCGCGCCTCCTCCCCGGCACCTCGGCGGATGTCGAGGTCCTGCTCCAGGTCCGCGACGACGTCGTGCGGGTTCCCACCGCGGCGCTCTACGAAGGCGAGCAGGTGCTGGTGGTCGAGGGCGACACCTTGATCGCCAAGCCGGTCGACATCGGTCTGTCGAATTGGGATTGGACCGAGGTCGTCGGCGGCATCGAACCCGGGACGCTGGTCGTCACCTCGCTCGACCGGGTAGGTGTCGAAGCCGGAGCCTTGGTGAGCGTCGAGAGCATCGACGGCGAGCCCGTGGTCGACGACGACGGGACCCCGTCCCCGTGATTCGCCTCGAAGGGATCGGCCGCACCTTCGATCTCGGTGGTCGACCGGTGCACGCCTTGGTCGATGTCGACGAGACCATCGCCGAGGGTGAGCACGTCGCGATCATGGGTCCATCGGGATCGGGCAAGTCCACCCTGCTCAACGTGCTCGGCTGTCTCGACCGACCGAGCGCCGGCTCGTACTACCTCGAGGAACGCGAGGTCGCCACCCTGTCGGAAAGCGAGCTCGACGTCGTGCGACGCCATCGGATCGGCTTTGTCTTTCAATCCTTCCACCTGGTGGGTCGCCTTTCGGCGGTGGAAAACGTCGAGCTCCCGATGGTGTTCGCCGATGTCCCACGTCGGCACCGCCGACGTCGCGCGCTCGACGCGCTCGAAGAGGTCGATTTGAGCCGGCGCGCCGATCATCGTCCCGACCAGCTATCGGGTGGTGAGCGTCAACGGGTCGCGTTGGCGCGCGCCACCGTCATGCGTCCCGCCATCCTGCTCGCCGACGAACCGACCGGCAACCTCGACTCGAAATCGGGTCGTCAGGTGCTCGACCTGCTCGATCGTCTCAACGACGACGGCCTGACCCTGGTGGTGGTCACCCACGACCCCAACGTCGCGCGCCGCGCCGATCGTCTGATCGTGCTGGTCGATGGCCGGATCGCCAAACGCATGCCCGCCGACGAGATCCACAGTCTCGACGAGCTCTTCTCGGTCCAAACCGAGAAAAGCGAAGAACCCGCGTCATGAGCCCGAGCGACGTCTTCGTCTTCACCTGGCGCGCCCTCTCACGTCACGGTCTTCGCACCGTGCTGTCGTTGATCGGCGTGGCGATCGGTGTCACGGCGGTCATCCTGCTCACCGCGCTCGGTGAGGGGGCGCGACGCTACGTGATCGATCAATTCGCCTCGATCGGCTCCAATCTGCTGATCGTCATCCCTGGCAAAGTCGAAACCACCGGTGGTGTACCGGGCGTGGGGGGCGCGCCCAACGACCTGACCCTCGCCGACGCCGAAGCGATCGAACGACGGATCAGCGCCGCGCGACTGGTGGCTCCGGTGGCCGCCGGGACCGAAACCGTCGCGTTCGGGGCGCGTGATCGGGAGGTGGCGTTGATCGGTTCGACGGCGGTCTTCGCCGAGGTCCGCGAGCTGTCGATGGCTCGAGGTCGTTTTCTTCCCGACGACGATGCACGACGCGGAAGCGCCGTCGCGGTGCTCGGTCGCACCGTGGCCGACGAGCTCTTCCCCGATCGCAACCCGCTCGGCGAGGTGGTGCGGATCGGTGCCTGGCGATTTCGCGTCATCGGTGTGCTCGCCAGTCAAGGAACCCAGCTCGGGGTCGACGTCGACGATGTGGTGATCGTCCCGGTGGCGACCGCCATGCGTATGCTCAATCGCACCTCGCTCTTCCGCGTCATGGTGTCGGTGGCGCCCGGGGCCGATCTCGAGCTGGTCGAAGATCACCTGATCGAGCTACTCGCCGAACGTCACGACGAAGAAGACGTCACCGTGCTCACCCAAGATTCGGTGGTCGGCGCCATCACCGGCATTCTCGACGTGCTCAATCTCGCCGTCGCGGCGATCGCCGCGATCTCACTCGCGGTCGCCGGGATCGGCATTCTCAACGTCATGCTGGTGTCGGTGTCCGAGCGCACCGCCGAGGTCGGTCTGCTCAAAGCCCTGGGCGCCGGTCGACGACAAATCCTCGCCGTCTTCCTGGTCGAAGCCACCCTGCTCTCGACCGCTGGCGGTCTCGTGGGTTTGGGCTTGGGCTACGCGCTTTCTTTGGTCATGGTGCAGCTCTTTCCGGCGCTGCCGGCATCGCCACCACCATGGGCCGTGGCGGCGGCGCTCGGTCTGGCGATCGCGGTAGGTGGCCTCTTCGGCTTGCTACCGGCACGTCGCGCCGCCCGACTCGAACCGGTCGACGCCTTGCGGAGTGGTGGATGAGCGCGCTCGGAGCCTTTGTCACGCGCGCCGTCTTCGCGCACCGTCTGCGCTCGGCTTTGTCGGCGCTCGGCATCGCGGTCGGTGTCGCGTCGGTGGTCTTGCTGACCTCGATCGGTGAAGGCACCCGCCAGTACATCTTCGATCAATTCAGCCAATTCGGCACCAACATCCTGTCGATCAACCCGGGCAAATCCGAAACGCTGGGGATTCCAGGCATTCTCGGTGGCACCACCCACAAGCTCACCATCGACGACGCGCTGTCGTTGACCCGGATCGACGGCGTCACCGAAATCGTCCCGATGGCCTTTGGCAGCGGCCGGGTCGAAGCCAGAGGACGTGGGCGAAGCGTCTACGTCTACGGCGTCACCCCCAACGTGCCCCGCGTGTGGGGCATGCATGTCCGACAGGGACGCTTCTGGCCCGAAGGCGATCCGCGGCGCGGTCATGCTACGGCGGTGCTCGGCCCCAAGCTCAAACGCGAGCTCTTTGGAAGTGACGACGCGCTCGGTGAGCTCGTACGGATCGGCGGGGGCCGTTTTCGGGTGGTCGGCGTGATGGAGCCCCGTGGCAGCCTGCTCGGTATGGACATCGACGACACGGTCTATATTCCGACCGCCTCGGCGATGACCCTGCTCAACCGCGACGAGCTCGACGAAGTCCACGTCATGTACCGCCCCGGGCACGACACCGAGCGGCTCGCCGCGCGGGTCACCGAGGTGCTCACCGCCCGTCACCGTGGCAACGAAGACTTCACCCTCACCTCGCAGGAGGAGATGCTCGAGGTCTTCGGCAACGTCATGAACACCATCACGCTCGCGGTCGGTGCCATCGCCGGAATCTCTCTCTTCGTGGGCATGATCGGCATCCTCACCACGATGTGGATCGCGGTCGGTGAACGCACTCACGAGATCGGCCTGCTCCGCGCGCTCGGCGCGGGTAGCGCTCAGGTTCGTCAGGTGTTCTTGCTCGAAGCAGCCCTGCTCGCCTCGGCCGGTGGCGTCGCGGGTCTGCTCGGGGGTCTCGCCATGGCGGTGCTGCTGCGTCTGGCGATCCCGGGGCTACCGGTCGAAACACCCGTGCTCTTCGCGGTGACCGCGCTGGCGACCAGCACCGCCACCGGGATCGTCGCTGGAGTGCTCCCCGCGCAGCGCGCGGCGCGGATGAACCCGGTCGAAGCTCTACGCGCCGAGTAAGTCGATCGTCGTCGTGGACTCAGCCACCGGGTCGCAGCACCGGTGGCTGCCGTCGCTGGTACGTGAAGAGCGTCGCCTCGAGTCGCGCGACCCGTTCATCGAAACCGAGCTGTCGCGCGCGGTCGATGGCCCGCTGCTGCCACGCCATCGCTTCGTTGAAACGCCCCTCGGAGGCGAGCGCCATCGCCAGCGTCTCGACGTGATCGAGCGTCGGGGCCTCGTCGACCAGGCGCTCGGCCAGGGCGACGGCGATCACCGGATCACGCAAGCGCCTGAGTGGCGACGCGGCGTGGAGACGTGCGTCGAGGTTGCGTAGGCTCGATTCGTTCGGCAACGCCTGTCGACCGCGCTCGATGCGTTCGGCGGCCGCCACCCACGATTCGCCGAGCAAAGCACACATCACCAGGCCCTGATGCGCCGCCGCGATCTGTGGCGCCAGCTCGACCACGGCGTTGAAATGCGTCTCGGCATCAGCGCACCGTCCGGTCCGCACCAGCTGGTTGGCCAGGTTGACCCGTGCGCCGGTGTGGCCGGCATCGCGTTCGAGAGCCCGCTCGTACTGCTCCACCGCTTGCTCCATGTCACCACGCGCCGCCAGCACCACACCGAGGTTGAAATGCGCCGTGGCGTCCGGCGCCAGCTCGAGAACCCGTCGGAACGCTTGCTCGGCGGTGTCGAGATCATCGAGCGCCCGGGCCACCACGCCACGATTGAGATGAGCCGGCGCATGCTCGGGATCGAGCGCGATCGCTTCCTCGAGCAGCAGCAACGCGCTACGCGGATCGCCAGCCCGATAGCGTTCGAGCGCGGTACGCACCCGGCCCGGCGCGCTGATCGCCAGGCTGCTGACGTCACGTAGCAGAGGATCGTCGAGCGACACCTGTTGCTCGCCCCGGCGCGCCAGGGCGGCGGTCGCAGCTTCGTCGTCACCTCGCGCCCGTAACGACTGCGACAACGGCGACCAGACGCGATCGGCATGGGGCTGGAGGGTGAGCACCTGTTGGTAGAGCGTCACCGCTGTCTCGTGGTCGCCACGGCCCGCCGCCAGCTGCGCCTGAAAGAAAAGACACGTCGCGCACGTCGGGTCGATCGCCAACGCCGCCTCGAGATGACGTTCCGCATCGGCGGCACGCCCTTCCTGTACGAGCAGGCGCGCCGCCCAGGCGTGCGCGGGAAGACGGGGCTCGACGTCGAGGGCGAGGGCGCGCTCGAAATCCTCGATCGCCGGGGTCGTGGCACCTGCTTGACGATGCGCGTGCGCGCGGAGGAATGGCCAACGCGGGTCACGGGATGCCAGCCGAGTCGCATTGTCGTAGGCGACGATCGCCTCGGCCCACAATCCATAGGCATGGTAGAGCCGACCGAGGTCGCCCCAGGTGGTCGGATCGTTCGGTGTCGCGTCGATCGCCGCGTGAAGCGTCTCGATTTGCTCGACCGCGGCATCGGCAAAGCCTGTAAGCCGGGGCTCGGGTCGGTCGGCGAGCTCGGGCCGACAACCGACCAACAACCCGGTCAAGACGATGACTCTCAGCGCTCTCCTGCCTTGGCTCACGATCCGTCTCCACGTCGTAGCTCGTGATAGCGATCGAGCGCCAGCCCGCTCCAGCTCTCTTCGCCACCATCGACAAAACGTACGTCTACCCGTTCGACCTCGACCTCGTCACCGAGCCCGACAAGCACCCGGGAATCGCTCGCCGAGGCATAGCTGCCGTCCGCGCGCACGCGACGCACCCACGATCGAGTCTCGCCCGTCGCCGTCGAGCCGGTCACGGTTACCCACGCACCTGATGCGTCGCGACCATGATCGAGCACCCGTAGCCCCAGCCAACGCCCTCCGGCCGGCTGACCGAGCCACAACCGTACGGGGCCATGGTTGTCGACCAGCAGTACATCGATATCGCCATCGTTGTCGACGTCCCCGAACGCCGCGCCCCGACCGACACCCGTATGCTCGAGCATCACACCGTTTGCTTCTTCGACGAAACGCGCCTCGAACGCGGAACCCGGAGCTTGGTTGCGAAAGAGCTGATCGCGCTCGGCGAGCGGTAGCTCGACACCCGCGTCGACCTGCTCTCGCTTCGCCATCACCGCGCCATTCACCACCACCAAGTCGAGCGCACCGTCACGATCCCAATCGACGAAGCCGGCGCCAAAAGCCGTGTAGGGCAAGCTCGGCGACGCCAAACCCGAGGGCGCCGACACGTCGCTGAACAAGCCGTCGTCGTTGCGATAAAGCGTGTTGCTCTCACCCACGAGATGGGTCAGCAGAACGTCCTCGTCCCCGTCGAGATCGTAATCACCGATCGCGATCCCCATCGAGCCTTCCGTACCCCCGCTACCGTTCACCGCCACGCCTCGTTCGAGCCCTTCCTCGACGAATTGGAAGCCGCCGTCGTTGCGCCACAGATAGTTCTCCATATCGTCGTTCGCCACCAAGAGATCGAGCCGGCCATCGTCATCGGCATCGAGCGTCACCACCCCAAGCGCCTTGCCGATCGCGGTATGCAAACCCGCCCGGGTCGTCACGTCCTCGAAGGTGCCGTCACCACGATTGCGTAGCAGCTTGTCCGTCGCAGGGGGATACGAAGACGGTCCGCAATAGTCCGGGACCGACGACACTTCGTAACAGACCTTGTGATTCGCCCAGCCAAAGGCGAGGTAGTTGCCGACGAATAAATCGAGATGACCATCGGCATCGGCGTCGAAAAACGTCGCGGTGGCCGTCCACCGATCGTCTCCGGCTCCGGCGACCATCGTCCGGTCTTCGAAGGTGCCGTCACCGAGATTGATCATCAGACGGTTGGGACCGAACGCGGTCAGATACAGATCGACGTCGCCATCATTGTCGATATCGCCACTCGCCACGCCGGTCGCATACCCCGGACCCGCGAGCCCCGCGTCTCCCGCAGCGACAAAACCAAGCGATCCCGGTGCGATGGGCTGAGTGTGAAGG
>JBCDBH010000134.1:0-14152 GCA_039184055.1 Acidobacteriota bacterium
CGCGAAGCTCGAGCCCACGCTTGCTGGCGAGATCGATATGTACTATCGGCTCAAAGACCAGCTCGCCATGGTGAATGACGATTACGACTACGTGATCATCGACACGCCACCGACCTTGGGCATTCTCACGGTCAACGCGCTGGTTTCCGCGACCCATGTGTTGATTCCGATTCAGTCGAGCTATTTCGCCCTAGAAGGTACGGACGATCTTCTCGATACGATCGACAAGATCAAGGGCCGTATGAACGAGAACCTTCAGATCCTCGGTGCGGTGATCACCCTTTACGACAAGCGCACGCTTCTCGCCAAAGATACGCGAGACGAGATCGCGAAGGTGTTTGGCGACAAGCTCTTCGAGACCGCGATTAGCAAGAGCGTTCGACTCGAGGAGAGCCCTGCCTATAAGGAGCCGATCTTTTCGTTCGCGCCGCAATCGAGTGGTGCGTACGAGTACTATAAGCTATCCGAGGAGGTGGTGAGCCGTGTCTAAAACCTCGACCGCGACACGGAAACGTGGACTGCCAAAACGTGTCCGGATGCGCCATGACAGCCACTTTGTCGAGGAGCTCACGGTTCGTAGCGAGCAACCGGTGGGGAAGATGCTTGCGGTATCCAGCATCACACCCGATCCGGATCAGCCTCGTTCATCGATGGGCGACCTGAGTGAACTCACGGCGTCGGTGAAAGAGAAGGGGGTGCTCGAGCCCATTCTCGTGCGGCCAGCCCCCGGAGACACCAAGGCCAAGTACATGATCATCAGCGGTGAGCGCCGCTATCGCGCCGCCATGTCGGCGGGCCTGGTCGAGATCCCCGCGATCGTCATGGAGATCTCCGAGGAAGAGGCTCTCGAGATTGCCCTGATCGAGAATCTCCAGCGTAAGGATCTGACTCCTTTTGAAGAGGCCGAGGGCTTTCGCGCGCTCGCCGACCGTTTCGATTACACCCACGAAGCGATTGCGAAATCAGTGGGGAAGTCGAGAACCGTGATCACCGAGAGCTTCGCTTTGCTGCAATTGTCGAATCGCGTTCGAGAAGCCGCGCAAGCCCTCGGGATTCAGACCAAATCGCTGCTCTTGGAAGTCCTCAAAGTCGAAGACGAGTCGGCGCAAATTCAGCTTCTCGAGGACGTCTCTCGTCGCGGCTTGAGCCGTGACGATCTGCGCCGTCAGCAGCGCGGTAAGAGCAAAGATCCGAGCAAGCCGGATCGCCGCAAGCCGTACGTCTATACCTTCCGGCCGGACGATCGCAGTTTTGCCCTGTCGCTCAAATTTCGGCAGAGCTCGGTTAGCCGGACAGAGCTGATCTCGACTCTCGAGACGATCCTCAGCGATCTTCGCAAAGAAGCTTCGGCAGAGTAGCTCTTCACGCCTTCCTTTTTGCTGGCCGGTGTTCTGCGCACTGGCCAGCTTTCCTCGAACCCAAGTCTTGGCAACTTCCACAACGGCGGCAGCGAGTTCTTTGCGGCCTGAATATGAATTTACATAATCATGCTTACCGGGATGAATTGTCCGGTTTTGGCAAGTTGGCGCGAGCCCGTTTTCAACGAGACTCGTGGCTTGGCTCGCTGGCTGCGCACGTATAATCCGCCGTGATGCTACGAAGACTCGACCGGTACATCTTCGGCGAAATCCTGGGACCACTCGGACTCGGCTTTATCGTCTATTCCTTCATCATGCTGCTCGGCTTGCTGTTCCGACTTGCCGACATGATCATCCGCAAGGGTGTCTCGATCGATATCGTCGGCCGGCTCTTGATGCTGTCGCTTCCGAGCGTGGTGGTCATGGCGATTCCGATGTCCTTGCTCTTTGGGATTCTGATCGCCGTGGGACGCCTGTCCGCGGACAGTGAGCTCACCGCGATCCGGGCAAGCGGCATCAGCCTGTTTTCCCTGTACCGACCGATCTTGTTGCTGTCGGCGGTTCTGACGCTCTTCAACGTCTACTTGATGCTCGACGTCCTCCCCAAGGGGAACACGGCTTTCCAAGAGCTACAGCTCGAGATCGTCAGCCAGAGCCTCACCAGGCAGGTCGAACCGCGGGAGTTCTATCCGGGTTTCGAGGGCAGGTTGCTCTATGTCTTCGAGACGCCACTGGGTGAATCGAGGTGGAAAGGAGCGTTCCTCGCCGACGCCATTCCACAAGGCGAGAACGAGATGATCGTCGCCGAATGGGGCTATGCGCAGACGGATGAGCAAGGCGAACAGGCGGTGCTGGTGCTCGAGAACGCGCGGAATCACCGGGTGGATCTGAACAAGCCCGGGCGCTATGACGTGATTCATCAGCGCGAGATCGTCTTGCAGCTCGACGCGGAACGACGACAGCGTTCACGTTCGTCGTCGGATCGCAGCCTTCGAGAGCTGACGCTCGAGGAGCTCGAGGCGAGAGCCGCCGACCCGAACCTGCCCACGGCGCGGCGTCGACAGGCATCGGTCGAGATTCACAAGAAGTTCAGTATCCCGTTCGCCTGTATGGTCTTTGGTCTGCTCGCGCTGCCGCTTGGTTTTACGAACAAGCGTGGCGGGCGCTCCTCGGGCTTCGCCATCTCGATCGGCGTCATCCTTCTCTACTACGTTCTGCTCAATTGGGGTGAGGACTTCGCGCGGCGTGGCGAGGTCAGTCCGTGGCTTGCGGTGTGGTTCGCGAATTTCCTATTCCTTGCGGTGGGCTTGGTGCTTCTGACACAGAAGAACCGGGACAAAAGCCTCATGCTGCGTAATGTGGACCAGTGGATCCAGCATCATGTGTGGTCGCGGATTCGCCGTGCGCAACAGCGTCGTGAGGAGGAACGACGGGAACGGCTCGAGAAGATGAATCAGACCCGGCGTCAGGGTGCTGATCTCGTGTTGCGGCTGCCACCGCTCCAGCTGAGGTTTCCCAACGCGATCGACCGCTATGTGCTGATTACGTTCCTACGCGTACTGCTGATGGCGTTTCTGATGGGGATCACGGTCTACTTGATCGCCGACATCTCCGAGCATGTCGACGACATCGTCGAACATGAAGTCTCGAGTGAAGTCGTTGTCGAGTACTATCAGTTCAGAATCTTTACGATTCTGTATGAAATCCTCCCCATCATCGTCCTTGTTTCGGTACTGGTCGCCTTTGGCTTGTTGTCACGTACCAATGAAGTGACCGCTTTCAAGGCTTTGGGCATCAGTCTCTATCGCTTGTCGATCCCGGTCATCCTGGCGGCGATGGTGATCGCTTTGCTCGCCGGCCTGTTGCAATCCGAGGTGTTGGCGGCCGCGAACGCGCGAGTCGCTGAGCTCGAAGATGTCATCAAGGGCAAAGGACCGAGCGCGCAGGCGCAGCGACGCCGAGTCGACCGACAGTGGTTCTATGGCCGTGGTGGCTACATCTACAACTACATGAATTTCGATGCCGAACGCCGTCTGATCCAGCGGCTTCAGGTCTTCCGCTTCGATGACGATCACCGACTCACCGACAGGCTCTTCGTGGAACGCGCGACCTTTGTCGAGGACGATTGGTGGCTCTTCGAAGGAGGCTGGCGACGGTCGTTCTCGGCTGATGCCGAGACCTCGTTCACCCAATTCGACGAGCCTGTCAAGGCGGAGCTTCCCGAGCCGATCGAGTCGTTTACCGGGGAGATCGAGGCGCCGGAAGAGATGCGCTACCGAGCGCTCGAGCAACACATCGAGCTCCTTCGAGAAACCGGACAGGAAGCTCCGATGCTCGAGGTCGAGCTACACAATCGAATCGCCTATCCCGCGATCTCGCTCGTGATGGCGCTGGTCGCTCTACCCTTCGCGTTTCGACTCGGTAGACGCGGCGCGCTTTATGGCATCGGTTTGTCGCTGCTTTTGGGAATCGTCTTCATGGCGCTACTCGCCATGTTCACTGCATTGGGTGAAGCGGGGATCTTGCCTCCGCTGATCGCGGTATGGAGTCCAGGGGTGATATTTTCAGTATTCTCGCTCTATCTCTTCTTAGGGGTGCAGACGTAGCTGGAACGCATCCGACTACGAACATGAGTCTAGAGTCGGAAGCCTTGCATCGATGGCAGATCGAAGGCGCCAAAGAGAAGGGTGCAAAGGGCGTTGAAGGTCGCTTCAGCGGTCGCGCTGCGGCGGTTCTCGAGGCCGTGGCTCAGTGAGCCCACCATGCCGCCGCGACGACGGGTGCCCGGAATGGCGAACGATACCTGGTCGGCATCCAGGCCCTCGATCAGCCGAGCCGGGACTTGCAAGCCACCGCTGCTCCCCCACGCCTCGTCGCGACCCGCGACCACCACGGTCCAGGTGCGCACCAGATAGCGTGAGGTCTGGTCGACCGTCATGTTCAGAAGCCCGGCCTCCGTGCCGACATAGAAGTCGTAGGCGTCGCCGAGTTGGTCTTGGAGCTGCCGTGCCCGCCGCTGGGCCAGGGTGAGGATGTCCGTGTCCTCGACCGGTAGGATGCCGTCGCCGTCATGAGGTTGCGGGACGACGTTCAGCTGGATGGGATGTTCGACGGCTTCCTTGAAGTAGCGACGGAAGCCGTCTCGGACACCCAGCAATTTGTCGGGAAGGTCACTGCGCACGGCGATCTTGGCGCCGTGGGGAATGAGGTCCCAATAGTCCGGAGAGGAAGAAGAGCTCATGATCACCAGCCGTCAAAATGAGAAGCTGAAGGATATGCGTCGTGCTCGGCGATGTAAAGATGAGCTCGCCCTGCTCGAAGGGCCGAAGCTCATCGCCGAGGCTTTGGCATCCGGGCTCGCTTTCGAGGCTGTTTTGGTGACTCCCCCGTTTCTCGAGTCGGCGGCCGCGCGCGACCTTGTACCTCGGTTCGAGCGACCACCCTTGGAGGTGGACGAGCGGCTCTTCAGGGCCGAAGCGGATGCGGATTCACCTCGTGGTATCGCTGCGCTGACAAGACTGCCTCGTGAAGCTCTGGCGAGCTTCGAGCCCCCTCCGGGGGGTGTCGTGGTCTATGCCGACGGCGTGCAAGATCCAGGGAACCTCGGCGCCCTGGCACGGGTCGCGGAGGCCTGTGGCGTGACCGCCTTGCTCTTGGCTCCTGGATGTGCTCACCCGAATCATCCCCGTGCCTTGCGTGCCTCGGCAGGGAGCCTGCTCCGTCTACGTGTTGTCATGGCGGCAGACTCGGTGAGAGCGGTCGATCGCTGTTATGACGCGCTTCCCCATCGATGGTTGGCATTGGTGCCTCGGGACGGTGACTCGGTGTGGCGGAGCGAGCTCGGGGGGGCTGACGCATTGATCGTCGCGGTCGGTGCCGAAGGGCCAGGTCTTTCTCACACCGTCAGGGAGCGCGCCGACCATCGGCTTACGATTCCCCTTCAGCCGCCCGTGGAGTCGCTCAATACGACGGTCGCGGCTTCGGTGGTTCTCTTCGAGATCCTGCGGCAGCGTGCGGGGTGAAAGCGGCCATCACCGGGTGGCGGCGGCGCTGACGAGGCGTACCTGGAACATGCTCGGCCAGAACTTGCCGGTGATCCAAAACGTGCCGGTATCGGCATCCCAGGCAATCCCGTTGAGCACATCGACACCTCGGCGGATCTGAGGCGCGAGCAGGCCGCTAGCGTCCACGTATGCGTCGACGCCGCCGCTGCTCGGGTCGATACGAATGAGCTCATCGCGGCCCAGGATATTGGCCCAGATGCGGCCGTCGACCCACTCGAGCTCATTGAGACCACGTACGGTTCGTCCATCGCGGGTGACAGTGATCTCTCGGACGACTTGGAAGTTGTTGACGTCACGGAATCTCAGGATCGCCGAGCCGTCGCTCATGATGAACTGGTCGCCATCGTAGGCCAAACCCCAACCTTCACCACGGTAGCCGAGCTGGTCGACCAGCTCGAGCGTCTCTCGATCCCAGACTTGCAGGATGCCGGCTTTCCACGTCAGCTGATAGAGGTTCTCACCGACCAGCACGAGGCCCTCGCCGAAGAGATCGGGCGCCGTGGCGCGTGATGCCACGACCACGCCCGTCTCCGGTTTTACCCGACGCACCGTGGACTGGCCGTAAAGCCCCGTGCTTTCGTAGAGCCACCCCTCATGCCACAAAAGGCCTTGCGTAAAGGCCTGTGGATCATGAGCGTGAACCGCGATGACTTCGAGCGTCATACGTTCGATGGGTCCGGTCGTCTTTCCAGCAGGTGATCGAGCCTCAGAAGGGGCCCGGTCAGGACCCGCGGCCGGCGTCTGGCCTGGCGTATCGGAGCTCCAGGTCATGATCGCCAGCGCCACGGTCGCGGCCACGAGCGCGACGTACACGCCACCACTTGGTTTCCACAGCATACGTGATGTGGCGGTCGAGACGCCTGTGTCGGTTTCGTGTGGGTCTTGTGGCACCGGTTCTCCTGCTCCATCTATTCATGACTCTATATCAATCGTGGGAGCAGGAGACGGATCACCGCTTACTCCGTGGCTCGTTGACAGCTGTGTCGCCAGAAGTACAAGACCAGCGCGGCGAACGCGGCAAGCGCCAGCCAAGGCGCCGCCTCACCGGCCCAGGCCGAGCCCATGCTCCCTGGGGCTTCGCCGGTGGTTTGCGTGTGGTAGACAGCGTAGGCGGCGATCAAGACGCCTAGAAGCCCTTCTCCACCGACGAGCCCGGAACCGAGCAGGATGCCGCGCTCACGACGACGGGCAGAATCCTCGGGATCGCGTGCGGTCTTTTCGGCGGCGGCGCGTAGCAGACCCCCGAAGAAAATGGGCACCATGGTCGACACGGGGAGATAGACACCCACCGCGAACGGAAGACTGGGAATGCCGAGCAGCTCGATGATCAACGCCAGTCCGATACCTATGCCGACCAGACCCCAAGGCATCGAGCCTTCGAGCACACCGTCGATGACGACTTTCATCAGCGTGGCTTGCGGTGCCGGCAGCTCTTCGCCACCGAAGCCGTAGGCCTGGCCGAGATACATCACGGTCAGACAGATGAAGACCGCGCTGGTGAGCACACCGATCAACTCGCCGAGCTGCTGTCTTCGTGGGGTCGCACCGAGCAGAAAGCCCGTTTTGAGATCCTGCGACGTATCTCCCGCGATCGATGCGGCGATCGCGACGACGGCGCCGACGGTGAGAGCCGCCGCTTTGCCGGCCGTGTCCGTCCAGCCGAGCAAGAGGAAAACCGCCGCGGTGGCGAGCAGCGTGGCGATCGTCATACCGCTCGTCGGATTCGAGGTGACGCCGACCAGACCGACGATCCGCGACGACACCGTGACAAAGAAGAACGCGCAGATCACCGCCAGGACCGCGGCGATGCCACGGCCGACCATGCTGTCGATCGTAAAGAAGCTCCACGGAGCGACGGTCAAGCCGAAGATGATGACGAGGGCGCCGATACCCACCACCTTGAGCGGCAGGTCGAGCGCGGTACGAAGCTCAGCGACTTCACTACCGGAGCCACTTGCGGCAAGCCGCTTGCGCAGCTGTTGGCTACCGATCTGAAAGCTCTTGATCATGGTCGGGAGGGCGCGGATCAGAGTCAGGATGCCGGCGGTGGCAACGGCTCCGGCACCGATGTACCGAACGTATCGAGTCCAGAGCTGACCCGGGCTCATATCACTCACCAGCATCGTCGCCTCGGGATACAGAGGCGTCATTCTGCCGTCGCCGAAGACGGCGATGAGAGGAATGATCACGACCCAAGACAAGAGACCGCCACCCACCATGACCGCGGCGATACGTGGTCCTAGAATGTAGCCGACGCCGAAGAGCGCCGCCGACACTTCGGTACCGATCTCACCCTTTTTGAGCAGCGGGAGTTGAATCGTCAACCTGTCCGGCAGAGCATGGAGCCAACCAAAAACCGCTTTGACCAGGGCGCCGACGCCGAGACCGATGAAGACGCTCCGCGCACGATCCCCTCCGGCTTCGCTGGCGACCAGAACCTCGGCGCATGCCGTTCCCTCGGGATACGGAAGTTTGCCGTGCTCACCGGCGATCAGGAAGCGGCGTAGCGGAATCATGAAGAGCACGCCGAGCAGCCCACCGGCGAGCCCGAGCGTGGTCAGCTGGATCAGATCGGGTTCGAGACCCCACAGAAAAAGCGCGGGTGTCGTGAAGATGATTCCGCTGGCGATCGACGAGGACGCCGACCCGGTGGTCTGCGAGAGATTGGCTTCGAGGATGCCCGACTTCACGCCACCCGAGGCAAGTAGACGAAACACGAAGAGGGTCAAGACGGCGACTGGAATCGACGTCGAAATGGTCAATCCGACCCGTAGGCCCAAGTAGGCGTTCGCCGCCCCGAAAGCGATGCCACAGGCGATGCCGGTGACGATCGCTTTGAGGGTGAGCTCGGCTGGAGACGAGCTGGCGGGTACATAGGGTTCGTAGGTCTCACCTTGCTCGAGAGGGCGATAGGCAAGATGGCTCAGACCCTTGTTCGTGCTCGACTCCGCCATGGTTGGCTCCCTTGTCTACGATGTGGCTGGTTGATTAATGGAAGCTGCACGCTCCGAGGTCATGGTCCATCATTCCGATCGGGCTGCCCGGCGGCATGGTGGGTGGATGGTCGACGACCACCATCGAGGACCAATCCCGATCGAAATAGCGCTCGATATCGCTCCGCAAGGAAGCGGCATGGGCTCCGACGAGCTCCCCATCGGCGGACTGTGCTGTCTGGGAGCGCTGGTCGATACGCAGGGCGAGCTGGCGCAGGCCGCGTTCGACTGCGCTACGCACCGCCGGGGGAACATCACCGTGCACGCCGAGACCGATCAGATAATCGGCAATCACCCGTTCCGTCACGCGACGGATCTCGCTTTGGCGAAGCGTGTCCGTGACCGTGGACGGCGACACCTTGTCGATGACCCGATCCACCAGCTCGTTGGCGTGAGGCAGGGTCGGATCGCGCCGATGCAGATCGATCATGCGCATCATCCGTTCGGGTTGGAACAGGACCGAGGCGACTTGCCCGGCCACGGTCGCCGCGGCACCGAGGGGGTCGAGGACGGGTGCCGTGTCGAGATCGAACGTCTCACGATTGCGACCGATACCAAACGGCCGTGGTGGGATGGTCTCGAGTACCGCGTCTGGGAAATCGAGCTCTTCGGGCTCGAGAAGTCGCAAGATCACATCGATGGCACGTCGTTGACGTGCGGCGTCGACGACCTCGTACGGATCCTGACCATCACCACGGACGGCGTAGTGGTACTCGACTCCACCGACCGTCTTGGCGGCGGCGATGATCTGGAAGCGATGATGAAAGTACACCGGGACCAGCACTTCTTCGAGCTCGGCTAGAGCCGTACCGGGCAAGACGTTGTGCTCGCCAAAGCGATCGAGCGCGTAACGACGTACCGCGAGTGCGTTCTCGAGACCATCGACTGGATCGGCGAAGTTGTCCCAGAGGTTGGCGCGTGGATCGGCGGCGCCCGCCGGTCGGGCATCGGGATCGGAGAGGAAGAGCTTGTCGAGACCGGCTCGGACCAGGGACTCGAGCTCGACTTTCTCGTCTTTGTCTCCGAAGTCGGTATAGCCGAATTGCACGGTGAGGATGTCCCAGCTACCGAGACCGACGCCGTAGGCTCGGCTGGTGTCGAGGCCGTTCGGGCCCAGGGTGATCAGCGGCGCCGGATAGTCCATGACCGAGGCTCGATCGTCATAGGTGCTGGCGGCGAAGTTGTGGGCGATACCGATGGTGTGCCCGACCTCGTGCGCGGAGAGCTGGCGGATGCGGGCCAGCGACAGCTCGATCGGATCGTCCGGGGCTCCGGAGCCGGTTTTCTCGGTGCCGAGCAGACCCTCGAAGAGCAGGCGATCTTGCCGCACACGAAGAGAACCCAACGAGACGTGCCCTTTGATCATCTCGCCGGTGCGTGGATCGACCACTCCCCCACCATAGGACCAACCTCGCGTCGACCGATGCACCCATTGAATGACGTTGTAGCGCACGTCGAGTGGATGAACATCGGGCGGCAGAAGCTCGACTTGGTAGGCATCGATCCAGCCAGCGGCTTCGAAGGCTTCGGCCCACCAGCGCGCGCCGTCGAGAAGCGCGCTGCGGATCGGTTCGGGCGCTCCACGGTCGACGTAGTAGACGATCGGCTCCTTGGCACGCGAGCGAGGGGCGTCGGGATCCGTTTTCTCGAGACGATGACGCACGATCCATTGACGCCGCGTGGTTTGATCGAGCGGCGCGGCATAGTCGTAAAAGGTGACACCGAACATACCCATGCGCGGGTCGAGCTCGCGCGGTTCGTAGTCGTCATCGGGAAGTCGCACGAAGGCGTGGCGCTGGACCAAGGTCACCGCTTCGGGAGTCGGCGTGACGCTTCGCACCAGGTCACCGGGATTGGAGCTGCCGTACGTCAGGATCGACTGAAACTCGGTGTTGTCCGGAAACGACAGGATGGCATCGTAGTCCACGGCGCTGCGACTGGGATCGAGCGCGAAATCCCCTTGCTCGGTGGCCTGGAGCGTTTGCACGACTCGGTGGGTGTCGCGAATCAGGAAGTCGCTGACCTCGATCAGCGCTCTGCCATCGGCGTCTAGCGCACCGATTTTGCCTCCCCACAACACCGAGGTTGCGAACGACTCCGCCGTGGCACGGATCTCGGCGGGTTCATCGCTCAACGCGCGGTAGGTGAGGTTGGGCTCCTCGAAGAGCACTCTCGAGCCATGTCGCGAGATGCGTAGCAGTCGAGCTGGTCCCAGCTGGCCACGATCGAGACCGACGGGGTTCGAGCCCAAACCACGCACGAGAGCCTCGACGTAAAGAAGCTCCGCGACGACTCGATCTTCTCCGGGTGGCGGCAGCTCCAACCAGACTTTGCCGCGTTTCGGATCGGGCCAGACCGTAAAGAAACCCTGCTCTGCTTGGAGCCCAGCGGTGACCTCCGCAACGGTTGGTTGATCATCCTGGCTATCGCCAGGTTGCGCACCGACATTGAGATGTGTCGAGAACAGAGTCAGGAAGACCATGCCGAACAGGAAGGTTCTCATCGAGTGTCGCTCTCCTCGAAGACGAGTGTGGATGGGGCGCGAAGTCTACCACTGACATCACTTAGGAGGTGGTTTCACGGATGGTAGGCTTTCAGCGCTCATGCATACGCTAACGCATCGCCTGCTCGAGCTCTTTGCCGGAGTCGGGAGGGATCACCGGCTCGTCGTCGTAACCGGCGCGGGCATTTCGCTGGCAAGTGGGATCTCGACCTTTCGCGGCAGCGACGACGGCGCGGTTTGGGAAAACGATGTGCTCGAAAAGGGCACGGCGCGATACTTCCATGCTCATCCGGTCGATTCATGGGAGTGGTACCAGAAGCGCTTCGGCCAAGTCTTGGGCAAGCAACCCAATCCCGCTCATGACGCTTTGGTGGAGCTCGAACGCTGGCACCGACGGCGTGGCGGTGCGTTCCTACTCGTGACGCAGAATATCGACGGTCTTCATCGGGCAGCGGGCTCGGGAGAGCTCGTCGAGGTTCACGGTACCGCCGCACGGGTCAGGTGCTCGGTATTCGGCTGTCTCGATGGGGCGCCCCAGGGATCGATCGATCGGGACGATATCGACCTCGAGCCTTTCGTTGCATCGCCGAGTCGACTCACCCTACCGATCTGCCCGAGTTGCGATGCCGTGCTGCGTCCACACGTGCTGTGGTTCGATGAGTACTACGCGGACCATGAGGATTTTCAGTGGCAGCGCGTCGTCGAAGCCGCCGAGTCTGCTGATTTCATGCTCTTCGTCGGAACATCGTTCGCGGTCGGCGTGACCGATCTTTTCGTGCGTGCGGGAAGCAGTCGCGGAGCGACGATGGTGTCGATCGATCCGGCACCGAGTGCCCCCGCCGTGCCAGGCATGATCACGCTGAGTGCCAAAGCCGAGGAGCTGTTGCCATCGGTGATGAGGCTCCTGTAGGGCCTTACTCAGGACGGCAAACGGCCGTCGGGAAGACTACTCTTCTGGCGGGGGAAACGCCTCGATATCCGATCGACTGGCAAAGGTACCCAGAGCATTGAAGTAGGTAGCGGTTTGCCCGGTCGTCGTGTCGGTGACCTCGAGATTGAATGCTACGTTCGACAGAGCGCCGAAGAAGACCCAGAAGTTGCCGTTGATCGCGGTGCCGTCGAGCACTTTGACGACCAGCTCGATGTTCTGGTCATCAAAAAACCAGAAGTAACCTGTATCGGAAGTCAGGGCCACGGCTTGACCGGCGCCTTGGGTACCCGAGAAGTCCTGCCAGGTCATTGTGAGCGCAAACCGATCTCCGAGACACAAGATCTCGTCATCGGGTTGGCAACTGCCCCCGCGCGGCTGGGCCTGAGGAGGTGTCGAAGGCTCTCGCGCGGTGGTTGCAGTCGAGGCGGAGTCCGTCAGGGTCGACGTGCCGCCCGGAAAGGCCGAGGTGTCACCCACGCTGGCTTGGGTTCCCAGTGGGTTGTCGTAAGTCAGACAAACGCCGGATTCGGTATCGATGATCCGCAAGGAATACCCGACATTCGACAAGGCGCCATAAAAGACCCAGAAATTGCCGTTGAGGGGGCGCCCATCGAGTACCTTGACGACGAGCTCGATGTTCTCCTCGGTGAAGAACCAGAAGAGTCCGGTGTCGTCGGTCCGTGGTTGCGCGTTGCCGGCTCCCCGCTCGCCTTCGGCGGTTGTCCAGTCGACCTCGACCTGGAAGCGACCTTGGTTGAGGCAGAGAGTGTCGTCCGAGGGTACGCAGGTCGAACCGGGTGGAAGGTCACAGGTCAGAGAGTCGGCGACCGTGGGGGCAAACGTTGCCGCCATGATGTCGTAGCCGTCTGGGTTGAGGTGCCACGGATCGGAGTAGAGATCCTCGTAGAGATCTGGAATATCGATGAATCGGTCGAATTGGTCGACGAACGGATAGTTACCCATCATGGCGTCTTCTTCGACGACGCTGGCGAAGAAGGCTGATCGGTCGTTGGTGCCGCACTCGGGATCTCGTGGAATGACCGAGGCGACGACAGGTACACGATTGGTGTCCTGGATCTTGGTTGCCATCTGGTTGATGTTGAAGCGTACCGACTCGACGCTGATCGAGGGGCTCGACAGGTCGTTCGTGCCTTCCATGAGCAGGACCACGCGCGCGTCGGGCCGAGCGAGGAGGACATCGTCCAAGCGGCTGACCGCCTGGGACGTGAGCTCTCCACAGACGCCGTAGTTCAACACCACGGGATTCTCGATACCCAAACTCGCCAGATCCTGTTCGAGGAAGTTGGTGTACCCACCGAAGGTGATCGGCGCATCCTCGTCACAGGTGATCACACCATCCCCGAATCCGAGCGTGATGCTGTCGCCGAAGGCGATCAGCTCTTCGGTGGCCATGGCTTGGGGCACGAGCCCGAGGTTGATCATCAGAAGGCTGATCACCAGAACGACGCTGGCGACACGGAATGCAGGGGCTGTACGGAACAAGTCGAACGATGTCGACAACATACGGAACATCCAAGTCTCCGAAACCGGGCCGTGCCACGGGCGTGTAGCCATTGATCTGAAACCTGTGGTGGAAATCATGCCGCCACGCGACACGTCTCAGTATACCGACTCGAGCAGGACCATGCCACTAAGCCATACCGCATGGCGCGATCCGCTCACAAAAAGCTCTCGATTCCGTCGAGCACTTCGAGAATCTCGAGGTGCTCGATACGCCAATCACCTTCGACTTTACGCCAACGCAGAGCAAGTCGGTAGACTCCCCTACCGCCACCATCACCACTGGCTGACAAGGTCGCGGTGGTGGTCATCGACGCAGTCGGGAGTGGATCGCCGAGCTCGATCTGCGTATCGGAGAAACCCACCCGGATGTCTTCTCGACTTTGTCGGAAGCCGGCATAGGCACGCGTCAGCTGGCGCTGGTCGGCTATGACTTGGTTGTACGGTCCGAGATCAACGGTCAGGTCGTCGCTGAACAGCTGGATGAGCTGGCTCGCCTTGTCGACGGTTGCCAGCGCATTCTCTCCTTGGCTCTTGCTGATCACTGTGCCGAGTCGATCGAGCTGTCGGCGAACCTTGCCTTCTTCACCGGTAAACGTGCCGAGCGCCCAAACGAGCAACGCGGCGGCCACGATCGCGAAGAGAAGCGTCGAGGGGCGGATCTTCACGAGGCGCTCGGTTGACGCGTATCCGGGATGTTCGGTGCCTCGGAGAAGCCATCCCCGACTGCGAGGTATTTCCGCAGCCAATGGGTGCCGAAATAGAACGGAACCGTGTCGACC
>JBCDBH010000135.1:0-14136 GCA_039184055.1 Acidobacteriota bacterium
CCACACCGCCACCAAACACGGCGCGCTGGAGACGCCGACGACCTCTGGTTCTACCCGCAGTGCGCGTTACCGCCCTCGAGCGTCGGCGCTCCCGGCCTCCGCGAGATCGGCCACTGAGCGTTCACCGAACGCGCTCTGCTGCCGGCCATTCGTGCCTCCGACGACTTCGCCTACTCGACCGGCGTCGAGTCGCTCACCAGCGAGCCCTGTGGCTCCTCGAGCACGGCGTCGGCCTTCGGCGGTGCCCTCGCCATGACGAGCGCTGGTTGCGTGGCGAATCGTCCAAGGGCTCCGAATAGGGACGACGGCGCGCACGTAGAGACTGAAGTCACGGCGCGGCATGGTTTCCTGTTATCGTCGTCGGTGTATGTCTCCGCCGCAGTTCCCCGTCGACGACGTTCCCTGTAGGAGGAGGTTCATGCGCCGTTTTGTTCGCCGTCGGCAATCGAGCGTAGTTCCATGAAGGCGATCCGACCGACATTCGCGAGTTCTTTCGTGAGATTTCGACCTTTTCCCAAGGCTTTGCGCCTTTTGGCCACCTAGTTCCACTCGACCCGAGCAACGGAGATCTTCCATGTTTCGACGCATTGCCAATCTCTTCCGCGGCTTCATGAGCCTCTTCGTCCGAGGGCTCGAACGCCAGAATCCCGAGGCGCTGATCGCCGCCGAAAAGGACAACCTGCGTAAGCAGATCGCGCAATTCAACCAGGGGTTGACCTCACACGCGGCGCTCGCCGAGCGGTTGATGAGCCAGGTTCGCCGGCTCGAAGGGCAGGAGCGTGAGCTCGCCGCCAAGACCAAAGCGCATCTGCAAGCCGGAAACAAAGACGCCGCGGGTCAGTTTGCGCTGCGTCTCCAGGAGGTCCGTCGGCAGCTCGGCGAAAACCGCGAGCAGGCCAAAGCGGCGGACGCCACCTATAAAGATTTGGTGCGCTCTCGTGAGGTCGCGGTCGAGCAGGCACGCCGCAAGATCCAGCAGCTCGAGCATTCGCTCAGCGATATGAAGATGCAGCGGGCGGTCGCCGAGCTTAGCGAGATGGCGAGCGGCATGATCCACGAGATCGGTGGCTCGGGTGACACCTTGGATCGGCTCCACGAAATGGTCGAAGAGGAGCGTTCCAAAGCCGCGGGACGGGCTCGTGTCGCTCGTGACAGCATCGACACCAGCGGGATCGACATCGCCGAGGCCGAGCAGAAGGCGCTCGCCGATCAGGCGCTCGCCGAGTTCGCCGCCGCCGAGGGCATCGACGTCACCGGCGATTCGACGAGCACCGAGAGCCCTCCGGCGGTACCCGACAAGACCATGGGGCCGCAGGCCCAATAACGCTTGTAGGACGAAGAGATCATCATGGCCAAGGATCGCTCGGCGTCGAAAAATCGAGCTATGACAACGACTCGAGTCGGTCGAGCGGTCCGGCCACGCCACCACCCTTGCCACGTCAGGTCACCGAATAGCCATGCACAGCGCTAGCAGCGTCCTACCGCCCTGGGCCGACGAGCTCGTCACGCTCTACGAGAGCGACGCCGCGAGTCAATTCATCATCCATGGCAACGTCGAGGACCGGGTGCTCATCCCGGCGGCGGCTGGCGATTCCGGCGCCACCCTCGGCAACCTCGAAGAGTTTCTCGCCGAGGTTCTCTTGCCGACCTTCGACGTCGTTCTGTCTTACGACCTCGGCAACGGTATTCGGGTCGTCAAGGGCCGCGAGATTTTCTACGCCTGGCCGTTTCTCAAAGAAGGCGGCACGCTGCCACGCAAGCCGCATCCGGCCATCGAGACGCTCACGCGCTATTTCCGCTACGTCGCCAACCTGCAGCATTTGGGTGGTGAGATCATCCAGGTCGCCTGTTGGATTCGTGGCGCCCATCTGGTGGCGCCGCAGCTCCGTGGTGGCACCCATTTCGAGAGCGATGCCGCCGGCATGTTGCTCCGAACCTGGGCCACCGATCTCATGCTCACCGGGCATCCCCTGGCGACCTTCTTGATCACTGAGAACCTCGCCGATCTTCATCCGCTGGTGGTCGGGTGCCCGCGTGCCGCGCGTATCGAAGTGCCTCTGCCCGACGTGCCCGCTCTCGGTGCCGCGCTCGAAGTCCTCGCCGACGAGCATCCACGCGCCTTCTCCGATGTCGACGATCTCGGGTCGGTAGCTGGAGAATTGGCCGGAGCGAGCCTGGGAAGCGTCGAGATCCTGGTGCGGATCAAGCATCACGAACGCGAACCTCTCGAACGGGACGATGTCGTCGCGCTCAAAAAAGACCTCGTCGAAGCCGACTGCGGTGGGCTCATCGACTTCGTGCAAAGCGAAGTCGATCTCGACGACTACCTCGGTCCCGAAGCGCTCAAACGTCGCCTGCGGCAAGATCTCGCCCTGTGGCGGCGAGGCGACATTCTCGCTCTGCCCAAGGGCTATCTCCTCTGCGGCCCAGTCGGCACGGGCAAGACCTTTCTCGCTGAATGTCTCGCCGGGGAGGCGGGCGTGCCCGTCGTGGTGCTGGCCAACTTTCGCGACAAATGGGTGGGGAGCACCGAGAGCAACCTCGAGACGATTTTCCGTCTCCTCCATGCGCTCGGTCGCTGCTTCGTCTTCATCGACGAAGCCGATCAAACCCTCGGCAAACGCGACGCGGGCAGTGGCGATTCAGGTCTTTCAGGCCGGGTCTACTCGATGATCGCCCAGCAGATGAGCGCCCGTCGCAATCGCGGTCGCATCATCTGGATCCTCGCCTCCAGCCGTCCTGATCTGATCGAAATCGATCTCAAACGTCCTGGTCGCGTCGACGCCAAGATTCCTCTTTTCCCGGCCGCGACGCCCGAACAAGGCTTCGCGCTCATTCGCGCCCTCGCCGGTCGCTACGGCCTCGGCATTCCCGAAGACGCCCTCGACGAGCTCAGCGACACCTTGCCCGAGCTCATCACCCCCGCCGCCGCCGAGACCTTGGCCGTCCAGACCTACCGTCTCGCCGCCACCGAAGACCTCGATCCCGTCGAAGCTCTGGAGCGCCAGCTCGCCACCTATCGCAACCCCGTGCCGCGCGACGTGCTCGAAGCTCAGATGCGTCTCGCCGCTCGCGAGGCGAGCGACCACGAGCTCATTCCCGAAGCGTTTCGTTATTTGGTCGACGACTGAGCAACGTCGGCGCGCGGATAGGTTCCCAACAGCTTCAACTCAGTGGTGAGCGGCTCGATCTCTTCGAGCGCTTCGGTTACCCGCGTCTCGTCGGCATGTAGATCGATGTCGAGATAGAAGCGATGCGCCCACGGCTTCTCGGGAATCGGACGTGATTCGAGCTTGGTGAGGCCGATGCCGCGACGTTTGAGACAGGTGAGCACGTCGCATAGCGAACCGGGTTTGTCGGCCAGCGTGACGTAGAACGACGTCTTGCACGGCACGTCGACCGGGCACGGTGAGCCTTCGATCGCCACTTCGACGAATCGTGTCGCGTTGTCGGCTTGGGTTTGAATGCCCTTGGCCAAGATCTCGAGTCCGTTGCGCTCCGCCGCCGCTTCACTGGCGATCGCGGCCAGGGTTCGATCACCCGTTTCTTTGACCTTGCGTGCCGAGCCGGCGGTGTCGAACTCGGCCACGGGTTTGATCCACGGCGTCGTCCGCAGGTACACCTCGCATTGGCCCAAGGCTTGAGGGTGCGAGATCACCGTGCGGAGCTCGTCGACGGCGACTCCGGGGAGGGCGAGCAAGCAGTGCTGGATGCTGCTGATCACCTCGGCGTTGATCGTCAGGTTGTCGTGCGCCAGGGCGTCCCACGTCTCGTTGATCGAGCCGGCGGTCGAATTCTCGATCGGCAAGAACGCGAAATCCGCTTCACCGTTCTGCACCGCCGCCGCCGTCGCCGCCACCGACTCGTACCCGGTGAGAAAGCAGCCGCCCGGGCGATCCCGATACCGCCGTCGCGCCGCCAGATGGCTATACGAACCCTCGATCCCCTGATAAGCCACCCGCAGTGGTGTCGTCTCTAGCCCGAACACGTGCGCCTGTTGGTGCGAGATCGACATCTCCATGATCTGCCGATACAGACTCTCGATGCGTCGCGCGTCGAGACCCACGTCCACCGCGGCGCGCCGGATCTTCGTCAACACGAAATCCTCACGCTCCTGATCACGAAACGGTGACGCCGCCTCCATCTTCGCCAGCGCGATCGCCTCTACACTCTCCATGCGGCGACGAAGCAGCTCGAGCAGCTCGTGGTCGATCGTCTCGAGTCCTTCGCGAAGCTGTTGGAGATCGGGTTGGGGTGATGGGTCGGTTCGAGCGTCTTTCATGGCCTTCCTCGGGTGGCGTCTACTGGTGGGTCGTCGAGCTGAGCACACGGCGGCTGGAGACTATATCCGAGTGATCTCGTCGAGGTGCGCGACTCAGATCAGCTCATTCTCGACCAGTCGATGGTAGTGCTTGCCACGCACGGTGAGCCTGCAGCTTTTGCTTTCCATCGCCGCGTTCCACATGTGCTCGGCCCCCACCGGGACGAGGAGATTGAGACGGTGGTAGGTCTGAAGAAGACGAAAGGTCGTCGTGTTCACCGGGTCGGGCGGCTCCATACCGGGCTCTCGGCCTTTCATCTCAGGCTCGAAGCTGGGGTCGAGAGCGAGCTCTGCATCGGGATCAGAGAAGAGGTCGGTCAATCTGTGTAAGTCCACGCGGGAGATCGGCGGGTGGACTTTGCGTAGCGACACGAACCGACTGACGTTGGCTTTGAATACCGGGCGCTGTTCCCACGCGCCGAGCGACTGATCGATATGCGTGTAGACGCTGGCGGCGGTGATGTTCCCAGTCAGATCGGCGGCCGCGCCTCGCAGCGCGTCGATGAGTAGGAGCGTGAAGATGCCACGGCGATTCCTCTCGATGGCACGCTGCCCCTTGGTCGTCGAGGCGAGAATGATCAAGCCGTCCGACAGGGTGGCGAGCGGTGGTGGGACGAGGTGAGGTTGCTCGCCAGCGGCCCCAGCGTGGCAGCAGTCGAGAATGATGACCTTGGTTTTGGCGCGGCCGCGATTGGCCAAGGCGACCACTTCCACCAACGACACACCCTCGTCGCCACGTCGAGCGTCGGTCGTGACGAGATACGCACCCGTTTCGCGTTCCAAAAAGCCGTGGCCCGCAAAATAGAAAATGGCGACTTCGACATCTCGTTCGAATAGGTGCTTGATGCTGTCCTTGAGGGTTGCGCGATCGACACGCACCGAAAGATCAGCGTTCTTCGGCAGCACCAGGCATTCGAAGTTCTTTTCTTCTCCGGCACGATGATGTTTCAGCACGGTTTCGACCGCGCGCGCGTCGGCATGACAACCCGTTAGGTCGTTGAGAAACTCGTATGCATCGATTCCGACGATCAACGCTGCTCGATCTGGCACGGCCGGTACTCCGTTGGTCAGCGGTGGCGGTCCGCGGTCACTCCATGCACCCGGGTTCGAGCCTGGGCCTGGTGTTACGATTCGGCGATGAAGCTTCGTTATATCGCACTCTTTCTTTTCTTTGCGACAACCATGACACCACTTGGCGCCCAAGACATCGACTCGACCTTCGCCGAACGTTTCGGCCGGTTGGCGCTCGACTGTGTCGCCCAGGAGTATCCGAACAAGATCGCGCACGTGCTCGCTGGTGACGAGGACGCGTTACCGCCCCGTGAGCTGACGCCGGCGTTTTTCGGTTGCTATGACTGGCATTCGGCGGTGCATGGCCATTGGCTGTTGGCACGTTTGGCGCGCACGTGGCCGGAGAGCACGCTGGCTCCGGAGGCCCGCGCGGCGCTCGCGGTGAGTCTGACGCCGGAGAAGATCGCTGGCGAGGTGCGGTATCTGGAAGGGCCGGGGAGGGTGTCGTTCGAGCGACCTTATGGCCTCGCCTGGTTGCTTCAACTGGCCGCCGAGCTTCGCGAGTGGAACCATCCTCAGGCACGGGAGTGGGCGATAGCGATCGAGCCGCTCGAACAGCTCGCCGCGGCACGGCTACGCGAGTGGATTCCCAAGCTGACGCATCCGATTCGAATCGGTGAGCATGCGCAGACCGCGTTCGCCTTCGGGCTGATCTACGATTGGGCATTGCATACGAACGATCGTGAGACCCTGTCGGTGGTACGTGAGGCGTCGAAGCGGTTTTACCTCGGCGATCGTGGTTGCCCACTCGCCTACGAGCCGTCGGGGCACGATTTCCTATCGCCTTGTTTGGCCGAGGCCGATTTGGTGCGACGTCTTCTCACTCCCACCGAATTCGCCGCATGGCTGGGGAGCTTTCTACCGACCATCCCGCTCGATGACGATGCACCGCTCTGGTTGTCTCCGGCCGTGGTGAGTGATCCGGGTGATCCCAAGCTTTCGCATCTCGATGGTCTCAATCTCAGCCGAGCCTGGATGATCGAAGGCATCGTCAGCGCCCTGCCCACCCTGGACCCACGGATCCAACCTCTCCTCGATACCGCGCGAGCCCATCGTGAAGCCGGCTTGGCAGCGGTGACCGGTGAACATTACGAAGGTGGCCATTGGCTGGGTAGCTTCGCGATGTACCTGGTGAGCGCTCGTGGGGGTAGTCGCGTGATCATCTCCGGACCGTTCGATGTCATCTATCGGGGTGTCGATCGGGGCACCGTCGAAGACGTCGTACTGCCACGCGCCCACAAGGCGCTCGCCGATGTCACGGGCTATCTGGGTCTATCGTTCGACGAGCGCATCACCATCGATCTCAGCAGTCGGCACCGCGTACCCAATCAGAGGGGCAACACCATCAACCTGCCGGCGGGCACGCTTTACAACGATCCGGACGGGTACGGTATCTCCATGGTCCATGAAATCACCCATGTCGTCGCCGCGAGTGCCTATCGCCCCGATCGTTTCTATGACGACGGTCTTGCTGTCTACCTCCAAGCGAGATTCGGTATGGCGTCGTCCTATCCCAACTTCGAGCGCGATCTCCACCAGGAGACCGTTGCCATCGCCGCGGAGAACGGCTGGTATCTATCGCTCGGCAAAGCCGAGAACATCCGTCGCTTTACCAAGTCGAGAGTGCAACGAAAGCTCGCCTACCTGCAAGAGGGTTCGTTTACCAAGTTTCTGATCGAACGGGATGGGCTCGAGAAGTATATGAAGGTTTACCTTGGTGAGTCGCTCGAAGACGTCTACGGCAAAGATCTCGCGACGCTCGAGACCGAGTGGCGAGAATTGCTCGAAGCCCTTTGAATATGGATCGGTAGCGACGACTGAGCCTTCTACATCCGTCCGGCGAAGCCGTCGATGCCGACGCCCACTCGCTCGACATACCGTCGCGCCACGGTTTCCATTCGATCACGATAGCCGATCTCGACCGACGCTGGATCGATCGCCGCCATGGCCGCGACGAGGGGCGTTTTTCGCGTCCGACGTCCGTCCGGAGTGCCATCGCCACCGATGAAGTGATCGAGCACGACGGCGTCGGCGACTTGGGCGATCCGGGCGAAGAAGGTGTCGGGATCGGCGATCGGGAGGAGAGGGGAGACGGTGATGACGACCTGGAGACCCGCCTCGCGTAGCTGACGCGCCGCCTCGAAGCGTCTTTCGAGGGGGCTGCCGTGAGGTGGTAGGCTCGGCAGGCACTCGCGATCAGTTTCGATGGAGAGATGGACTCGCAGCCGACAGCGCTTGGCCAAAGCTTCGAGCCCATCACGCGCTTCGAGCACGCGGTGGCTGTGAGTTTGGATGACCAGCTCGTCCGGTGGCTGGTCGAGCATGGCCTGGAGCAGGGCTCGGGTGACGCCAGCGCGGCGCTCGAGTGGCTGGAAGGGCTCGGTGGCGCTCGAGAGGAAAATCGAGAAGCCACCTCGGTGTTTGCGCGCCCAGCGTCGTTCGCGGTCGACGTGTTCGCGATAGGCGTCGGCGGCGTTGACACGTGCTTCGACGAAATCACCCCATGCCTGCCCCCGGGTCACCCAGGGGTTGTGACGGACATAGCAGCCGACCCCGCACAGCGAATGACCGAGGGCACAGCCACGGTACGGCTGGGCGGAGTGCGAGGTGACGGTGGCGAGATAGCCGCTGGTCCGGGTGAGAATGGAGCGTACGGTGTTCGTGGTCCACATGGGCGAGCGTTGCGTGTTGCGCGGCGTTTTTCTCCTCCTTCACGGGAGATTCATGTGGGCACCATAGAACGTTCAATGAAAATGAAAACGACGCGTCGTGTTGGATTCGTCCCACTTCAAGCCAACACGTCGCCGCGGTCGGTGGGTGTTTCCGCCCCAATCTCGGCTCATCGACCGTCCCCCAGCATCGTCTCACGAGGAGTGAACATGTCCCCCAGGTCCGCGACCTCCCTTCTTGCCGCGCTGCTCGCGGCGATTCTGCTCGCCGCGCCCGCGCTCGCCGGTCCGATGGTGATCGCCGAAACGAGCTTCGAAGAGCCGACACCGGCCGCGCAATATGTCGATACCGGCGACCCGATGGTCGATCACGCGCTACTCAACAACGCGGGTCAAACGCCGGTCAACTACACCTCGATCGGTGGCGAGCTGGGGTTCACCTCCTTCTACTTCAACACCCGTAACTCGACGGGTTTGACCGATGGCGACTTTGTCGGGCCGACCGCGTTCACGGGGGATGTCGGCGCCTTTACCGACGGCACCCAGGGTTTCCAGATTCAGGACGCCGACGGCAAGATGACCGTCACCCTCGACACGGTGGATCTCACCGGGTTCACCAGCCCGTCGGTGAGCCTCGATTATTTCGTCGTCTCGACCAACTGGGAGAGCGACGACTTGGCCCGGATTTGGGTCGAGATCGACGGCGGTACCGAGATCGACATTCTCAACACCACCGGGAGCGACATCGACGATCTGATGATCGAAGGCAGCTGGGAGTTGGGCACGGCCAATCTCACCGGTGCCACCATGGCGACGCTGCGTTTCGAGCTCGACAGCAACGCCGCCGCGGAATCGATCTACATCGACAACATCATGTTCCTCGGCACCCCGGCTGTGGTCGATCCGGTGATCAACGAGTTTCAACCCAAGGGCACCGAGTTCGTCGAGCTCTACAACCCGGGTAGTAGCACCGTCGACGTTTCCGGCTGGTACCTCGACGACGCCGATTGCGGCTCGGGCTCGAGCACCATCGGCGTGTCGTCGTTTGGCGCGGGCGATTTCCTCGTCATCAATTCAGGTGGCGCTGGCGACAACTTCAGTCTCGACAACGCCGGTGACTTCATCGTGCTCTGTGACGACACCGACACCGAAATCGACCGTGTCGCCTATGGTGACGAAGGTCCGGCACCGATCGGTCCGTCGGCATCGGGCGGCATGCCGTATTCAGTCGCGCGTGTCAGCGATGGTGTCGACACCGACGACGACGCTCGCGACTTCAATATCGATCCGACCCCGACCTCTGGGTCCAGCAATGACGTGCCGGCCAACAACCTCGGTGGCACCGTCCTCCTCAACGAGATCGACGTCTTCCCAACCTCCGGCGGAGACATGATCGAGATCTACAACCCCACCGGCTCGCCAGTCGACGTTTCGGGTTGGCTGATTTCCGACGGTGACGACGTCGCGACGATCGGCACCTTCCCGGCGATCCCGGCCGGTGGTTTTCTCGCCCTCGATGAAGACAGCGATTGGACTCCCGAAGGCAGCACCGGGGTCGACTTCGCTTCGAATGATGTTGCGTATCTTTTCGATCCCACCGGTGTGCGGGTCGATCAGATCGGTTGGATGGGTGAGTTCGAGGACGACTGTTTCGCGCGTCTGCCCGATGGCGCCGGTCCGAACGACGCCTACGATTTCGCCACGCAGAGCGTCGGCGGCATGTTCGTCGACCAGGCCTGTACCCTCGGCGCCACCAACGGTGGTGGCGGCACGATGATCGACCTGGTGATCAACGAGGTCGATTACGACACGCTCGGTGGTGACAACGCCGAATTCGTCGAGCTCAAGAACGTCGGCGTCGGCACTCTCGATCTCAGCGGGCTCGAGCTCCAGGTGATCAATGGCAACGGTGGTGGCGCGGTCAACGCCGGAACCTTCGCGCTCTCGGGCATGCTCGCCGCGGGGGACTACTACGTCATCTGTCAGTCGATGGCCAACACCCCGAATTGCGACCAGGAAGAGATGTCGATGTCGATCCAGAACGGCTCGCCGGACGCGGTCGCCGTCGCCGAAACCTCGGGTGGGGCGATCGTCGACACGGTGAGCTACGAAGGTGACACCGGCGCGCCGTACACCGAGACCGCTGGCATCAACCCGGCCGACAACAACGACGACGCCTTCTTCGGCATCTCGCGTTCGCCCGATGGCACCGACACCGACGACAACTCGGCCGATTTCATCCAGGCGTGCATCACCCCGGGTGAGGTCAACACCACCGACAACTCGAGCTGCCCGGATCCGGGCTTCATGCTGCCGGCACTGGTGATCAACGAGGTCGATTACGACCAGCCGGGCACGGACGACGCCGAGTTCGTCGAGATTCTCAACAACAGCGGTGCGGCGGTCGATCTGAGCGGCTACGAGGTGCGCGCCATCAACGGCAGCGGCGGTGGCGCGGTGGTCTCCGAGACCTACGCGCTGTCGGGCATGGTTGCCGACGGCGATTACTTCGTGCTTTGTCAGTCGATGATGTTGACCCCGAATTGCGACCAGGAAGAGACCGGTATCTCGCTTCAGAATGGTCCTCCCGACGCGGTGGCCCTGGCCTTCACGTCGACCGGTGAGATCGTCGACACGGTGAGCTACGAAGGTGACACCGGCGCGCCCTACACCGAGACCGCGGGCATCAACCCGGCCGACAACAACGACGATGACTTCTTCGGCATCTCGCGTGCACCGGACGGCACCGACACCGACGACAACTCGGCCGATTTCATCCAGGCGTGCATCACCCCGGGTGAGGTCAACACCACCGACAACTCGAGCTGCCCGAATCCGATTCCGGCGGTGATGGTCGAGATCTTCGAGATCCAGGGTGACGGTCTGCTCTCGCCCTTCGATGGTGCGAACGTCATCACCCAGAACAACGTCGTCACCGCGGTGGGAACCGACGGCTTCTTCATGCAGACGCCAGCGGCACGTGACGATGGTGATCCCGACACCTCGAACGGCATCTTCGTGTTCACCGGCGTCATGCCGGGCGTCAGCGAGGGTGACCTGGTCGACGTCGAAGGCACGGCGGTCGAATTCTTCGAGCACACGCAGATCACCGCCACCATGGTGACCATGGTCGGCACGCAGGCGCTCCCGACGCCGATCGATCTCGGTACCGCGATCTCGACCGACCCGAACATGCCGACCTGCGACATCATGGGTGCCGACGTCTTCGAGGCGGCCTACGAGTGTCTCGAGAGCATGTACGTCACCAGCACGGGTATCACCATCAGCGGCAGCCAGGGTTTCGGTAGCGATCCGATCGCCGAGCCCTTCGTGGTCGCGGGCACCACGCGCTCCTTCCGCGAGCCGGGTATCGAATTCCCGGGTCTGATGGGGCTGCCGGTCTTCGACGGCAATGTCGAGGTCTTCGAGGTCGATCCCGACAAGCTCGGTCTGCCCAACATCGCGGTGCGCAGCCTCACCGGCTACACCGCCACCGGTGGTCTCGGCTTCGACTTCGGTCAATACGAGATCTGGCCCAACGCCTACGCCTTCGATCCGGATCCGACCCTGCCGGTGCCGGTGCGAGCACGCAACGCCGGCGAGCTGACCGTCGGCTCGCTCAACATGTTCCGCTTCTTCGACGACGTCGACGATCCGGGTGACGACCAGGTGGTTTCGACCGCCGAATACGACACCCGGCGCGCCAAATTCGTCCAGTACATCCTCGACGTGCTCGACGCCCCCGACATTCTCGGTGTGCAAGAGGTCGAGAGTCTCAACGTGCTGAACGATCTAGCGGCCGACATCGCGCTCGTCGAGGGCACGGTCAACTACACCGCCTACCTCGAAGAGGGCAACGATGTCGGTGGCATCGACGTCGGCTTCCTGGTGCGTGACACCGTCACCGTCGACACGACTACCCAATTGGGAGCTCTGGAGACCCTCACCTTCGACGGCTCGCTGCTCCACGATCGGCCGCCCTTCCTGCTCGAAGGTCGGTACACGGCCAATGGTGTCGATTTCCCGATCGCGGTGATGGTCAACCACAACCGCTCGCTCGGTGGCATCGATGATCCGGCCGACGGCCCGCGTGTGCGTCAGAAGCGTCTCGAGCAGGCGCAGTCGATCGCCCAGAAGGTTCAGGACTTCCAGACCATGAACCCGACCGTGTCGCTGGTCCTCGTGGGTGACAACAACGCCTTCGAGTTCACCGACGGCTACGTCGACGTGATCGGTCAGATCGTCGGTGACATCAACCCCGCCGACAATCTGCTCTCCGGTCCGGATCTGGTCGATCCCAACCTGCGGATCGAGGTCATCGAGCAGCTGCCGGCCGAAGAGCGGTACTCGTTCATCTTCCGCGGCAACGCCCAGACGCTCGACCACGCCCTCACCTCCACCGTCGCGCAGCCCTTCGTGCGCGGCATGGAATTCGGTCGTGGCAACGCCGACGCCCCCGAGATCGAGATCGACACCGATCTCAACGCGCTCTACTCGTCGGATCACGATGGCTTCGTGCTCTACCTGATGACCGATCGGGACGGTGACGGCATTGCCGACGACGTCGACAACTGCCCGGACACCGTCAACACCGATCAGGCCAACAACGACGGCGACAGTCTCGGCAACGTCTGTGACAACTGCCCGGACGTCGACAACGAGGACCAAGCCAACAACGACGGCGACAGTCTCGGCAACGCCTGTGACAACTGCCCGGACGTCGACAACGAAGATCAAGCCAACAACGATGGCGACATGTTCGGCAACGTCTGCGACAACTGCCCGGACGTCGCCAACGACGACCAGGCCAACAACGATGGCGACCTCTTCGGTAACGCGTGCGACAACTGCCCGGACGTGGCCAACAACGACCAGGCCGACATGGACATGGACATGATCGGCAACGTTTGCGACAACTGTCCGGACACTCCCAACACCGACCAGGCCAACAACGACGGCGACATGTTCGGCAACGTCTGCGACAACTGCCCGGACGACGCCAACGACGATCAGGCCGACATCGACATGGATGGTCTCGGTGACGCCTGCGACGACTGCAACAACCTGTTGCCGCCGGAGCTCACCGTCATCGACCAGACCGAAACCTCGGTCACCGTATTGATCGAAGACTGTGCCGGCGTCCTCGACGTCCAGCTCGGTCCCGACTCGATCAACGTCCAGCTGATGATCATCGACGGCATGCTCGGCGATCCCATGATCACCGTGCAGATCGACGCCATCGATCCCAACCAATTCGCTTTCGTCCAGCTCCTCACCACCGACGGTGATCAGCTCGACGGCAGCCTCGAGCTCGAAATCGGGCTCGGTACCTCCCCGATCGAGATTCCGACCGCCAGCGAATACGGCCTCGGCCTACTCGCCATCCTCCTCGCCCTCGCCGGCGCGGCGGTGATCCGGCGTCGTGCTTGATCGGTAAGGGCCTATAGGGCAAAAGAAAAGCGGGGCCACAAGGCCCCGCTTTTTTGTTGGTTCTGAACCTGATCGTCGCCAACTCTCAGTGCAGCTGCGAGTGGATGGGCGAGGGATACGCACGAGTATCGAGCGAACCATGATTTGACCATCAGAATCCGTGGGAGAATCACGATTGGAGGTCATCATGCACGTACAACACCCCAACTCCCTCCTTGTCGGACTCATTCTAAGTCTGCTCGTTCCCGCGATCTCTGTCGCCAACCCTTTCGATCACGACACCCTGATCGCGCCGTTCCAAGTCGATCGAGTCAAGGTCGAATCACGGCTCGCGCTAGCCTGGTGGCACGAGGAGCCGATCCGTTTCGATCTCGAAATCGCCGACGGCCAGCGCGAAGACATGAATCGCATCGCCCGTGACTATCTGAAGCGCGCGGTGCGACGCGACATGGCGATTCGGCACCATCTCGACGCCATGGCCGATGCGCGGGCCAAGGAGAAGTGGCGCGACGTCGGTGATCACGGCAAAGCGGCGGAGATTCTGCTCCAGGCGTCTCAGGTCGAGCACAAAGAGCTCAAGAACGACATTCTCGACGTGCTCGACGATTGGCAATTCGATCGCTTCGTCGATCATTGGGAACGCGA
>JBCDBH010000136.1:0-14077 GCA_039184055.1 Acidobacteriota bacterium
CCGCCGGTGGCAGTGGCTCGGGCGCCGGGACGTAGCGTCGGCTCCAGGTCGGGTCGCCACCACCCCGGATCACCAAATCGCCACTCAATACGCCTTGCTCGAGCGCCGCGTCGGTCCGTGCTTCGGTGATGACGCGATGTTCGGGCCCGAGACGTTCGAGCGCCGCGATCGTGACGATCAGCTTGGTCACCGAGGCGGGCACGAAACGCGCGGTGCCGTCTTCGAGCACGATCGGCTCGCTGGCGTCGGCCATTTGCAGCGCACAGCCGCTGAACCCGCCGTCCGCCAGGGTCGCGGTGGCGATCAACAGCCCCACTAGCACGCCCAACGCGCGTGGCCCGACCGCCATCAGCGATCGAGCTTGTCGAGCAAGCGGTTGATCGCGGTCGAATCCTGCATCACGTAGTAATGCACCGCCGGCACGTCGGCCTCGAGCAATTCGAGGGTTTGCGCGAGCGTCCAGGCGATGCCGAGCTCGGCGACCTCGCTGTTGTTCTTGGCCCGCTCGATTTCGTCTGCGAACGACGCCGGAATGTCGCAGTGGAACGTCCGTGGGATCGAGCTCAGCTGGCGTTTCTTGGTGATGATCTTGAGACCGGGAATGATCGGCACGTCGATACCGGCGGCGCGACAGGCGTCGACATATTCGAAGTACACCCGGTTGTCGAAGAACATCTGAGTCACGATGTACTCGGCACCCGCCTCGACCTTCTCCTTGGTGCGCCGAATATCGGTGGCCAGATTGGGCGCTTCGAAGTGCTTCTCGGGGTAGCCCGAGGTGCCGACACAGAACTCGGTTGGATGCGCGTCGAGCAGCTGCTCGAGGTACGTACCGGCATTCATGTGGTTGATCTGCTGGATCAGATCCGACGCGTAGGTATTGGCGCTTCGACCGTCACGGAGCGGTTTCTTGTAGCCGCTGTCGTCACCCCGGATGGCGAGCACGTTGTCGATACCGAGGTAGCGCAGCTCGATCAGGAAGTCTTCGGTTTCTTGACGCGTAAAGCCCTTGCACAGCACGTGGGGCACCGCGTCGATGTTGTATTTGTTCTGGATCAGCGCGCAGATGCCCAGGGTGCCGGGGCGTTTGCGCTTGATCTTTTTGCGTAGGCCGTCGGGTGTCTCTTCGTAGATCACCTCGGCGGCGTGGCTGGTGATGTCGATAAAGGGTGGATCGTGCGGCACCAGATGGTCGATTAGGCCCATCAGGTCGCGGATGCTGCCACCGCGTAGCGGTGGAATGATTTCGAAACTGATCAGCGGACGTGAAGCGCGTTCGAGATGTTCGGTGACTTTCATCGCTGTGTGCTCGTGGTTGTGACTGCTCGCGCCAGGGACACGGAGCGCGACGTTATCTCATCGTGCCGACTGCGTCATGCTGAACGGGCTATTCCTCCCGCGTCATCGATACGCGGCCGATCACCACGCCGAGCGCACAGCCGAGGCCGTCGGCGAGCAGGTCGCCGATCTCGAAGCCACGATAGGGAATCCAAACTTGGGCGATTTCGGTGCCGATGGCGAGACTCGCCACAATCACCAGTACGATCGAACGGAACCCGAGCCATCGGGTCACGAGCACGGTCTCGATCGCGAACAACACGACGTGGACGATTTTATCGGTCCCGTCGGGAAGCGCGGCGAACCAGCCGTCGCCCGGGGACGGATCACCCGGGGTGAGGGTGGCGACGAGCACGAATAGGGTCCACGAGACGGCGGCGATCAGCCGGAATCGAGGCACGTTGGGTTGCCGCATGGTGAGTTAACATACGATGTTTATGACCTCTTCCGAGAGATCATCTCTACTTTTCTCGTCCTTGCCGACACGACTCGTCGTGATCGTGGTGAGTCTGCTCGCGGCGATCGCGGCGACGGCCTTCGGTGTCGGCTGGCGGGTCGAGACCATGCGGCTCGATCACCAATTGCGTGCCGCCACCGGGGTCGATCCGATCGCGCTCGAACAGATCACGCGTGAAGACGTCACCCACCACGCCAAGCTCAAAGCGGCGCGTGCCTTGATCGGCGCGGTGCTCGACAGCGAGCGGGTCGAAAACGGTGAGCTGGTGGTCGATCCGGCGACGCTCGAGCACCTGCCCCGGGCACGTGAGCTGGCGCTCGAAGCGCTGGAGGCGCAGCCGAATAGCTGGCAGGCGGCGATGTGGCTCGGCACCGCCAATTACCTCGAAGCCTGGCACACGCGGGATCCGGTGCTGATCCAGGATGCCGATCGCTGGCAAGAGCCGTTGCTCACCGCCTACGCCAACGCCGGAGGGCGCCGTGAAGCGCAACGTCTCTTGGCGGTCGCCTACTTGCGTTTGTGGCCGTATTTGAGCGGCGATCGTCGCGCCTTCGCCACCCGGCTGGTACGCACCACCTTCGCCGATCATCCCGAGGTCTTCAAACAGCTCGGCCCGCTGTGGCTGACCGTTGCCGATCGCGGCGACGAGGCGCTGTCCGCCGTGCCCGACACCCCCGAAGCGTGGCGGTTGGTGACCCGTACCTGGGCGCAACAGGGCCTCTGGCGACAGGTGATCCAAGCCGAGCGTGAGCGCGTCGCCAGTCTCGAACGCTCGTTGCACAAGCGGATCGAGGACGCCGACAGCAAACGAACGCTCGGCGAAGCCTACGAGAGTCGAAGCCTCTATCTCGGAGCGGTGGTGCGGGCGCCGGTCGACGGCCGGTTCGCCCCCTTGGTGACGCGGTCGCTCGAGAATTACCCGCCGGGTTTGCACGGGCTGTCGTCGACCGGACCGATCGGTGCGTGGTTGCGATGGGCGCTCGAGCTTGCCGATCTCGGTCGTACCGACGTTTTGCCACCCCGGGTTCTGACCCGTCTCGCCGGCGCCACCGACGAGCTCGACCCACACGAGACGGCGTATGTCTCCTTGTTGGCGGGCGACCTGACGCGCGCCGAGCGTGCCGAGCGGCTGGTCGAGACTCTGTCGACCGCGCCATGGGCACCCTATTTGGTCGCCAAAACCCATTATCTCTTGGATCGCGACGCGGTCGAGTCGGCCACCGTGGCGCTCGATCAGGTCGGCCGCTATGTGCGTGGGAGCGCTGGCTATTGGCAGGCGCGTCAACGTTTGGCGGAGGCCACTGGCGATCTCGACGGCGTGGTCGAGGCGGATCGCGCGCTCGACGGGATCCGCGCCGAGGCCTGGTCGTCGACCGCCTGGCAACGGCTCAAAACCAAGCACGTGCTGCGTATGCTCGCTTCGCGCCGCGCCAGTGGCGTGGTGATCGAGCTCAACGACGTGCCCGCAGAGGGCACGGTGGTCAACGTGCTCGTCGACGGATCGTCGGTCGATCTGATCGCCGTGCGACCGGGTGATCGGCTGGACGTCGACGTGGTGTTGAGCCAGGGCCTGCATCAAATCGAGCTTCGGCCGGTGGTGGGTGCCATGGTCGATCCGGGTCGCGTTCGATTGACCGGCCAGACCGAGAGAGCGCTGACTCGTTGACCCGCGAGGGCTCGAGTCGTCACGTCGCGCGTCTCCGTGCGCGTCCCTGGGCGGCCACGCGCACAGCCGGCCTCGTGTCGATGGGGATCGCTCTCGCGGTGTGCCTCGTCATACCGGCATGGGCCGAGCTGCCGGAGAGTCTTCGTTTTCGTCACATCACCACGGCTGACGGCCTGGCGCAGAACAGCATCTTCGCCATTCATCAGGACGACAGTGGCTTTGTTTGGCTCGGCAGCCAAAACGGTCTGCATCGCTATGACGGGCGTGAGCTGGTGGTGCATCGACCGACCGCGTTCGTTCCGGGCAGTCTGCAGCACGGTTTCGTCCAGGCGCTCGCCGGTCGCGCCGCAGGCGGGATGTGGGTCGGCACCTTCGCGGGTCTCGATCGCTTCGACCCCGCGACCGGCGAATTCATCCACCTCGACCTGCTCCACGAGCAGGAGCCGCACATCACGTCGTTGCTCGAAGATCCCGACGGGTCGTTGTGGGTCGGCACCTTTGCTCACGGTTTGTTGATCCGTAGCCCGGACGGTTCGATTACCCATCTTCGTCCGAGTGCGAACGGCTTGCCCGACGGTCCCGTGTGGGCGTTGGTCCGCACCACCGACGGCAAGGTTTGGGTGGGAACCGGGAGGGGCCTGGCGTGGATCGACGACGGTCGCCCCCACCGGGTCGAGTCGCTCACCGGTACGGTCCACGGCCTGCTACCGATCGCCGACCACGGTCTGCTCGTCGGTGGCAGGGGTCTCGCCAGTGGCGACGCGATCGAGGGAGACGGTGGCACCGCCCTGCTTCGTCTCGACCTTCGTACCTTGGAGACGCGTCGAGCGTTTGCCGGTGACGTGGCGTTGGGCGAGGTGCGGTCGTTTCATCGCGATCGTTTCGGCGCCTTGTGGATCGCCACCTGGGGCAACGGGCTTTTTGTCGTCGAATCGATCGACAAGGGCGTGGTGCCGGTGGCGGGCGATCTCGAAGACGGTCGCTTGTGGACCGTGGTCGAAGATCACAGCGGGGTGTTGTGGCTCGGCACCGCGAGCGCCGGGGTCGCGCTCACCGATCCACGGCCACGGATTCGTCAGCACACGGCCGGTGATCGTGCCGGGGTGCGGGCGCTCTACGAGACCTGGCAGGGCGAGCTCTGGATTGGGCTCGACGGCGGTGGCTTGCTGATCGATCGCTCGGTGAGCGGTGGTACCTCGGTTCAGCTGCGAAACGCCGAAGACGACCCGAACAGTCTGCCGAACGACCGCGTGTGGGCCTTGGCGGGTGAGCCACCGAACCGAGTGTGGGTGGGCACCGACAGGGGCTTGGCGGTGGTCGAGGACGACGACCGGATCCGTCGCGTGAGTCTCGGTTCCGCTGAACCGTCGGTCCGCGTGCTCGCCTTCGCGTCCGATGATCGTCTGTGGATCGGCACCTGGGGCGATGGCTTGATCCGTCGCGGTGCCGAAGGTGAGCTGACCCGCTGGCGTCACGATCACACCGACAGCACGACCCTGTCCGACGATCGCGTCTTGGCCTTGGCCGACGGACCGGCCGGTTTCATCTGGGTCGGGACGGCGCGTGGTCTCGATCGTCTCGATCCTGAAACGGGTCGGGTCGAGCGCTATCTTCACCACGCGCGCGTACCGAGCAGCCTGGTGGGAAGCCCGATACGTGGCCTCCACTTCGACCGTCAGGGTTCGTTGTGGATCGCCACCCAGGCCGGTCTCTCGATGCTCACCGGTGAAGAGCGTCGGGGCAGCGGTGGCTTCGTCAACTGGACGTCCCGAGATGGTCTGCCCGACGACACCGTCTACGCGGTGCTCGAGGACCGAGACGGCGATATGTGGGTGTCGACCAATGCTGGGTTGGCGCGCATCGCGCGTGGTGGCGTGGCGGAGGAGACCGCGATCACCAATGGGGATCGCACCGCGATCACCGAGAGGGATCGGTCCACGATAACCACCTATGCCTTCGCCGACGGTCTCGAAACGCTCGAATTCAACGGCAACGCTGCCTTCACCACGGTCGATGGACGATTGCTTTTCGGTGGCGTGCGTGGCTACGCCGAGGTCGATCCCTTGGCGCTACGGGCCGCCGTGCGTACCCCTCCCGTGGCCTTTACCGCCGTCACCGTCTACGGCCACGACGGCGGGCGACGTCGTTTCGATCGACCATCGTCACGGCTGCGTTTGCGTCACGACGACGACATGGTGATGGTCGAGACCGCGGTGCTCGATTTTCGTCATCCGCCTTCGAATCGGCGGCAGATTCGAGTCGCCGGCATTCACGACGGCTGGATCGATCTCGGACCACGGCGCGAGATGATTCTCGGCCCGCTCGATCCGGGGAGCTATCGGGTCGAGCTACGCGGCGCCACGGCGTCGGGTGCATGGGTCGAGGTCGAGCCGCTCGAGATCGAGGTCGCGGCGCCGTGGTGGGCACGACCGGGCACGTTCTTGATCTACACCGTGGCGCTCCTGGCGATCATCGGTGCCTGGCTGATCGCCTACACGCGACGACGGCGTGCTCGCAAGACGATGCTGCACGCCCTCGCCACCAGCGAGCAGCGTCTCGAGCTGGCGCTTTTGGGTAGCGGTCACGGTTTGTGGGATTTCGATCTCGAGAGCGGGACCATCACGCGTTTTCGGATCGCCGAGCTGCTCGGCTATCACGACGAAGAATTGCCGAGCGGTCACGATCTACGTGCCGAGCTGGTCCATCCCGACGATACCGAGATTCCCGAGTCGGCGATGACCGAGCACCGCGCCGGGGATGTGGCGTGGTACCGAGCCGAATATCGGATGCGCGCCCGAGACGGCAGCTGGCGCTGGATTCTCGATCGCGGCAAGGTGGTGGCGCGTGACGCCGACGGTGAGCCCACCCGGGTCGCCGGGATCAGTGCCGACATCACCGATCGACGCGCCACCGAAGATCAGATCCGGTTGGGGGCGACGGTCTTCGAGAACGCCCCGGACATGGTGCTGATCACCGATGCCCAGGGGCATATCGCCGACGTCAACCCGGCGGCGGTCGCCGGCCTCGGGTTTTCACGCCACGCCTTGATCGGGCAGCCGCTGATCGACCTGGTGACCGGCGATCATCCGGCGTCGTTCTACCGTGGGGTTCGCGCCGCGCTCGGGCGCTTCGGCGATTGGCGTGGTGAGACGTGGCAGGAGCGGTCCGACGGCGAACGGTTCTTGGCGCAGGTGGCGATTTCGAGCGTCGAGGACGGCGCCGGCGAGGTGACGTCGTACGTCGTCGTGGCGAGCGACGTCACGCATCGCAAACGCACCGAGGACGAGCTGCGTTTCCTGGCCAACTACGATCCGCTCACCCGTCTGCCCAATCGCGCGATGTTGCGCAAACGGCTCGAACAGGCGATCAGTCGCGCAACGCGGATCGGAGGTCGCGCCGCCATCCTGTTCAGCGATCTCGATCGCTTCAAACAGGTCAACGACACCTTGGGTCACGCGGTCGGTGATCGGCTGCTCGAACAGGTATCCGAGCGTTTGCGTGACGCGGTGCGTCGAGACGACCTGGTGGCGCGGCTCGGTGGCGACGAGATCACCGTCTTGGTGCACGACGTCGCCGACCGGGCGGTGATCGAGCAGGTGGCGAAGCGAATCATGAACGCCTTCGAGCAGCCGTTCGAGCTCGACGGTCACGAGATCGTCGCCTCGACCAGCGTCGGTATCGCCGTCTTTCCCGAGGACGGTGTCGATGCCGACACCTTGCTCAAACACGCCGATACCGCCATGTACCAGGCCAAGGCCGCGGGACGGAATCGCTACGCGTTTTTCGTGCCCGAGATGAGTGAGACGATCCGCGCCCGGCTGTCGACCGAGAACCAGCTGCGGCGCGCCCTCGAGCACGACGAGATCGAGCTCGTGTTTCAGCCCAAAGTCGACCTCGAGGCCGACCGGGTCGTCGGCTTCGAGGCGCTGGCGCGTTTGCGGGTCGACGACGAGCTTTGGCGTCCGGCGCGTTTTCTCGATGTCGCCAACGATTCCGGGCTGATCGACCGGATCGACCAGGTGGTGCTCGAACAGGCCTGCGCGCGCACCGCGGTCTGGGGCCAGCTGCACGAAACGCCGTTCGAAGTGGCGGTCAACGTGTCGGCGGCGCGGCTCCATCGCGACGACTTCGTCGATCACACGCGCGCCGTGCTGGCCCGCCATGGTCTCGAGGCGTCACGCTTGGTGCTCGAGGTCACCGAAAGCGGCGTGCTCGAAGACGAGGCGCGCACCATCGAGCGGCTGAGCGAGCTCAAGAACCTCGGGGTGAAGATCGCCATCGACGACTTCGGCACCGGCTATTCGTCGTTTGCCGCCCTGCGTCGCTTGCCGATCGACGAGCTCAAAATCGACCGTAGTTTCGTCGCCACGGTCGGCTCGACACCCGACGAAGCGGCGATCGTCGAGGCGATGATGGCGATGGCGTGGAGTCTCGGTATCGACGCGGTCGCCGAAGGTGTCGAGACCGAAGCGCAACGCGATTTTCTACGTGCTGGGGGGTGTCGGGTGATGCAAGGCTATTTGATCGCGCCACCGCTTTCCGTGGAGGCCTTGACCGCCTGGCTCGACAATGCTGACGACTGAGCTGCCGTCTACTAGAATAAGCTTGGCAAGTCCTTCCCGTTTCCCTTCCCGTTCGACTCGATATCCCGGAGGACCATCATGAGCACTCTCAATCGCAATCATCCGGATCCGACTCTCAATACCGCGCAGACCGAAACCGGTGCTGCTTCCACCGAGCCGCCGACCGCTGCCGAGCCGTCGCCAGCCTCGCCGGCGAGCGCCGACCCCACGACGCCGAAAGAGGTCTACGGGATGGCGCGTGACCGCGCCGGTGAAACCGTCGAGGATCTGCGTGAAAGCTACGCGCGACTGCGTGACGAGGTCGACGATCTTTCCGAGCAGGTCGAGGATTTCGTGCAAGACAACCCGGGTCAGGCCGTCCTGGTCGCCGCAGGTGTCGGCTTCATCCTCGGTCTCGCCTGGAGCCGGTTGACCCGATGAGCGACGGCCACGGCGATTTTACGAAGCCGGCTGACTTCGCCGAGCAGCTGATCGACGAGGTGCTCGGTGAGGAGTTCGATTGGCGCGGCAAGGTTCGAGCCTACCCGGTCGCGGCCTTGACCCTCGCCGCCGCCGCCGGTTTCGCCATCGGTTCGCAACGCGGCCAGATGATCGTCGGCGCGGTCGGTGGCTGGGCCACCGAAGAGCTGGCGCGCAACCTGGGGCAGATCTGGGGCGGCGGCGCGAGCTGACGAGCCCCGGAACGCGTGCGACAGATCCTCCACGTCTCCGACGTCCATTTCGGGCCACCGCATCGACCCGCGGTGGCCGAACGCGTATTGGCGCTCGCCCTCGAACGTCGCCCCGATCTGGTGGTGATTTCGGGTGATTTGACGCAGCGCGCCAAGCCGCGCCAATTCCGTGATGCCCGCGCCTGGGTCGATCGTTTCGAAGACGCCGGTCTGAGCACCCTGGCGGTTCCCGGCAATCACGATGTGCCGATGTATCGCTTTTGGGAGCGTGCTGGCTCACCCTTCGGCGCCTATCGCGAACATTTCGCCACCGAGCTCGAGCCCGAGCACCACGATGACGAGATGGCCGTCATCGGGGTCAACACCGCGCGTAGCCTGACCATCCGCGACGGCCTGATCAAGACGTCACGACTCAAACGCTTGGCGACCCAGCTCGCCGCCGTTCCCGAGCACAAAGCACGGATCGTGGTGGCGCATCACCATTTGGTGCCGCCGCCTCGTTTCGATACCCAGCGGGTCACCATCAACGCTCCCGAAATCGTCGATCTGCTCGCCGAGGCGCGGGTCGACCTGGTGCTCTCGGGTCATCTCCATCAGAGCTTCATCGGCTCCACCGAGGCCTACTACCCACGGCTACGCTCGCCGGTGCTCCTGGTGCATTCCGGCACCTCGACGTCCGATCGTGGGCGGGGCTGTGAGCACGGTCGCAATACCTGTTTTTGGATTCGGATCGAGACCGATGGGATCGAGCTGTCGTCGCTCGAAGTCGGCGCAACGAGCATCGACGAGCTGAGTCGGCACCGATATCCACGCAATCGAATCGGCTCTCTCGGCCCTTTTGGCGCGGGAATATGAGACGCTCGGGGGCATGAGCATGCCGGAAACTCTAGGACGCTATCGGATCGTCCGTCGGTTGGGCGCCGGCGCGATGGGCGAAGTTTTTCTCGGCGAGCATCGCGACATCGGTCGTCAGGCGGCGCTCAAGACCCTGCGTCTCGCCGACCGTGGCGCCGAGGACGCCCGTGATCTCGCCGCGCGACTGAAGCGCGAGGCCCAAGCTGCCGGGCGATTGATCCATCCTCATGTCGTGACGCTCTTCGAATATGGCGAAGACGCGGGCATGCTCTATCTCGCTTTCGAATTCGTCGATGGAGTCGATCTCGCCAAGCGTTTGCGTGGCGGCCCGCCACCGACGTTGTCCGAGGCGTTGCGCTGGGTACGCGAGGTGGCCTCGGCGCTCGATCACGCCCATACACACGGCATCGTGCATCGCGACATCAAGCCGAGCAACCTGATGTTGACCCGCGACGGCGCGATGAAAGTCGCCGATTTCGGTATCGCGCGGCTGGCGCATTCCACCGAGCTCACCCGCACCGGCGCGGTGGTCGGGAGTCCGCAGTACATGTCGCCCGAGCAGGTCCGAGGCGCGCCACTCGACGGGCGCAGCGACCTCTTCTCGCTCGGCGTGGTTTTCTACGAGTTGCTCGCCGGTCGTCGGCCGTTCGACGGCGAGACGATCAGCACCTTGGTGTATCAGATCCTCGAGACCGAGCCGGTGGCGGTCGAAGCCATGCGCTCCGATATGCCCACGGCGCTCGCCCAGATGATCCGGCGCATGCTCGCCAAGGATCCAGAGCATCGTTTTCCCACCGCCGGGGCGCTGGTGGCCGAGATCGACCACATCACCAGCACCATGCCCACCGAGGTGCTCGATCAGCCGGCGATGGCGGCGACCGAGGTGATGACCGTGCCGTCGCAGGCACTGGGCGCGCCCCCACCACCGCCTCCGACCCAGCCCGTGGCGGCCGCGCCTCCGCCGCCTCCACCGCTGCCGTCGATGAATGCGACGTCCGCGGCCGCGCCCCCGGCGACGCCGCCACCACCCGCCGCGCACGTGCCGCAACCTTCGCAGCCGATCGGCGCGACGACGCAATTCGCACCCAAACGCAAGATGATCGGCATCGGTCTGGTGATCGCCGCGATCGTCTTTCTGGTGATTGCCGCGGGTCTGGCGGCCTGGTTTCTGGGACTCAATCGTTCACCTGAACCGCCGACCGAGCTGGTGGCCGAGCGCGCTCCGGTCGACCAGCTCGAGCCGTCTGTGGGGAAGGCGTCGGTCGGGGAGACGTCGTCCTCCGGCACGGAAACCGAGACGAGTGACACTGCTTATCCAGTCGCGGTCGATCCAGCTCCTGGCGCGGTCAGCGGGGGCGCCGACGACTCGAGCGAAACCGCGTCGAACGAGGAGACGACCGGTACCGACATCGAGGAGCCCCCGACGTCTGAATTGGTGGTCGATCCGCCGCCTCCTACATCGCCACCGCCGACGGAGGCGCCACCGCCGCCGGTTCAAACCGCACCGACGTCGCTTTCACCCCCAGCCTCTTCACCTGTTGCGACACCACCTGCCGCGACGCCGCCCGTCGCAACGCCACCGGCGGCCACCGAGACGGCGCGACGGCAGCGTCCTCCGCGTCCCAACGCCGAAGACGCTCGTTTCGAGCGTGCCGCAGCGCGCACGGTCCGTGAGCTCACCACCGGTCGTCTGCTGTCGTTTCAGATCACTCCGAACGATGCTTTTGTCCGGGTGTTACGTCGTGGCGAGCCACGCGGCACCTTGATCGGTCGGGCGAGCGAATACGATCCTCGCGAGGACGATACGACTCCCTATCGCTTGCCCTATGACGGCGACTACGTCGTCACCATCGCGCAACCCGACGGCGCCGAGGTCAGCTATTTGGTGCGCGCCGCCGCCGCCAACGGTTCCTCGGCGAGCGTCTTACGGGTGGATTTGTCGGCGGTGGGAGGGGCCTCACGAGCGCCGTCACGGGTCGTGGCCGAGCGCGCGGTGCGCTTCCGTGGCGAGCCGGGCAACGCCACCGTGATTCTGAACGGTGAGTCGGTGGGCGTCGCTTCGCAATGGCCGGGAAGCTCGCGTTCCTCGTCGAGCCGCAATCTACAGCTCTCACCCGGCACCCACACCATCCGTCTCGAAGCGTCCGGCTACGAAGCGGTCGAGATCGTCGTCGAGATTCGTGAGGGCGCGGACGACCGCGTGGCGACGATCAACTATCGGCTGGTGTATCCGTGAGCTCACCGAGCTCACGTGCCCCGGTCGACTTCGGGGTCGACCCGGCAAGGCTTTTTCCCCAGCCCGAGCTGCATCATTTCGACAACGGCTTGACCGTCGCGCTGTTGGTCAACCGGCAGGCGCCGATCGTCTCGAGCGCGCTGTGGTTGCGTTGTGGTTCGTGGGACGATCCTCCCGGGCAAGGCGGCATCGCGCATTTTCTCGAGCACATGATGTTCAAGGGCTCGGCGTCGTATGGCCCGGGCGAGGTCGATCGGCTGACCCGGATGTGGGGTGGCAGCAACAACGCCTTCACCTCGCATCTCGCCACCGTCTACACCTTTACCTTCGCGCGTCATTGTTGGCGGATCGCGCTCGATTTGGAGCGTGACCGCATCGCGGCGCTCAATCTCGACCCGGTCGAGGTGGCGAGCGAGCGACAGGTGATTCTCGAAGAGCTGGCGATGTACGAGGCCGATCCGTGGGACGCCCTCGATCAAGCGGTGGCCTCGACGTTGTGGGGTGCGCATCCCTTTGGTCGACCGGTGATCGGCACCCGTGCCGAGCTGGTCGACACCGATGCGCCCGAGCTGCGGGCCTTTCACCAAACCTGGCATCAACCGGCGAATGCCGTCTTAGTGTTGGCGGGCGATCTCGAAGCCGACGCGGTCGACTTCGTGGCCGAACGCTTCGCCGATCTTCCTGGCTCGCTGGCGTCGCATCCCGAGGCCAGCGCGCCACCTACCCTCGACTTTACTCGTCACGAGCGTCACACCGGCGACGTCACGCGGATGCTGTGGGCATTCCGTGCTCCGGCGGCCAATCATCCCGATCACACGCGACTGCGTCTCCTGCTCGGTGTGCTCACCGCCGGTCGCACCAGTCGGCTGTCACGACGGCTGGTCGACGAAGGGCAGCTGTGCACCTGGGTGGCGAGCGATCTCAGCGAGAGTCGCGACGCCAGCCAAGCCACCTTGAATGCCGAGCTCGTACCCGGGGTCGAGCCCGAGCAGGTCGAGGCGGTGATCCGGGCCACCCTCGACGAGCTTCGCACCACGCCACCCGAGGCCGCTGAGCTGGCGCGGGTGCGTCACCTGCTGCTCTCCGATCGGATCTTCGGGCTCGAGCGGATCCATCAACAGGCGATGGCGATCGGTGGGGCGCTCGCGCTTTTCGATCTCGATCATCCTCGGCGCCAGCTCGAAGCCATGCTCACCACGTCCGCCGACGCCTTGCCGGCAGTGGCGGGACGGTGGCTCGATCCCGAGGCGGGCAGCGTGCTCGGTTGGTCCCTGCCATGACCGAGCGTTTGGCGATTCGCACGAGACGCGTGCCCGACGTGCCGATCGTCGCCGCGCGGGCATGGATTCGAGGCGGCGCGCGGGTCGAGACCGTGCCCGGCACCTCGTTTATTACCGGTCGCGCGCTCGAAGAAGGCACGGGTCGGCACGACTGGCAATCGCTCGCCGACTTCGTCGAGAGCCGAGGCATCAACCTGATCACCGCGGGCAGCTACGAATCGCTTGGCATCGCCATCGACGCCATGGCCGGCTTGTGGACCGAGGTGATCGATCTGCTCGCCGAGCTGGTTTTCGACGCCACCTTCCCGGCTGATCGGATCGATTGGCTGACGCGTCAGGCGGCGGCCGAGCTCGAAGCGATGGACGATCAGCCCGAAGCGAAGACCGTGCGGGTTTTTCTCGACCAGCTCTACCATCCTCATCCGTATGCTCGGGTGTTGCAAGGCGATCTCGACAGCCTGGCGCGGATCGATCGCGACCTGTGCCGGCATCATCTCGACAGCGCGCTCGACCACGGCGTGCTCGTTGTCGTGGTCGGCGACATCGACGAAGAGCTCGTGCGTCAACGGCTCGACGGCGCCTTCGATCGGCTACGCGGGCCCGCGACTCCGCTTCCCAGCGTGCCACCACCCGGGGCGTCGCTCGAGCCGCGTCGTTTCGTCGAGGTCGGCAACGGTGATCAGGCGCATCTCTTTCTCGGTCAGCGCACCATTCCCCGCACCCATCCCGATCGCTTCGCGCTCGCCGCGCTCGCTGTGATCCTGGGCGCGGGCGCCGGTGTCGCCGGGCGACTGCCGACGCGGATTCGCGAGCGTGAAGGTTTGGCCTACACCGTCGACGTCTCCACCGCCGCCGGCGCCGGTCACGATCCCGGCCGCTTCTCCGTCTACCTCGGCACCGCGCCCAAGAATCTCGATCACGCCGAACGCGCCGTGCGTGACGAGCTCGATCGTGTGCTTCAACACGGCGTCACCGACGCCGAGCTCGACGA
>JBCDBH010000137.1:0-14037 GCA_039184055.1 Acidobacteriota bacterium
CGATGAGCACGGCGGTCTGCACGGTCATGTGCAGGCTGCCCATCACACGGGAACCGGCGAGCGGCTTCTCATCACCGTATTGCTCACGGACCGCCATCAGACCGGGCATCTCGTGCTCGGCGAGGCGGATTTCACGACGGCCGAAGTCGGCGAGCGACAGATCGGCGACTTTGAATGGCTCACGGCCAGCGGCACGGGCCGCGGCGAAGGAATGGGTCGATTCGGCAACGGCTACGGTCATGGGGAAACTCCTTCGGAGGTTGCTGTTCGTTCATTGGCGGTAAGTACCGCCGGAGTTGTTTGGGTACGGGAATCTCGGGTAGACGGCGTGGTGGCCGTGGCGACGAAGAGCGCCGGGCCTCGAGCCGCCGGATCGGCCGGTAAGGTGCGTACCGCGTGAGTCGCGAACCCACCGGTTGAAAACAGTCGATCGAGGTCGCTGGGGTCGAAGCCGAGCCAGACGTGGCCCATGTCTTGACGGTACGACTCGCGATCATGAGCGGTCATGTCGACCACCAACAGGCGACCACCGGGCACGAGGACTCGTTTGGCTTCGGCGAGGGCGCGCGCCGGGTCGGCGAGGTGGTGCAGCGCCAGCACGATCACCGCGGCATCGAGACAGTGGTCGTCGAGCGGCAGCTCTTCGAGAGAGCCATGCAAGGATTCGACATTGCGCCAGCGTCCCAATCGCGCGCGGGCGGAAGCGAGCATGGCGTCGGAATCGTCGATCGCCACCACCCGGTCGACAAACGGGGCGAGGGCCTCGGCGACCTGGCCGGTGCCACAGGCGAGATCGCCAATCCGCCAACGTGGATCGAGAAGACCGAGCAGCGCGAGGAGATCGAAACGATTGCCAAAGAGGTCGCTGCGGACGCTGTCCCACTGCTCGGCCGCCGAATCGAAGAACGCTTGGGAGCGCTGGCGCCGTTCGGTCAATACACTGACCAGCCGGCGCGCGTCTTGTTCCACCGGCGGTGCCTCGGCGACTTCGACACGAACCAGAGCCCATAGCTCAGGGGCCGGTAGATCGGCGGCATGGGCGCGGTAGAGGTGGCTGGTGCCTTGCTTTCGCGAGCTCACCCAACCGCCATCGGCAAGCACTTTGAGATGGCGGCTCACCGTGGATTGAGGCAATTGCAGCACCGTACACAGCTCCGACACGGTCAGCTCGTGCTGATCGAGCAGCAGCAACAACCGACACCGAGTGAGATCGGCGAGGGTGGCCGTGTGGTCGAGGATCGGTAGCTCGCGGTGACTCATGAGATGACGTGAAAGGCTCGTGGGTGATTAGCTGTGTTGTTCGTGGCTGTTCAATCCGTCCATCCGGATAATAGGTTAATCGGCGCGGCGGCGGTTGTCAAGACGACGCTGTCGAGGCCAAATACGATCTGAAGCTGATAGAAAGGAGGCGATGTCTCGCGAACGCGCCTTTACCTTGCTCGAGGTCTTGATCGCGCTCGTTTTGGTCTTTGTCGGGTTGCTGATGACCATGACGGTGACGTGGCAATACCGCGACGTGGCGCGCCGAATCGATGCGCATACCGAGGCGATGCGCGCTCTCGACGTCCTTCACGAGACGGCGCGTGGCGCGGGTCTGGCGGTCGATTCGAGTGGGCAGGTGATCGGTGATCTGGGGCTCCCCGAACCGATCACGGCGGAGAATCTCTATCTGTGGGCCGATCTGGCGCCTGGACATCGTCAAGGGTTGATCGAGGTCCGATTGCGGGTGACCTACACGGTCGATGAGCGACGGTTCGAACGCTATCTCGACACCTACCTTTGGATTCCGCCATGAGCACACGGACCGGCGGTTTCACCTTGCTCGAGCTCTTGGTGGCGCTTTTCGTCTTGATGGTGCTCACCCTAATGGCGGTGCAGATCTTCTTCGCCGCCACCGAGCAGCAGGTGCTCTACGAGCGCACCCTGCCACCACCGGCGGTGAGTCTGGCGCTCCGACAGCTGAAACAAGATGCGGCGGCGAGCAGCGGTGTCTCGAGTGGATCGTCGACTTGGAGCCGCTCACCGTTGGTGCTCAACTATGCCGATGGCCGACGATTCCGCTATCGGCTCACCGACCGCGAATTGGTACGCGAGGTGTTCGAACCAGGTGACTTCACCCCGGGAAGCGCGCGCCTCATGGTGCCCGATGTCACCACCTTTCGCTGGGCGATCACCGGGGTTCTGCTCACCATCGAGATCGAGCGCACCTCGTTTCTCGCCGCGCAGCCCCGTCCCGGTCGGCCGTTACCGCCCGGCCTCCTGCTCGACGAGCGGATCGTGACGGTACGGCTTCGAGGCGCGGGAGGTCATTGGTGGTAAATCCGAAACGCGGTTTCGCGTTGTTCACCGCCTTGATCTTGTTACTCGTCATCATGGCCGTGCTCGCCTTGCTGGCCGCATCGCTGACTCGTCAGCAAATGCTCTATCGGCAGGAGAACCAGGCCATGCATCTCGGCGCGCTGACCGACGCCGGCGTGGCGTTGGCCCTCGCCGAGCTCACCAACAACCCCGCGTGGACCGGTACGGACGACACCGTCCTTCTCGATCGTGGTCAGTTCGACGCGCGGATCACCGATGTCGCTTCCAATCGACGCACGGTCCGAATCGATGCATTCTGGGGGGCTCGCGGGCGATCGGTCGAGGTGGAGCTAGCTTTGCAACAGGGGCGCGTGCGGGTGACCACTTGGCGTCGCGTGGACTAAGACGCGGCCGGCTCTCGGAACCAAAACGTGACTCTCGGGGTCCATAGGCCGCAAATGGACACGCCGCGAATGGACACAGTCTCGAAACGAGGTATCCCATGTTACCGATCCCTGATCTCCTCCATCTGAAGCCGCGACTCAGCCTCGACGGTCCTCGTACCTACGCCATGCTCGAAGTCGCGTTTTTGGGCGGCAACAATCCCGTGTCGCTGGATCAAGTCGTGGTCGACGACGCCGCGCACGGGTGGGACGGTAGCTTCTTCGCCGAGGATCTTTTTCTCGAATCGTTGGCGCGTGACCATTTCAAGGTGGTGAGCGACGGGCGTCGGTACAAGGTCAACCACGAGTTCTTGGTGCGGGTGCTCACCGATCCTCCGACCACGGTCGCGGGGGTGCGTTTCCGTCAGGAGATCGTGCGTGAGCTCGACGAGGGTGGCACGGTCCACGAAGCGACCCATCAGCTTTTCCGCCAGCTCAACCAGCTGCTCGGGCAATTGCGTGTTCCGAGTCATCAGGCACGCCACGACGTCAACGGCTATCGTCTGGAAGTGCTCGCCCTCGCCAAAGGAGCCATCGATTGGATGGCCGACGCCTTCAGCGGCGCACGCTCTGGCTTGCACCGGCTTCACGAGGCCGGGCTGGCGATGCAAGGGACCGAGGAATATCGCCTGCTCGCCGCGTTGCTCGAATGGCACGAAGAGGCGTCGACCATCGATCTCGAGATCGCGGTCGGTGCCGAGGGGCGCATTACCCGTCTCGAGGTCAAATCGGTCGATCACCATCGCGACAATCCGTTCAGCCAGTCGCGGTGGCGAGTGTGGTGGCAGCAGCTGAGCCTGTTGGTGACCCACGGTCAGATGCTCGACCGCAAAGAGATCGTCACCCGAGTGATCCAGGACGTTTTCGAGCGTTTGGGGCCAGCGCTCGTTCCCCTGGTGCAGTTGCTCGGTCATCTCGAGTTTTATTTGGTCGGTTTCGAGCTGAGCGCCCAGGCGGCCAAGAACGGTCTCAGCATGTCGCTACCCGAGGTGGGCGACGACGTCGCGCTCCATCTCGACGACCTCTTCAATCCCCTGCTGCTCGATCAGGATCAACCGCCGGTTCCCACCCAGGTCGGGCTCGAGCGGGCCGAGAGCATCACCTTGCTCACCGGTCCCAATTCCGGTGGCAAGACCCGTCTTCTCCAGGCGCTCGGGATCGCCCAGCTCTTGGGCCAGTCGGGGCTCTATGTACCAGCGTCGCGGGCGCGGATGCCGGTGGTGTCGGGGCTCTTCGTATCGCTCATCGAACGTGAAGCGGCCGATCAGGACGAGGGTCGACTGGGGCGCGAGCTACGACGGATCCGGGCGATGTTCGATTCCATTTCGGGACCGTCGATGGTGATCATCGACGAGCTGTGCTCGGGCACCAATCCATCCGAAGGCGTCGAGGTCTTCACCCTCGTCTTGCGGCTGCTCGATCGGATTCGACCGGTGGCATTCATCACCACTCACTTTCTCGACTTCGCTCGTGATCTCGAGGCTTCGCCGCCGGTGCCCAATATGCGTTTTCTCCAAGTCGAGGTCGGGCCCGATCAGCGATCCACCTATCAATTCGTGCCTGGCGTCGCCTCCACCTCGCTGGCCGCCGTCATGGCCGAGCGTCTCGGTGTCACCTTCGACGAGCTCGCCGACGCGGTCGAGCGCCGACGGGTGGCGAGAGAGCGGGCGTTGGCGGCGGCCGAGTAGGGCTGCCTGATTCGACTTTTGCCAACCCGAGGCGAGGGATGCGATACCGTACGCCCTCGCCATGACTCGTAAGCTCCTCGCCATCTCCGACCTGCATCTGGCCAAAGCCGAGAATCTCGCCGCGCTCCGCGAGGTAGGGGATCACGCGAGCGATTGGCTGATTCTGGCTGGTGACATCGCTGAACGTACCGAGGTTCTCGACGAAGCGCTGCGGGTGCTCGGCGAACGCTTCGCGCAGCTGATCTGGGTGCCGGGCAACCACGACCTGTGGACCCTGCCGAGCGAATCTCCCGCCTCGAAAGGCGAAGCGAAATACCAGCGTCTGGTCGAGATCTGTCGTCGACGTGGCGTGCTCACTCCCGAGGATCCTTATCCTCTATGGGATGGCGAAGGGGGGCCGTGCGTGATCGCGCCGCTTTTCCTTCTCTACGACTACAGCTACCGGCCCGACGATGTGAGCCGCGCCGACGTGCTCGCCTGGTCGCTCGAGGAAGGCATCGTTTGTACCGACGAGCATCTTCTTCATCCCGACCCTCATCCGACTCGCGATGCCTGGTGTCACGCCCGGGTGGCGAGCACCGCCGAACGGCTCGACAAGCTCGGTACGCTCCCCACCGTTTTGATCAACCACTGGCCGCTACGTCAGGATCTCGCCGTGTTGCCACGCGTGCCTCGTTTCACGCCGTGGTGTGGCACCCGTCTCACCGATGATTGGCATCTTCGCTATCGCGCCAAGGCGGTTGTCTTCGGTCATCTCCATATCCGTGGCACACGGTCGCGTGACGGGGTGAGATTCGAAGAAGTGTCCTTTGGCTATCCTGGGCAGTGGGATCCCGAGCTCGGCATCGACGGCTATTTTCAGAACATCTTGCCGGGTGACGACTCGATCGAAGACTACTGAAAGCGGAAAATCTTCGCCGCGCCGAGGGCGCAGAGAAGCGCCGCGAGAGTCATCGCCGTGACATGTGGGAGCACGGCCCCGGCATCCATGCCGAAGCTGACCAGACGATGCATGGCGTCCATGGCCCAACCCGAGGGCAGGAGACGTGACAATTGCTGCATCCAATCGGGTGTCACTTCGATCGGCCACCAGCAACCGCCGAGCGCGGACAGCACCATGGTGACCATCAGGCCGATGGCGCTGCCCTGATTCGCCGTGGTGACGAGGTTGGCGAGCAGGATGGCGAACGCGGCGTTGAAGGCGGCCCATCCGCCGAGCACCAGGATGAGGGCGGGGAGACCATGCCAGACGACCCCGAAGAGGAGGTGCCCCATGACCATGCCGATGGCGATTTGCACCGCGCCGAGGGCCATACGCGCCAGCCATTTGCCGAGCACGACGGCGGTGCGAGGAATCGGTGTCGAGGCGAGACGCCGCAAGAGACCGAGCTCGCGTTCGACCGCTAGCATGTGAGTACCGGTGGTGAGCAAGACCAGCATGGTGAACATCACGATTATGCCGGGCACCGCTTGCTCGAAGCCGCTCGGGATGTCGATTCGCTCGCCAGCGGTCGATACGGTAAGGGTGTAGGGCCGCTGCTCGGTGCGCAGCCGAGCGAGTGACTCGGCATCGAGAGTCATGCCGGCTTCGGAGACCAGCACCAGGTCGGCGGCGGTTTGGTAGACGGCGCGGCCGATACGAAGCTGGTAGAAGTCGGCGCCTGGGCCTTCGAGGTTGTTGTAGAGCTTGACGGTCACGGGCTCACGAGCAGCGACCTGCCTACCTGGATCGTCGGCGTCGATCTCGAGCCAGAGTCGTGCCGAGTCCTCATCGGGTGGACTTGCCCGTCGTTCGACCGCGAATCGCGCTTCGCTGAGGGTGTCGATCAGACCTTGAATCAACCAGTCATTCTCGGTCGCGGTCACCAAGACGAGCGGATCGGGGCGTTCTTCCGAACCAGCCGGGTTGGGTGCACCGCCCGTCGCCGAGCCGATGAAGTAGAAGAAGAGACCCGGCATCAAGAGGACCCAGACGAGCACGTCACGCTGCCGCAGCATGTGCAAGAGGTCTTCTCTAGCGATGAAGAGTGTGCCGCGAAGCATCGATCAACCTCGGGTCACGAGCTTGGTCAGTCGTTGACCGAGCCAGATCACGCTGATCACGATGACCGTGCCCAGGGCGAGAACCAGGACGAGAAAGCTCGTCATATCGAGCTGACCGCGTAGGGCGTCTTCGACCATGACCAGGGTTCGGCCGTTCGGGGTCCAGCGGCCGATCTGGCCGATGAGCCCAGGAAGCTGAGCGAGTGGAAAGAACGAACCACCGACCATCAAGAGAGGAAAGGTGATCAACGTGGTGAGCATCGAGCCACTTTGACGCGAGGTGGCGAAGGTGTGAATGAGCATGAAGACGACCGTAAACACCACGCTGAGCATCGTCAGGGCGATGAGCGTGGGAAAGACACCGGTGAGACCGGTCTGTGCCTTCCACACCGCGATCGGCAAACCGATCACCACCAAGCCGAGAAGGACCGTCGTGGCTCCGAGCAGTTTTCCCGTGAGAAACACGGAGATGTGGCCCGGGCCGGCGAGGTAGCGGGCGAGGGTGCCGGAATCACGGTCTCGCCAGAGATCGTCAGAGATACCACCCGCGGCGAAGAGCAAGGCCATGACCACCAAGCCAGGCACGACGGCGACGCCAAAGAAGACCCGGGCCGGCTCGCGCTGCGTCTCGGTGGCGACCACTTCGAGCTCGAGCAGCGGTGGCAGATGGCTGTCGATCAACCGATCGACCTCGGGCGCCAGCTCGGCCACGTCGGCAAAGCGGATCGACTCGCGTTGGCGCAGGGATTCGATCGGTTCGTCGAGCAGGCGGCGGAGGGTCCACGCAACGTCGAGCATGGTGTCGGTCAGGGTCGTGAGCAGCCCGGGAAGGATCCGCTGTTCCGGATTGACGACGAGCTCGATGGTCGTTGGTTCGGCGTCGAGCAAAGCTCGATCGATACGCTCGGGGAGGATGAGCAGCGCGGTGGCTTCGCCGTTGTCGAGGCGTTCTCGGCCATTTTTCTCATCGACTTGCTCGATGTCCAAACTGTCGTTTTGACCGGAGGCGGTACGGAGCAGCCCACCGGTGATCGACTCGCCGGGGTCGACCAGCAGAACCTTGGCGCGTGGTGCCTCGCCACCTCCGGCGAGACCGATCACCGCCATCAACGAGCCGATCAAAAGCGGAATCCCGATCCAGATCCCGATCGAGAAGGGTTGGGCGAGGAGACGGCGGATCTCAGTGATGGCGATGAGCCGGATCATGCGCGCAGCCGTCGACCGGTGAGACGGAGGAAAAGTGTTTCGAGCGTCGGTCGGGTGAGCGTGACCTCGTCGACCGACGACCCGGCGGCGCTGATGTCGGCGAGGATCTGGGCCAGGTGGGACGAAGCCTTCGAGAGTGTCAGCACGAGCGTATCGTCATCGACTCGCAGCAGCTCGGCTTGGTCGATACGACCGATGAGCCCGGTCATGTCGTCGATCGAGAACGAGCCACGCAGGGTCAAGACGTCACGCTCGTCGGTGCTGCCTCGGAGCTCGTCGAGGCTACCGTGGGCGATCATCTCACCGTGGTCGATGATGGCGATTCGATCACACAGCTCTTGAGCCTCTTCCATGTAATGCGTGGTGTAGAGCACCGCTGTGCCGTTGGCGGCGAGATCTGTGACCAGATCGAGGAGCTTGCGCCGGCTCTGTGGATCGACCGCGACGGTCGGTTCGTCGAGGAGCAGCACGCGTGGTCGGTGGACCAGACCGCACGCGACGTTGAGCCGTCGTTTCATGCCACCGCTATAGGTGTCGACTTTGTCGTCGGCGCGGTCGAGCAATGCGACGGCGGCGAGTGTCTCGTCGACCTGTTGGCGTCGTTCGCGACCTCGTAGACCGTATGCCGCCGCCCAATAGGCGACGTTTTGGCGTCCGGTGAGCTCTTCGTAGAGCGCCAGATCTTGAGGCACGATCCCGAGTGAGCGACGCGCCGCCACCGGTTCGGTGGCGAGTCGGTGCCCCATGACCATGATCGAGCCTCCGGTCGGCTGGACCAGTCCACACACACAGTTGATCGCGGTTGATTTTCCGGCGCCGTTGGGGCCGAGAAGACCGAAGATCTCACCTGGTCGAATCGCGAAACTGATTCCATGGAGAGCGACGAGGTCACCGTATTCTTTGCGTAGATCTCGAACGTCGAGATAGGACTCGGCTGTGTCCGTTGCCGCCATGGCTGATCCTTGGTTGGTCATGTGGGTTCGAATGGGAGGATCAGGCTATCAAATCCGTGAAAATGCGTTGCGCCACGAGGTCGACGATCGCGAGCCGGGTCTATCGACCCACGTCGGTATCTGGATCGAGCGCGGGCTCGAGGGGGCATCGCTGTGCTAATTTGATTGCTTATGGCTGAGCACACGACGGATTCTGGAAGCGAGACGGATTCCGCGCCGGATTCTTCCGAGCACGATTTCCCGCCGGTGTCGTACGACGACTGGCGGCGCCGAGTGGAAGAGGAGCTTGGCGGCAAGCCGTTCGCGCGTTTGCGCTCGGAGGCCGCCGGGATCGAGATCGAGCCGCTTTATGGGCACGACAATGCGGGCCAGGCGGTGGTCGCGGCGGGGTGGCCGGGGTTGCCACCTTACGTGCGGGGCGCGCGTCCACTCGGCTCGGAGGTGCGTGCATGGCGCGTGGCGCGACATTATGACGTCGCCGATGCCGAGCAGGCGGCCCGACGAGTGCGCGACGATATCGACATGGGAGTCGAGCTCGTGTGGTTGCGGTTGGATGATGCGGCGCGTGCCGGTCATGATCCGGACGGCGATCCGGCCGCGGTCGGTCGTAACGGCATCCCTGTCGACACCGCGGACGACGTGTCCCGTCTCCTGGCGGCGATCGATCCAGCCGCGACGAGCCTCGTGCTCGACGCTGGAAGTAACGCCTTGGCGGCGGCGGCACTGCTCTTGGCAACCGAGAACCGGCGTCGGCTGGCCTTGGAAGATCTGCGCGGATCGTTCGGCTGTGACCCGCTCGCCGCGTTGGCACGCGACGGTCGTCTACCCGGTTCACTCGACCAGGCTTTTCGTCAGATGGCGGCCCTCACCACGTGGGCTTCATCCTTGGCGCCACAGATGCGCGCCGTCACGGTGTCGACGGTTCCCCATCACGAGGCCGGTGCCAGCGCGGTGACCGAGTTGGCGATCGCCATGGCCACGACGACCGAGTATTTGCGCCGTCTCACGGCCTCTGGAATCGACGTCGAGACGGCGGCGTCGCAGATTCTCTTCGCGTTCGCGATCGGTCGTGATTTCTTCGTCGAGATCGCCAAGCTGCGGGCGGCTCGATGGCTGTGGGCCAAGGTGATGCACGCGGCGGGCGCCGACGAGCGCGTCCAGGCGATGCGGATCCACGCGGTGACCTCGCACCGCGGTCGCACCGCCCGCGATCCATGGGTCAACATGTTGCGTGACACCACCGAGGCGTTCGCGGCGGTGGTCGGAGGCGCGCGCAGCGTGGCGACGACGGCGTTCGACCGTACCCTCGGCACGCCAGCTGATTGGAGTCGTCGCGTGTCGGTGAATGTGCAGCACCTGCTCGCCGAGGAAAGTCACCTCGGTCGTGTGGTGGATCCGGTAGGCGGCAGCTTCTACGTCGAGAAGCTGACCGAGGACCTGGCCCGGGCGGCGTGGCGGCGCTTTCAGGACATCGAAGCCGCCGGTGGCATGAGTGTGTACCTCACCGAGGGCGGGCTCGAGCGCACGTTGGCGACACGGGCGGCGGCGCGGCAGCGTGATGTCGCCTTTCGTCGTGATGCGCTCGTCGGCGTCTCACTCTTTCCTCGACTCGATGAAGAGATACCGGAACGCGAGACGGTAACCGCCGATCTTGCCGCCCGGAGCACGGCGGTGCGTCGTCATCGCGAGCGCCACGATGCGCGTGCCGTATTGGCGTCGCTCGCCGGCTATACCGACTCGGGCATGGTCGAGGTGGCGGTCGAGGCCGCTGAACAGGGGGCGACGATCGGCCAGTTGTCGGATGTCCTGTGGAGCGGTACCGATGCGGCGACGGCGCCCAAGCTCGAACCGCTGCGTCTGGCGGCGGCCTTCGAAGCGTTGCGGAGTCGAGCGGACGACAATCCACGCGTCTTCCTCGCCGCGGTCGGTGCACGGGCGAAGTTGACGGCACGAATGAGCTTCGTCGTCGACCTGCTCGCCGCCGGTGGCTTACACGCGGTCTACGATGAGGCGCTCTACCCGGATGGCGAGGCGGCCGTGAAGGCGTTCGCCGCCGCCGAGACGCCGTTGGTGGTGGTAGTGGCGACCGACGATCGTTATGACGCTATTTTGGCGGATGTGGTGCCGGCGCTCCGTGAGGTGGGGGCGCGTCGCGTGTTGGTCGCCGGCCGGATGGCAGCCGTGCCGGTAGGGGTGGACGAAACGATTCACCTGGGATGCGATGTGATCGCCGCGCTCACCGCGCTGCTCGATGTTTGGGAGGCCACACGATGAGTGCCGGTGACACCATGACCACGACGTTTCCAGATTTCTCGAATCTCGATTTCGACGATACCCAGGTGACCGTGCCACGGGCGGTCGCCGAACGTTGGCGTCAACGGGCCGAAGCCTGGGCGGGTCGCGCCCCGGACGAGGTGAGCACGCCGACACCCGAAGGGATCGACATCCGCGCCGCGTACACCGCCGCCGACGTCGCCGATCTCGACCATCTCGGCTCGATGCCCGGATACGCACCCTACGTCCGCGGACCGTATTCGACGATGTACGTGCGTCGACCGTGGACGGTGCGTCAATACGCTGGCTTTTCGACCGTCGAGGCTTCGAACGCCTTTTATCGGCGCAACCTGGCTGCCGGTCAGCGTGGGTTGTCGATCGCCTTCGATCTCGCCACGCATCGGGGCTACGACTCGGATCATCCACGGGTCGCCGGCGATGTCGGGATGGCGGGCGTGGCGATCGATTCGATCGAGGACATGCGGATCCTCTTCGAGGGAATTCCGCTCGATCGTATGACCGTGTCGATGACCATGAACGGTGCCGTGCTACCGATCATGGCGCTCTATATCGTCGCTGCCGAAGAGCAGGGAGTGCCGACCGAGAAGCTGGCCGGGACGATTCAGAACGATATTCTGAAAGAGTTCATGGTCCGCAACACTTATATTTACCCGCCCAAGCCTTCGATGCGGGTGATCGCCGACATCTTCGCCTACACGGCGGAGCACATGCCGCGTTTCAACAGCATTTCGATCTCGGGCTACCACATGCAGGAAGCCGGTGCGACGGCGGATCTCGAGCTCGGTTACACCTTGGCCGACGGCATCGAGTACGTCCGCACGGGTATCGCCACGGGTCTCGATGTCGATCGTTTCGCGCCGCGACTGTCGTTCTTTTTCGCCATCGGCATGAACTACTTCATGGAAGTGGCGAAGCTTCGCGCGGCGCGTTTGTTGTGGGCACGTTTGATGCGTCAGTTCGATCCCAAGAACCCGAAATCGTCGATGTTGCGCACCCATTGCCAGACGTCGGGTTGGACCCTCACCGCGCAAGATGTCTACAACAACGTCGCCCGCACCTGTGTCGAGGCGATGGCCGCGGTGCACGGCCACACACAGTCGTTGCACACCAACTCGCTCGACGAGGCGCTCGCGCTACCGAGCGACGACAGCGCCAGGATCGCGCGCAACACCCAGCTCTATCTGCAACATGAGACGGGCGCCACTCGGGTGATCGATCCGTGGGGTGGCAGCTATTACGTCGAGCGGCTGACCCACGATCTCACCGCTCGCGCGCTGGCGCATATTCACGAAGTCGAGGAGCTCGGCGGCATGGCGGCGGCGCTCGAAACCGGCTTGCCCAAGCTCCGGATCGAAGAAGCGGCGACTCGGACGCAGGCGGCGATCGACGCCGGTCGACAGACCATCGTCGGAGTCAACAAATTCCAGCCGGCCGAGGAACAAGAGCTCCGCGTGCTCAAAGTCGATACCTCGGCGGTACGTGAGCAACAGTTGGCGCGTCTCGCGAAGCTGCGCCGGGAGCGTGACGACGCGGTGGTCGAGCGCGCCCTGGCCGCGTTGACCACGAGCGCCGCGACGGGAGAGGGCAATCTTCTCGCCCTATCGGTCGAAGCGGCGCGCGCCAAGGCGACGGTCGGTGAGATCAGCGAGGCATTGGCGAAGGTGTGGGGTCGTCACCGCGCCGCGACCCAGGGAGTGACCGGCGTGTACGGACGAGAGATGAGTGATGATGTCGACGACGTCGAGCGGGTTCGTCGACGGATCGATGGGTTTGCCGAGCAGGAAGGGCGTCGTCCTCGGATTCTGGTCGCCAAGATGGGACAAGACGGTCATGACCGTGGGCAAAAGGTGATCGCTACCGCCTTTGTCGATTTGGGATTCGATGTCGATGTCGGCCCGCTCTTCCAGACCCCCGACGAGACCGCGCGCCAGGCGATGGAGAACGATGTCCATGTCGTGGGCGTGAGCTCGCTCGCTGCCGGTCATCTCACCCTGGTGCCCAAGCTCCGCGAAGCGCTCGCCGCGCTCGGTCGCGAAGATATCTTGATCGTCGTCGGTGGCGTGGTGCCACCCGAGGATGTCCCCGCGGTGTTGGACGCGGGGGCGGTCGCCGTGTACGGGCCCGGAACACGGATTCCCGATGCCGCTTTCGAGCTCGTCGATCTTCTCGCCGAGCAAGCCGGCCATGCCGCTACAGGGTGAGCGGGAGACGGACCACGAAGACCGCGCCGCTGTTGTCACCCTCGGTTGCGTCGCCGGCGACGGCTTCGATGGCGATCCCACCGCCATAGCTCTCGACGATGGCGCGAACGATCGATAGGCCCAACCCTGTGTGGCCTTTGCCTCCGTTGGGTCGATAGCTGAAGAAACGCTGAAAGACCTTGTCTTGATGGGCCGCCGGAATCCCTGGGCCCTGGTCACGCACCCGTACCGTGGCCATGCCATCTTCACGGGTCAATTCGACCGTGACCGTACCGTCGGGTGGCGAAAAGCTCGTGGCGTTGTCGAGCAGGTTCTCGAAGACTTGCGCCAGACGTCGTGGCGATGCGGTGACGACCAGCTCCTCGTCAGTCGCGGCGAGCTCGAAATCGACTCTTTCGTGACGCAGAGCGATCGGCTCGATGAGGGTGCGGAGCAACGGTTCGAGAGCCACCGGAGCGACGCTTTCCTGTTCCAGTCGGGCATCGATGAGCGTGATCTCGCGCACGCTGTTGACCAGGTGCTCGAGTCGGGCGATTTCACGCAGCGCCATGGTCATGAACCGTTTGCGTTCGTGAGGATCGTCGACGTCGTCGAGTAGCTCGACGACGTTGCGGATCGAGGCGAGCGGATTCTTCAGCTCGTGAGAGACATCCGACGCAAAACCTTCGATGAATCGCAGATGTCCTTCGAGACGACGGGTGAGCTCGGCGAGCGCGCGCGAGAGATCGCCGATTTCGTCGCGGCGACGACTGGCGGTGAACCGTCGACGGAGCCGGCCACGTCGATCGAGCAAAGCGTTGGCCTCGAGCTGGAGCCGGCGCAGCGGGCGCGCGATGGTGGTCGCCATCAATAAACTGAGCACGATCGCCGCGGCCACCGAGGCGGTGATCACCTGAAAGACCGACAGACG
>JBCDBH010000138.1:0-14033 GCA_039184055.1 Acidobacteriota bacterium
GAGGCCGTTCTCATTGCCTGCGAGCTTACCGCTGGAAATCCCACCAGCATCGGCGGAATCGATGAACCAATTCTGCATCCTGAAAATCGCACTGTTGAGCCAAGGCCGTTGGATCCGAACGAATCCGAGCTTGCAACGGAGCTCGAACTCGTTCGACTCCATATGAAAATTTTTCTTCCCATCCTCGCCACTGATGCCACCACCGACAGACCACAAACCAGCGCGCCAGCTGGCTCCGCCACCGTATTTTCTGAAACGCTCGTCGGACTTCGAGCTTAGATTCGAGCTCTTGAGGGTAATGTCAGTGAAATTTCTTGCTCCTTGGTCATAGCACCAATTGCTTGGTTGTGCATACGAAAGATGCCACGTCGTTCCCGCGCCGATACTGCTCGCTAGCTCGCTGCCGCGCATGGTCTCCCGGGCCTGGGCGAGCGCGTCGCGCACCGCCGAATTGATTGTCGTATCGAGAGCGGCCAAGGCTTGCTCGATTTGCGGCGCATCGGCTGCTCGCCATCGCCGGTACGCAGAATCGAGCGTGGCGCGCAAACCTGGTTCGACGGCCTGCCACTTACGCTGATCTTCCGGATTGGAATGATCGTAGTTGTTGTAAGCCGTGCGGTATCCGCTCAGCGCGATGAAATAGCTCTCGCGAAGCTCTAAGTAGTTGTTGAAGCGTGGAGAGGGAATCGTCTGAGTCGTTTTATTCCCCTCGAAATCCTCCTTCTCGACGGTCGTATTCAGGTACTTGTAGGCCTTGTCATAGATCTTCTTCTGCTCAGGATCGGTCGTCGAGCGAGAGTTGGCACCGCGTACGATGTTCCCATACACATTGTCGACATTCGCTCCGGAACCTACATAGTTGGCCGCGATCTCTGGAACATCGTTGAAGGCTCGCGAGAACACCTCGGCACTTGTCAAGTCACCGTTCGGATTACCGGGTGAAAACGCATTCTGATAATCGGCCGGGTTGACGGCCTGGTTGCCAGCAAACTGAACAAAGGTCGTTTGCCTATCGAATTCGGCGGGGCGATCTCCACCCGGAGTAAACGTGACGATGTCGAATAGTCGTCCATAGAGTGTCTCGAGTACCTGTTGTTCTTTTTCTGGTGTCATGGCTTCCCTTCTCCGGTTTCGTTCCGTGACCGTTCATGGCCACACCGACGTACCCCGACGCAGCCTCCTACATGGATAGACACGAAACGTCCGAAAAGACGGCCAGTGAATCCTGGTTCTGGTTGTCCGTTGCTACAGGACTCGCTCTGTCTCATGTGTCACTTGCTCATCTCGCGGAGTAGCCACAGTCGAGCTCCATGCCACTCTCGTCGAACGGTGCGTGGAGAGATCCGCAGAATCCGCGCGGTTTCATCAACGGTCAGTCCAACAAAAAAACGGAGCTCGACGATCCGTGCCTGTCGCCGATCGACGGTCTCCAAGCTGGTAAGAGCACGATCGAGATCGATCCAGTCCAACGATGGTGCCGCCCCTCCAACCTGGGCGCCGGGAGATTCGAAGGTCGTGTGGGCCATGCCGCCCCCTCGTTTGAGCGCATGGGTATCGCGAACATGATTGAGGATGATCCGACGCATGGTCGATGCGACGTAACCGAAGAACTGCGATCGATTCCGCCAACGCGGATTGGGATTTCCCACGAGCCGAAGGAACGCTTCGTTGACTAGGACCGTGGGCTGAAGCGTTTCGCTGAAAGGCCGACGTGCCAACTGACCTGCAGCCAATCGACGCAGGTCATCGACCACCATCACCAGTACTTCGTGGAGGGCTGCCTGGCTGCCGTCAGACCAAGCCTCGAGCAGTTGAGTCACGTCACCCCATTGCGGATCTGTCTCTACGTCTCGCATCGTCATCGAAGCTCCTATCGGTCGTGTGTATGAGACTTAAGAGCGCAAACGGGAGTCAAACCAGACCGAGAAACAGCCCTGGGATGCTCTCGATTTGCTGTGCTAGGCTCGGCACCGTGAAGACCATTGGCATTCTCCTCATCGCTCTCGTCACGCTCGCCCTGGCGGCGCCGCTTTTCGCGGTGTGTCCAGACGCGGATGACGACGATTGCCAAGAGCGCGATGATTGCCTGGACTGTGTGTGCTGCTCGCTGGTGCCCCGCGCCACGTTGTCGGTGGTGACCGCACCGAGCGCACCACTCGCTGGATCTCTCGTCACCGAGTCTTCGCTCACCCTTCAGGATTCTCTCCCTCGGGACATCCTTCACGTCCCCATTTCGCTTCCCATCCACTGAGTCCGATTCAACGTCAGGCCTGAACAGGGCCTAGCTACGTATCGCTACCGATCCATGACGGCGAGATATCGCCGTGGTCGAGCCGTACCCGGTTGTTTCCGGAATGTCTCGCCATGGATCACTTTCGGAATGGGTTGATGGGAGACGGGACGATGAGAATGAAGGTGATCGTATTTACTGTTTTTCTGCTCTTCGGCTGTCAGGCGGCCGAGGATACGGACCAACACGACCACGAAACGACACACGACGAGCATGGGCAACACGGCGACGCCCACGAGCAACACGGCGATGACGAGGCGGGCCATGACGACCGACACACGACACATGACGATCACGGACATGACGGGCACGATGATGAAAACGGCGTCGTCGAGCTGACCCCGGAGGCGATCGAACGCATCGGTCTCGAAACCGAGCCGGTGGTCCGCCGTCTGCTGGCCGCCAGTCGTGTCACCACAGGTCAGGTGGGTTTCGACGAGGAGCGGCTGGCGCACGTGTCGGCACGGGTCGGTGGTCGCCTGGTGCGGGTACCGGCTCGTCTGGGTGCCACGGTCACGGCCTCCGAGGCGTTGGCGGTGGTCGATTCGATGCAGCTCGGAGAAGCGAAGGCCGATTTCTTACGGGCCCGCGCGCGTCACGAGGTGGCGACCCGGCGGTTTGCCCGGGAGCAAAACTTGCACGCCGGTCAGATCATCTCGGACCAGGCTTTCCAAGAAGCCGAGGCGGTGGCACGCGAGTTCGCCACCGACCTCGCGGCGCATCGCGAGACGCTCCAGCTGCTCGGTATGACCACTGCGGCGATCGAGCAACTCGATTGGACCGACGACGATGCGTCTCTCGTGACCATACGCGCCCCCTTTGCCGGCACGATCGTCGAGCGCGAGGCGACTCTCGGTGAGCTGGTGCACGTCGAGGACGTGCTCTTCACGCTCGCCGACCTCTCGTGGATGTGGTTGTGGATCGATCTCTACGAGCGCGATCTCGCCCACGTGCAGGTGGGCGAATCGGTCGAGGTACGACTCGACGCCTGGCCGGGCGAAATGATCCGCGGCGAGATCGACTACGTCGACGCCCAGCTCGACCCCGAGCGTCGCACCGTCCGCGCCCGAGTCGATCTCGCCAATCCAGACGGCCGACTCCGACCTGGAATGTTCGCCCGGGTCACCTTGAGCTCATCGACCGAACAAGCGTCGGAAAGCACCGCCATTCCTCGAGTCGCCCTCGAGCGCGATGGCGAACGGTCGATTGTCTTCGTCGAAATCGAGCCCGGACGTTACGAAGCTCGCACCGTCGAGCTCGGTCGCGCCAGCGAAGATCATGTCGAGATTCGCTCGGGCGTCGCGCTGGGTGACCTCGTGGTGACCAAAGGCTCGTTCCTCCTCAAATCCCAAGCAGCCGGTGACGAAATCGGCGGCCATCACCATCATTGAGGAGGTGGACGATGCTACGAAGAATCGTCGATTTTTCCCTCGATCACCGTTTGGCAGTGGTCTCGTTGTGGGCTTTGGTCGTCATCTGGGGGATCGACTCGGCGCTCCGCCTGCCGATCGACGCCGTGCCCGACATCACCCCGATTCAAGTCCAGGTGCTCACCGACAGCCCGGGCCTGGCCCCCGAGGAAGTCGAGCAATTCGTCACCTTTCCGGTGGAGACCGCACTCAGCGGTTTGCCTCGACACGAAGAGATCCGCTCCCTGTCTAAATTCGGCTTGTCGGTGGTGACGGTGGTCTTCGAAGAGGGCACCGACATCTATTGGGCACGACAGCAAATCGCCGAACGGCTCGCCGAGGCGCGTGAGTCGATTCCCGAAGGCTACGGCGAGCCCAAGCTGGCGCCGATCACCACCGGTCTCGGTGAGATCTACCACTTCGAGGTCGCCGGCACGCCCAGGTGTGAGGCGAACGAGCCCGACACCCCCGATTGCTGGTCGTTGATGGAGCTCCGTTCGATCCTCGACTGGACCATCAGCCCACAGCTGCGTGCCGTTCCCGGGGTCGTGGAGGTCAATGTCTTCGGTGGCGAGGTCAAGACCTTTCAGGCGACCATCGACCCCGATCGCCTGGTGGCGCACGGTCTCGGTGTCAGCGAGGTGGTCGAGGCGATCCAGGACAACCATCTCAACGCCGGTGGTGGCATCGTGCCGTTGGGGAGCGAGCAATATGTCGTTCGCGGCGAAGGACTGCTCGAATCCTTGGACGATCTCGGCCAAGTGGTGGTCGCCAGTCAGGGTGGCACGCCGGTCTATCTACGTGACGTCGCCACGATCGAGCTGGCCCCTTTGCTCCGTGAAGGCGCGGTAACCCGCGACGGCGATCGCGAGACGGTGGCCGGAATCGTCTTGATGTTGATCGGTGAAAACAGCCGCACCGTGGCGAAACGAGTCGATGCTCAGGTGAGCGAGATTCAGGAAACCCTGCCCGCGGGCGTATCGATCGACACCTATTACGATCGCTCGGATTTGGTCGAGCGGACCATCCGCACCGTCGCCGACAATCTGGCCAAAGGCGGTTTGCTGGTGGTCATCGTGCTGCTGCTGTTGATCGGCAACCTGCGCGCCGGTCTGCTGGTCGCTTCGGTGATTCCCTTGTCGATGCTGGTCGCCTTTTCGGCGATGCGCTGGGCCGGGATCTCGGGCAATTTGATGAGCCTGGGCGCGATCGATTTCGGCCTGATCGTCGACGGCGCGGTGGTGGTGGTCGACAACATCATGCGTCGACTCCGCAACCGACAGCCGGGCGACGGCTCGCTCGAAACGGTACGTGCCGCCGTGCATCAGGTCGCTCGCCCGGTGCTCTTCGGCGTCACCATCATCATCCTGGTCTATCTGCCGATCCTCGCCCTCCGCGGCGTCGAGGGCATGATGTTCCGGCCCATGGCCCTCACCGTCGGCTTTGCGCTCGCGGCGTCGCTGATCTGCGCGCTCACCCTCGTCCCGGTGCTGGCGAGCTGGATCCTACCGGGTGCCAAGCTCGAAGAGCCCGTCCTCTACCGAATGTGCAAACGGCTCTATCCGCCGCTGCTCGAAGGCGCGCTCGGCCATCGCCGACTGATCTTCGCGCTCGCGGCGCTCGTCTTCATCGCTGGGCTCGTGATCGCACCCTTCCTCGGTGCCGAATTCCTACCCACCCTCGACGAGGGCGCCATCGCGATGCATATCCAGCGTCTCCCGTCGATCTCGCTCGAGGCCTCCAACGAGGTGAGCCTGATCGCCGAGCGCGTCATCATGGAGGCCTTTTCGGAAGAAGTCGAAACGGTGATCTCACGCACCGGTCGCCCCGAAGTGGCGCTCGATCCCATGGGCGTCGAAATCGGCGATACGTTCTTGATGCTCCAACCTCGCGAACGCTGGCGCTACGAGTCGAAAGAAGCGCTGGTGGCGGCCATCGAGACCGAGCTCGAAGCCCAGGTACCCGGTGCCCGTTTCGCCTTCACCCAGCCTATCGAGCTACGGTTCGCCGAGCTCAGCGAAGGGGTGCGCTCCGACGTCGCAATCCACATTCATGGCTCCGACCTCGATCTGCTCGGCCAGAAAGCCGAGGAGATTGCCGCCGTGCTCCGCACCATTCCCGGTGCCGCCGACGTCGCCGACGAACAGATCCAAGGTCTGCCTCGCTTGCGCATCGATATCGATCGTCGAGCCGTGGCCCGGTACGGCGTCTCGGTGGCCGAGGTCTTCCATGTGCTCGATGCCATCGGTGGCATTCGTGTCGGCACCGTGCTCGAAGACATGGGTCGCTATCCCATCCAGGTGCGCTTTCCCGAGTCCATTAGAGTCGATCCGCGGCGTATCGGCGATCTTCGGGTCGCCGCGCCCGCCGAGAGCCCGGGCGGGCCACCACGCATGATCCCGCTCGAGCAACTGGCACGTGTCGAGCTCGCCGAAGGACCAGCGCAGATCAACCGGCAGCGCGTATCCCGACGGATCGGCGTCGAAGCCAACGTTCGAGGACGCGACCTGGCTTCCTTCGTCGCCGAAGCCCGGCAAGCCGTCAAGGAACAGGTCGATATCCCGGCTGGTTGGAGCGTGTCGTGGGGTGGCCAATTCGAGAATCTCCAGGAAGCCTCGCAACGTCTCGTCCTGCTCACTCCGATGGTGCTCCTGCTCATCTTCGTCCTGCTCTATAGCGCCTTTCGCTCGGGGCGTCTGGCGATGCTCGTCTTCTTGAACATCCCCCTCGCCCTTTCCGGTGGCATCTTCGCTCTGGCGATCCGGGGCTACCCTTTCTCCGTCTCGGCCGCCGTCGGCTTCATCGCCCTCTTCGGTATCGCGGTGCTCAATGGCGTGGTGCTGCTCGAAATCATCAACCAGCGAAAACAAGCCGGCGCCCCGGCTCTCGACGCCGCCCTTGACGGTGCCCAATTGCGGCTCCGTGCCGTCCTGATGACCGCCTCCACCGACATCATCGGTTTCCTCCCCATGGCTCTCGCGACCTCCGCTGGGGCTGAGGTACAACGACCCTTGGCGACCGTCGTGATCGGTGGACTGGTGACCGCGACCCTGGTGACGCTCCTCGTCTTACCAGCGGTCTATACGAGCTCGGAACGATCGGCATGACTCCGGTCGTTGCCGTGTTTCGACAAAGTCGAACACGTGGTTCGACATCGTCGAACCTCGCGGTTTGCGCAGGACAAATGGCTGATATAGCATTCTCATTAAGGAGTCGTTTAGGCGACCTGTTTCCCTTTCACCGGGATCGAGGCACCGACGATCCAACGCCCTTTCGTGATTGACGATCGGTCTTTTGGTTCACTGTCGGCGCCCGCCCTTCGGAATCACCCGTCGCCAAGCTCGACCGTGGCCCGAGTCGACTTCCCGGGCGCGCATGACTTCCAAGGACCACTGAGCCATGCTCTTCGATCTCCGTCTCGCGTTCGCCAGCCTGCGCCGCGAGGGCTTGCTCTCTCTACTCGTCATCGCCATTCTCGGTGCCAGCCTCGGCGTGCATACAGCGGTGTTCAGCCTGGTGAACGCGACGTTTTATCGCCCGCTGCCGTACGCCGACGCCGATCAGCTGGTGGTCGTTCGCAGCGTGTCGAGCAAGACCGGTGGCGTCTACGGTCTCTCCCTCCCCGATGCCGACGACTTCGCCGTCACCGCCGAGCACCTCGACGAGATCGGCGCCTTCTCGGCGCGCCGCGACAACTTGATCGACCTGGACGATCGGGTGACTTCGATTCCGTCGGCGCTGGTCACCTCCGGGGTGCTTCCGGCAACCGGTGTCACACCCCATCTCGGTCGTCTCTTCGACCAAGACGATGACTTCCAGGGTGCCGATAGTTTCAAGGTGATCATCAGCCATGGTCTATGGCGGAGCCGCTATGGCGCCGACCCGAACGTGCTCGGTCAGACTCTACGCACCTCGCTCGGCACGTTTCAGATCGTCGGTGTCCTACCGGTCGGATACGGTTTTCCCGAAGGCGCCCAGTTGTGGTTCCCCTACCAGAGCTGGATCGACACGCAAGACACCGGCGATACCCGTGAAGACAGTCGCGCGTTGCGCTGGCCTCAAGGTCTGGCGCGGCTGACCGAGCCGGACGGTCTGGAACGAGCCCGAGCCGAGATCGACAACCTGGCTGGAGGGCTCGCCGAACGCCACCCGGAAACCAATGCCGATTGGCGTCCTCGGCTCGAGCCCTATCGAGCGTTCGCCACCTCGGGACTGGCACCCCATCTGCGCTCGTTGTTCACCCTCACCTGGGTGTTCGTGGCCTTGGCGGCGATCAATCTGACCGGTCTGCAATTGGCGCGAGGCGTGGCGCGTACCGCGACGTTCTCTTTGCAACTCGCCTTGGGAGCACGTGGGTCTCGTCTCGGCCGACAGCTTTTGTTCGAGACGCTGCTGCTCACCATTCCGGGAGCGCTGCTCGGTCTCGGTCTGGCCAAGACGATTCTCGCTTTTCTTCCGCGCTTGATTCCCACGTCTCTGCCACCGTGGATCGATATCCGCTTGGGTCTCGCCGAAATCGGCTTCGCCACCAGCGCCGCCCTCTTGGTGGCCTTGATCGCCGGCTTGGCGCCGTTGATCCTCGGCTGGCGATTGGATCTCCGCACCCTCCTCGCCGGCCGGGCGGCGCCCGCCAACAGCGGTCGATTTCGTCGGCTGTTGATCGTCGCCGAAGTGGCCTTGGCCGCCGTGCTCCTGGTCGCCGCCGGGTTGCTGGCGCGCTCCTTCGACTCCCTGCAACAGATCACCCCGGGCTTCGCTACCGACAACGTCGTCACCGTTCAGATGTCGCCGCAATTCACGGGCACCTATGTCGAGCAAGCCGACGGGCTGGCGGCCATGTACCGTCGCGTCCAGACTCGCTTGCTCGACGTCCCGGGAATCGATGCCGTGGGTGGCACGACGCACCTACCGTATCTCGACCGCGACCGTCGACCGGTCACCGTGGTGGTGAGAGGCGGCGCGGACGAAGAGACACTCGAGCACCAGGCACCGTTCCTCACCGTCGACATCACACCAGGCTATTTCGCGTCGATGAACATCCCGATCGTCGAAGGTCGTGATTTCCGATGGTCCGATCATCGCGACGACGGGCTGGTGATCATTCTGAGTCGACGGGCGGTCGAACAGCTCTTCCCCGGTCAATCGGCGCTCGGCAAAGAAGTCCGTCTCGCCAGCGATTCCTGGGCTCGGGTGATCGGCGTGGTCGGCGACGTGCGTTACGACCCTCGCGAGACGACCTTCGGGGCCGAGCTCTACTACCCCATCACGCAATACAAGGCGTGGCGACAGCGCTTGACCGTGCATCTCCAAGGCACGCCCGAGGCATTGATGCCGAGCCTGCGCCAAGCGCTCGACGACGCGGCGCCCGAGGCCGGTGTGGTCGAGATCCGCCCGCTCGGCTCGATTCTCGACGAATCCCTTTGGCAGTCCCGGCTGCTCGGCCGCTTGGCACCGCTCTTCGCCCTCGTCGCCATGCTCCTCGCGAGCCTCGGTGTCTACGGTCTAGCGGCCCACGATCTAGCGCAGAGACGCCACGAGCTCGGCGTCCGCGCCGCGCTCGGCGCGCCACGTGAAGCGCTCGGTCGGCTGGTTCTATGGTGGGGCGCGCGCCTCGTCATCATGGGTGTGGTGAGCGGAATCGCGATCAGCTTCTTCGCCGCCGCGCCCCTGCTCGCGGCCTCGCTCTTCGGGATCGAAGCACAAGATCCCGCGACCCTCATCTTCGCCGCCGTCGCCCTGATCACCACCGGACTCGTCGCCTGCCTGGTGCCCGCCTGGCGCGCCATGAACGTTCATCCAACCGAGTCGCTACGCGAATCGTAAAGCGGCAATCGACGAGAACACGCGCAAGACCAAGGCTCGGAATCGGAACCTTTTATAGAATTCGAAACGGAGACCTCGACAACATGACTGCCCTACACAACGACGAACGCTTGCCGGTCACCGTACTGTCGGGATTCTTGGGCGCGGGCAAGACCACGCTTCTCAACCACGTGCTCAACAATCGCGAAGAACGCCGCGTCGCCGTGATCGTCAACGACATGAGCGACGTGAACATCGACGCCGAACTCGTCGAGCACGGTGGCGCGGAGCTCTCGCGGACCGAAGAAAAGCTCGTCGAGATGACCAACGGCTGTATCTGCTGCACCCTGCGTGACGATCTGCTGGCCGAAGTGTCACGTCTCGCCAAAGAGCGTCGCTTCGACTATTTGCTCATCGAATCGACCGGAATCTCCGAACCCATCCCAGTGGCCCAAACCTTCACCTTCGAAGACGAGTACGGTGTCAGCCTTGCCGATATCTCGCGGCTCGACACCATGGTCACCGTGGTCGACGCGGCGAGCTTTCTACGCGACTACAACGAAGCGGAAGCGCTCACCGAGCGGGGTGAATCGTTGGGTGAGGAAGATGAGCGCACGGTCACCGATCTACTCATCGACCAGATCGAGTTCGCTGATGTCATCGTGCTCAACAAGATCGACCTGGCGGGCGAGGACACGGCGCACGAGGTCGAGGCCATCATCAAGGCGCTCAACCCAGGCGCGCAGATCCTCCCCGCGAACCACAGCCACGTATCCCTCGACAAGGTCCTCGACACCGGCCTCTTCGACTACGAGACGGCGGAAAGCTCGGCCGGTTGGATCCGCGAGATGGAGGGTGAGCACACCCCCGAAACCGAGGAATACGGCATCTCGAGCTTCACCTATCAGACCTCCCATCCTTTCGACGCCGACAAGCTGTGGGAGTTCTTCAACAACGGTGACAACTGGCGTGGGGTGCTGCGCTCAAAAGGCTTCTTCTGGGTCGCAGCCGACCACAAAACCGCCTATGAGTGGGCGCAGGCCGGTGGAGTCAGCGACGTCAAGCCGATCGGTCTGTGGTGGGCGGCGGTGTCGCGCAAACGCTGGCATCATCCACCAGGCGAGCGCCCAGACGAACAACCCAGCTGGCATCCGCGCTTTGGTGATCGTACCCAGAAGCTCGTGTTCATCGGTCAAAAGATGGACGAAGAAGCCATGCGGGCTCAGCTCGACGACTGCCTATTGGACCCCCGGCTCGCTTCTGGGACCAGCAAGACGTGGGCGATGCTCGACAACCCCTTTCCCAAGCTTCAAATCCGCACCAGGGAGGTAAGTAAGTGAACGAGACGACGACTACGAGCTTTCGAAACACCGCCGTGGACCGACTGGGCACCCTCGCGAGTGCCCTGTGTGCCGTCCACTGTGCACTCTGCGCGCTCCTTCCAACGCTGCTCGTGGCATGGGGTTTGGGTGCTTTGCTGACCCACGAAGCCGAGTGGACCTTTACCCTTTTGGCGGTCGTTCTCGGCGTGGCGGCTCTCGTCCTCGGATGGCGTAAACACCAATCCTGGTGGATTGCGTCGATTCTGGGAGTCGGCATCGTGGGCCTGCTCGCATCACGCTTCCTCGAAGAAGGAGGCGGCGAGACGGTTGGGGTGGTGATCGGTGTCGCGGCGGGCCTCAGCCTGGTTGTCGGACACCTATCCAACCTCCAGGCCATCCGCCAGCGCTCTGCCGAAGCCGTATGAACCTCGACTGGTTGGTCATCGGCGGTGGTATTCACGGGGTGCACATCGCCGCCCGACTCGTCGGCGAGGGCCACGCCGATCCCGAACGGCTGCGGCTACTCGACCCCGCCGACACGCTCTTGGCGCGCTGGCGGGCGTGTACGGCGGTCACCGGCATGCGCTATTTGCGCTCGACATCGGTCCACCATCTCGATCTCGACCCGTGGTCACTACAGCGTTTCGCGGGCAAACGAAGAACCCGCAGACGCAACCTCTTCGCCTCTCGGTACGACCGCCCCTCGCTCGAGCTCTTCAATAGTCATTGTGATCACGTTGTCGAAACGTACGGTCTCGATGCGCTCCACATCCGCGACCGCGCCACGACGTGCGCGGCCGATGGTGACGGCGTCACCGTACAGACCGTAAACGGGCTCGATCTCGTCGCACAGAACCTCGTGTTGGCGATCGGCTCGAGCGACTTCCCCGACTGGCCAACCTGGGCGCCACGCGACCATCCACGGGTGCGTCATGTCTTCGAGCTGGGCTTCAACGCCTGGCCAAGCGATGGTCAAGAAAGCGTCGCGGTCGTCGGTGGCGGAATCTCGGCCGGACAAGTGGCGCTTCGTCTGGTCGAAGAAGGCCACGAAGTCTTTCTCGTCAGCCGCCATGCGTTTCGCAAACACCAATTCGATAGCGATCCAGGATGGCTCGGCCCCAAGAACATGATGGGTTACAGCCGCGAGCGGAGCCTCGATCGACGTCGCGAGATCATCAACACCGCGCGACATCGAGGCTCCGTGCCTCCCGACGTTTGGACCGCGCTTCGAAACGCCAACGATATGAGGCTGCTGACCCGGCACATCGCTGAGATCGAGGATCTCGCCATCGAGCGCGATGTTTTCCGTATGCGTCTTTCGACCGCCGAGTCGATCATTGTCGACCGCGTCCTCCTCGCCACCGGCTTCGTCATGAAACGGCCCGGCGGCACCTTGGTCGACAGCCTGATCACTTCCGCGTCCCTACCCTGTGCGCGATGTGGCTTCCCCGTGGTCGACACGGCACTCCGGTGGCATCCGAGGATTCGCGTCACCGGCCCGCTCGCCGAGCTCGAGCTCGGACCCGTGTCCCGAACCATCGCCGGGGTTCGCCGTGCCGGCGATCGGATCATCAAGAGTCTCGAGACCTCGAGCAAAAGGCAAAAGGCCGCCAGCCTCTTTGCTTGAAAGACGCTGCCGGCCTCGGATCGAGCCTGATCTAGGGTTCATCAATCCTAGGGCTCATCAATCCTCGACAAGCGACACGATGTAGCGGATCGGCTTGTCACCCTGACCCTTGTTCGAGAAACGCAACGCCACCGGTTGCGGGTCGTTCTGGTTGAAGATGATCGGGCCGACGCTGACATACGCCTCATGGAACTGGCAATCGCCCGGGTCGGTTCGCTCGGTTTCGATCTCGGTGCCGGTGCGGGTGTTCTGATTCTGACCACCGTAAACCATACCCCTGAAGATCCCTGGAGTCTCGAGGTAGATGGCGTAACGGCCCGTACGCACGATCGGGAAATGGGTGTAGCTGTATTCAGAGTCTGAAGGTTTGACCGTGATCGGCACATTGCGCGGACCGTGATGCGGCGGCGCGAAGACGTCGCTCAGCGCCGAGACGGCGTAAATCTCTTCTCCGGCTCCCTGGATATTGAATTGCTGACATGCGATATGAGCGGTAGACGACATGATTGACTCCATTCTCTAGACGGGTTGTACCCGATGTTTTATGTGACGAATCCATGCTGATTCGGCGCTTGGCCGTCGTGTGTTCAGTGATCGTGCGAGTGCTTGTGAAAGCCCGCGATGTCGATGACGACCTGGAAGACCTTCACGTTGTCGTCGCGGATGACACCTTGGAAGGCGACTGCCTCGAACGTCTTGAACTCGAGCTCCGGATGATCGTGAGCGATTTCGGGAATCCCGTCGCGTACGGCGTCGTCGAAGCTGGTCTCGGATGAGACGATGGCGCGAAGGACATCTTGGTGGCGATTCTCGTGTGAGGCAAACATAGGTTTCTCCTTTTGTCATGTGGCTTTGAGCCCACATCATGAAGGTGTCGCGAGTCGGCTATTCCTCCCAGGCAGAGTCCAAGAAAATGGTTCAGGAAGACACTCACCTTCTTTCGGACCCTTTTGCCTTCTTTGTCGATCGAGCCGACTCGACTGATAAGCGCAAAGGACTAGATTTTCGGTTCACGAAGAGCGCCGCTCGACACCCACCTTTTGCTGATTCGTTGAGCGAGTCATCGATGCGAGCTGTTTCGATGTCATCCACGCGACACGGCCTTGAACAGTGCATCCAGATTTTCAACGGGGTAGAGGGGCTTATTCTGCCACCAGATCCAAACAAAAAATCCCAGGTACGCTTCCTCGACACTCTTGAGAATTTGAGACCCTGGAAAATTAGCGATGAACTCCGTAAATGGCACTTGACCCGCATCCGCCATGCTCGTCGCGTTGCACGTGACCGCGAACGCGATTCGGTCAGGGTCGACTTTCGTATCGGTCGGTAGCCATGGAGATGGATCGTCAAGGACAGAAGCCACCTCGAGCTCAAAATAGGTATAAACATTGAAAAAAACATTGTTTGCTGTCACAAAATCCTGATCGACCGACTCAGGAATCGAGCTTGGGCTGCCATTGACCGTACCAACCGGAGAGCTGGCACCGATCAAGACCGCGATCGAACCTTGGGAATACTTGTTCAAGTTGACCGCGAAGATCTCGAATTGATCGGCAAAACCAGCCGGAGTGGCCCAGCTACCC
>JBCDBH010000139.1:0-13989 GCA_039184055.1 Acidobacteriota bacterium
CCGGGGGCTTGCCCCCGGCGTTTTCTTTTTTGGGGTATGCTGAACGACGTGCGGCGGCTCCGCCGCTTTCGGGCTTCCATCATCATGAAGTTCCGACGCGGAAGCGTTCTTTGTGGCTTCCCGCGATTTCGTTCGTTTCTTGCAACATGCCATCACACGGAGGTTGATATGCGCTCCATTCGCTTCGTAGCCGTCGTTTTGGTGCTCCTTCTCGTCGCACCCGCGCTCAGCGCGCAACAATGGGCGGGCCAGGGCCGTCTCAAAGGCAAAATCACGGATGCCAACACCGGTGATCCGGTGGTTGGCGCGAAAGTGACGTTGCGCCACCAGAATTCACCGGACATCGGCCCGGAAGAAGAACTGACCGACAAGCGTGGTCGGTGGTCGTATCTCGGTCTCGCGGGCGGCAACTGGCGGATCGTGATCGAGGCGGAAGGCTACATTCCTTCCGAAGGCTCGGCGCGGGTGGTCGAAAAAGCTTTTGGTCCGGGGCAATCGATCAACGTTCAGCTTCGACCGATCACCGAAGAGATGATGAAAGAGGCGGCCGGCAACCAGGTAATGGAGTGGATCAACGCTGGTAATAGCCTGCTCAACGAAGGTCAATTCGCCGCCGCGCGCGCCGAGTACGAACGTGCCCTCGCCGAGCTCGAAGTCGAGGATCATCCTCAGCTGCTGGCGGGCATTGCCCGCACGTATTACCAAGAAGGCAATAATGCCGAGGCGATCGGCACCCTCGAGAAGAGCCTGGCGATCAATCCGGACGACGTCAATGCGCTCCAGCTCATCACCAGCATCATGGTCGACGAAGGGCGAGAGGAAGAGGCCCAGGCGTATATGGCGCGGCTGCCCGAGGGCGCCAAGATGGATACCAACACGTTGCTCAACATGGGTATCCAGGCGTACAACGAGGGTGATGCCGCGAAGGCCGTCGGTTTGTTCGATCGCGCCGTGGCGGAGAACCCCGAGCTGATCGAGGCTTTCTACTACCGTGGTTTGAGCCACTTGAACGCGGGCAGCAATGCCGAAGCGCTCGCCGACTTTCAGAAGGTCCAAGAGATGGACTCCGCCTACAAGACTGACGAGGTTGCTCCTTTCGTCGAGTACCTGAAGACGCAAGTCGAAGGTCAATAAGCGAGAGCACAGCCATGCCGCTGCCGAGCTTGCGTGTGCTCGTACTCGCCGTGGCGGTGAGTCTCGTGGCTTGTGTCGGTGGCGACACGGATGAGCCCGCCGCCGATGGTGCACCGCGTGATCTCCTGCTGATCACCATCGACACGCTACGTGCCGACACACTCGGTTTCATGGGGCATCCGAGTGTGTCGACACCCGTGCTCGACGCGTTGGCGGAGCGTGGGCATGTGTTTACCAATGCTCACGCCCACAACGTCGTCACCCTGCCTTCGCACACCAACATCCTTACGGGTCTGTATCCGTACCAGCACGGGATTCGGGACAACACCGGTTTCGTGCTCGGTGACGACGTGCCGACTCTGGCCTCGATCCTCGATCGCGAGGGCTGGGCAACCGGAGCCGTGGTCGCGGCGTTTCCGCTCGATCGTCGCTACGGCCTGGCACGTGGTTTCGACCTCTATGACGACGACTACCCACGCCGCGCCGATGCCACCGCGATCACCATCGCCGAGCGTCGAGGTGACGCGGTGGTGGCGATCGCGCTCGATTGGTGGCGCGCCCACCAGGACGAGCGTCGTTTCTTGTGGATCCATCTCTACGATCCTCACGCTCCCTACGCTCCCGAACCTCGTTTTCTCGCCGACGATCCCTATTTGGGTGAAATCGTCGCGGTCGACAGCTATCTCGAGCCGTTGTTGAAGCCGATCCTCGGGGGTGAGGATTCGTCGACGATGGTCGTCATGACCTCGGACCACGGTGAGGCGCTCGGGCAGCACGGTGAGGAGACTCACGGTCTTTTCGCTTACGAGCCGACTCTGTGGGTACCGCTGGTCATCGCCGGTCCCGGTATCGAAGCGACACGAGACGAGCGTTCGGTGGCTCATATCGATCTTTTACCGACCATGCTCGCGGCGGTGGATATCGAGCCACCCGAGGGTCTTCCCGGTGGCGATCTATTCGGGACGGCCGAGCTGGGTGATCGCGAGATCTACTTCGAGGCCATGTCCACCTTTTTGAATCGAGGGTGGGCACCGCTCAAAGGTGTGCTCGCCCATTCCGACAAGTACATCGATTTGCCGATACCCGAGCTCTATGACCTCGAGGTCGATGCCGGTGAGACCACCAATCTGGTCGAGTCCGAACGGCGACGCTACAACCGTCTTCGACAGGCGATACCCGAGGCTGCTCAGGCGCTTCCCAGTGGTGGCGCGGTCTCTGAGGAAGAGGCGTCGAAGCTCCGGGCGCTCGGCTATCTCTCGGGTAGCGCGACCGACAAGGTGAGCTTTGGCCCCGAAGACGATCCGAAAAACCTCATCCACCTCGATCGTCAGCTGAATCAGCTGGTCGAGCTGTATCGGCAAGGGGATCTCGCCACGGCCGAGCAGGTGGCGCGAGCGATGCTCGTGGAACGGCCCGATATGCCGTTGGTGGTCGAGCACCTGTCTCTGATTCTGCGTCAGCAGGAGAAATTGACCGCCGCGATCGAGGTGCTCGAAGCGGCCTTGGAGCGTGGTGTCGAAGGGCGCGGTTTGGTTCGCAATCTCGGACTGACGCTCGCCGAGGTGGGCCGGGCGCGCGATGCCGTGGATGTGCTCGAACCCTTGGTCGCCGACGGTAGCGACGACGGATCGGATCTCGAAATGCTCACCGCGCTCGGATTGGCCTATTCCGACGACGGTCGACATGCCGACGGCATCGCGACGCTCGAGCGGGCGTTGGTGGTCGATGCGGATTGGGAAGAAGCACTCGAGACGCTGGGTGTCGTCCATCTGCGCCGGGGTGATCTGGCGTCGTCGCGCCGGGCGCTCGAACGTGCTCTGGCGGTGAGTGATCGGTTACCGATCGCCTGGAACACTCTCGGGGTGGTGCGCTACCAGGAGGGGGATCCCGATGCCGCCATGGCCGCGTGGCGACGTGCTCTCGAGCTCGATCCTCAGCAATGGGATGCGCTGTTCAATCTCGGTTTGACGGCGGCGAGCCTCGGCCGTCGCGACGAAGCGAGACAGGCGCTCGAGCAATACATTGCCACCGCGCCACCGAGCCGGTTCGCGCCCGACATCGCTCGCGCTCGTGAGGTACTCGGTGCGCTCGGAGCCTTCTGAGTCATGATCCGATCGCGCGGTGCGATCATGGGGCCGTGGTGGATCGCATTCGCTCTCCTCGGGTGTATCGTCGTCGGCTGTGCCACGCCCGATGCTCCGCCGGCCGAATCCCAGAGTTCCACCGCGACCACCGCGTCTCGGGACGCTCGCGCGACGTGGGATCCACAGCCATCGCTGATCTTGATTTCGATCGACACCTTGCGTTCCGATCGTCTGCCGATTTATGGATACGATGGGGTCGAGACGCCGGCGATCGACGCGTTGCGCGCCGAGTCGATCCTTTTCGAGCGCGCCTACTCGCATGTGCCTCTCACCTTGCCGTCACACGTGTCGATACTCAGCGGTCGATTGCCGAACGAGCATGGAATTCGTGACAACGCCGGGTATCGTTTCGATGCTGAAGCGCATCCTTATCTCCCCGTGTTGCTCGGGGCCGCTGGGTACAACACCGCGGCGACGGTATCGAGCTATTCACTCGATCGGCGTGCCGGAATCGATGTCGGTTTCGACCTTTACGACGATCGGATGGAGGAGACCGGCTCGGTCGATCTGTGGGGAACGGAGAGACTCGGGCCGAGCACGCTTAAGGTTGCCGTGGACTGGCTCGATCAGACCTTGTCCTCGGATGGCGAAACACCGTTTTTTCTCTTTTTCCACATCTTCGAACCCCATTTGCCCTACACCCCACCCGAGCCGTTTCGTTCGCGATGGGGCGAGACGTACGAAGCTGAAATCGCCGCCGCCGACGCGGTGGTCGGCAATTTGATCGATGCGCTACGTGAGCGCGGGGTGTGGGACGACGCAGCGGTGATTCTGGTGTCGGATCATGGTGAAGGGTTGATGGATCACGGCGAGTACGGCCATGGCATCTTGATCTATCGCGAGGCGATACAGGTTCCGCTCTTGCTCAAGCTGCCCCGGGGCGAGCGTGGTGGCGCGAGCTCGTCGGTGCCGGTACCGGTGATCGATGTCTTCGCCACCTTGACCGAGTTTGCCGGGGTCGACTCGCCGCCGACCCGGTCGCGTTCGTTGCTCGATTCGCTCGAGCCCGATACCGACGAGCGTGAGATCTACTCCGAGACCTTTTACCCGCTGCTCAATTATGGCTGGAGCGAGTTGCGCTCCTTGATCGTCGGCCCGTGGCAGTACATCGAGGCACCGACTCCCGAGCTCTACGATCTACTCGCCGACCCGGCTCAGACCGACAATGTCCTGAGCGCGGAACGACGTACCTATGCGCGTTTGCGTGATCAGCTGGGAGCGTATGACGTCGCGCTCGAAGCACCGGCCGATGTCGATGAAGAGACCCGTGCCAAGCTCGAAGCGCTCGGTTATCTGAGCGGTGGCGGAGCGGTGGCGCAGGACGATGGACCGTTGCCCGATCCCAAAGATGTGTTGTCCGGGATCTGGCGGCGGATGGAAGAAGGCTATGGCCATTATCGGGCCGGGCGCTACGCCGAGGCGGTACCGGTATTTCGCTCGTTGGTGGCCGATCAGCCCGAGTTGACCGATGCTTGGGTGCACCTGGGCACGTCCTTGCGTCGTCTCGGTCGTCTCGATGAAGCGCTCGAGGCGTACCAGCGCGGTCTCGAATTGTCACGAGGCGAAGGGCCGGTGGCGCTTCTGATCGCTCGTGTGTTGATGGAGCTCGGTCGCTTCGACGAGGCGGCGAGTCATGTCGAGCTGGCGCTCGAAGCGAGTCCAGGACCGGCGGGAGAGTTGCTCGCCGAGCTCGATTTGGCGCGTGGCCAACCGGCTCGAGCCAAGGATCGCCTCGAGAACTTGCGCGCTGACGGGGCGTCGACGATCGGAGCGGAGCGCTTGCTGGGTATGGCATGGTTGCAGCTCGGTGAGCTCGAGGCGGCGATCGATATTCTCGAGCCCTTGGCCCGCGAGCATCCGCGCGCTGTGGTGCTCAACGCGCTGGCTTTGGCGTATTTCGAGGCGGGTCGGAACCGTGACGCGGCGATGGCCGCCGAGCGCGTGCTCGCCACCCAACCGGACAACGCGGCGGCGCTCGAGACCGCCGGGCTGGCGGCGCTCGCCGAGGACGACCTCGGGACGGCGCGTGATCGTCTCGAGGCAGCGGTGCAACATGACCCGCGACGATCGAACGCATGGAACCTGCTGGGCGTGGTGCGGTTTCGGGTCGGTGATGCCGAGGGAGCTCTCGACGCCTGGGAGCAGGCGGCGCGGGATCCACGGCAGCTCGACGCCCTTTTCAATCTCGGCTTGACCGCGGCTCGTATGGGGGAAACGGAGCGTGCACGCGGCGCTCTCGAACGCTATGTCGCGACCGCGCCACCAGGACCCGATGTCGCGCAAGCTCGCGCGCTGCTCGAACGTTTGGAGTCGTCACCATGAAGGTACATCGCTTCGTTCTGCTCGCTGTGCTCGTCTCGATCGTCGCCGGTTGCGCGCCCGATACCGGACTCGACAAACCTTCCGCGATCATCATGATCTCGATCGATACGCTGCGCTCGGATCGTCTACCGATTTATGGCTACGACAAGGTCGACACCCCGGCTATCGATGCGTTGCGCGCCGATGGCATTCTCTACGAGCGCGCCTACACGCACTATCCGCTCACCCTTCCCGCCCACGTGTCGTTGTTCACCGGTGAGCTGCCACCCGATCATGGCGTGCGTGACAACCTCGGCTATACGGTCGATCCCGATGCGCCGACTCTCGCCGGGATGCTGGGCGAGACGGGTTGGGCGACCGGTGGCTTCGTTTCGGCTTTTGTTTTACGTGGCGAGAGCGGTGTCTCCATGGGTTTCGATATCTGGGACGACGAGTTGCCACGGCGGCTCGACGCGGCGCTCGGTGAGAGTCAGCGCGCGGGTATCGAAACCACGCGGCGAGCGATCGCTTGGCTCGAGACCCAAGCGGCGAGCACCGATCCGTTTTTTCTCTTTGTCCATCTCTACGAGCCGCACACGCCCTATACGCCACCCAAGCCGTTCGATCGCTATGAGCATCCGTACGATGGTGAGATCGCTACGGCCGATGCGGCGGTCGGTGTGCTCTTGGATCGTCTTCGCGAGCTCGATCGTTACGACGACGCGCTGATCGTTCTGCTATCCGACCATGGTGAGGGTTTGGGTGATCACGGTGAGCAAGAGCATGGGATCTTGCTCTACCGCGAGGCGTTGCAAGTTCCCTTGGTGGTCAAGCTTCCAGGTGGCGCGCGGGCGGGTGACCGAGTCGACGAGCCGTCCCAGTTGATCGACGTCTTGCCCACCGTGCTCGAGATGGTCTCCTTACCCGAGCCTTTTCCGCTCGACGGCACCTCATTGCTCGCGCTCGGTGGTGATCGGGATCCAGGTGAACGCGATCTCTACGCCGAGACGTTTTATCCCCGTCTCCATTTGGGTTGGAGCGATCTCGCCTCGATCATTCGCGGTCGTCATCATCTGATCGATGGGCCCGCCCCCGAGCTCTATGATCTGATCGACGATCCCGCCGAGACGCGTGATTTGGTCAGCTCGGATCGCCGAACCTTCGCCACGCTTCGCGAGGCGGTGTCCGGCTACGATCGAACTCTCGCCTCACCCTCCGCGGTCGACGAGGAAGCCAAGGCGCGGCTCGCCGCCTTGGGCTATTTGTCGGGTGGGGCCGTGGCCGAGGGCCCCTTGCCCGATCCCAAGAGCCAGCTACATTTGCTCGATGATCTCGGCGCGGCCAACCGTGCGTTCGGGGAGCAAGATTGGGCACGGGCCACTGAGCTCTTCGCCGGCCTGGTCGAGGCGAGCCCACAAATGTCCGAGGCATGGAATCGGTTGGCGGTGAGCTACCAGCGTCAGGGACGGATCGACGATGCCGACGCGGCGTTTCGCCAGGCGCTCGAGACTTCCGGCGGATCTCCCACCATCGCTCTCGACGCGGCACGCTTCTTTTTGCAGCAAGGCCGAGTCGACGACGCCGTGCAACATGCGGAGCTGGCTCTGCAAACGATGCCTGAGGGTGCGCATACCGTCTTGGCGCAGATCGCGCTTTCGGAAGGTGATCTCGCCACCGCCGAGACCGAGGCCGACGCGGCGCTCGAGGTTGCCGACGACTCGCTACAAGCATGGGTGACCAAAGCACAAATCGAACGGACACGCGGTGATCTCGACACGGCGTGGAAGCACGCCGAACGTGCTTCCGAGCTCTATACGGCCTCGGGCATGGAGACTCCACCTCCAGGTTTCCACTTCGTGCGTGGTGACATTCTCGCCCGACGTGGCAACACCGGCGACGCGGGGCGTGAGTTCCTGCTCGAGATCGAGCACTACCCGCTCGACCCGCCCGCGTACACGGGACTCTCGCTTCTTTACGCGGTCGAGGGTCGTGGCGCCGAGGCGGTCGCCGTTCTGCGCCAGATGGTCGGCCAAATCCCACAACCTCGAGGCTACGTGGCGGCGGTCGAAACCCTATCGATTCTCGGCGACACGACCTCGGCGCGCGCCCTGCTGGATCACGCCCTGAGCCGTTTTCCCGACAGCGCGACGTTGCAGTCTCTTCAAGAGCAGATCGGGGGCTGATCCGGGAGCTTAGTCGTCAGTGGGCTCGTCTCGATCGATGAACGAGCGTCGGCTGCCACGCAAGATACTGATCACGCCATGCAGCGTCCTTACTTCTTGATCGGTCGGGCGGGCGCGAAAGAAGAAGTTGTGCAGGTTGCGCACCACCGACGGTCGCATTTCCGGGGCGCGAAAGAAACCGTCTTCGTCGAGCGCGCCGATGAGGCGGTCGAGCAACGCCAGGACGGCGGCATGATCGGCCGCGACATCTCCACCGGTAGCCAAAACGGAATCGGGAGTCTCGTCGGTCGGCTCGAGCAGGCTGTACGCCACCAGCAGAACGGCTTGCGCCAGGTTGAGTGACGAGAAGTCTGGGTTGAGTGAGACGTGGAGAATGGCCGTGGCGAGGGCGACATCGTCGTTGTCGAGTCCGGTACGTTCGGGACCGAAGAGAATGCCGCAACGTAGCCCGTTGGCCTGTGCGTCGTGGATCTGACGGGCGGCGCCTCGTGGGGTCGCAACTTCTTTGACCATGTCGCGATGACGCGCGGTGGTCGCCCATACGCGATCGAGATCGGCGACCGCGGCCGCGACAGAGTCGAAGCAACGCGCTGTGTCGAGGACGACGTCGGCGCCCGATGCCGGCGCGCGCGCCGCGGGGTTGGGCCAGCCGTCACGCGGCGCCACCAACCGTAGATCGTCGAGCTTGCAGTTGAGCATGGCGCGCGCCGTGGCGCCGATGTTCTCGCCGAGCTGAGGGCGGACCAGGATGATCGCGGTCGTCGACATGGCCCGAGACGGTACCACGCGTCGATCGTGTCCGACGGTCGCAGTGCTGGTCGGTAGAGATGGAGCCGAGCTGGAAGGTAGGCTTGGGCCATGCGGGTGCTCGAGCTCTTCTGTGGCATCGGTGGCTGTGCCGCGGCCCTCGGCTCATCGGCCGAGGTGGTCGGGGCGCTCGACGTCAATCGGCTGGCGCTCGAGGTCTATCGCCACAATTTCGATCATCCAGTGCATCCGGTCTTGATCGAGGCTTTGGACGAGATGTTTCTGCGCCGATTCGAAGCCGATCTTTGGTGGTTGTCGCCACCTTGTCAGCCGTATACCCGTCGCGGTTTGGGACGCGATCTCGAGGATCCGCGTGCCCGTTCGTTTCGCCATCTTTTGCGTCTACTACCGACCGTGCGGCCAACGTTTCTAGCGTTGGAGAACGTGTTGCCTTTCCGCGACTCGGAAGCGCGCCGACGTCTGCTCGCGGTGCTCGAAGAGGGTGGATACGCGGTGGCGGAGCTGATCTTGTGTCCGTCGTCTTTGGGGGTACCCAATCGGCGTCCGCGCTACTTTCTCGCCGCGTCACGGGAAGGTCGGTTGCGTGCGCCCGCGCTCGGGTCACGCTCGTCTCGACGGCCGCTTCGACACTACCTCGGACGTGATCGATCCGAGCTCGCGGTCGATCGCGCGCTCCTGGCGACGTACAACCACGCTTTGGACATCGTCGACGCTGGTGATTCCCATGCGCTCACCGCGTGCTTTACATCGGGCTATGGACGTTCGTTCGTACGCTCGGGCTCGTACGTGCGAACCGCCCATGGGGTCCGGCGTTTCTCGCCCGATGAGATTCTTCGCTTGTTGGGCTTTGACGAGCGTTTTCGTTGGCCCGAGACCCTGACTCTCCGTCAGCGCTGGAAGCTCGCAGGCAACAGTGTGTCGCTCGACTGTGTGCGTGTGGTTCTCGCCATGATCGGGCTAGAGCTCGATCGGTAGTCGCGCGAGTCCGCGAAACGCCAGGCTCGGTCGCCAGACCACGGCATCGTCGATCAAGCGCGCGCGGTCGATCCAGCGGGCGACACGAGCGAACACCAGGCGGGCCTCGATCCGCGCCAATGGGGCACCGAGGCAGGTGTGCTGGCCGCTGGCGAAGGCAAGGTGTTGGTTGGGGTGACGGCCGATATCGAATACGTCGGGGTCGTCGAAGCTCTCCGGGTCACGGTTCGCGGCGCCGAGCAGGAGCACCAGAGGATCGCCAGCGTGAATGATCTGCTCTTCCAGAGCGAATTCCTGCGTGGCGATCCGGCCGATGGTGGGCGCGGGCGATTCATAGCGCAGAATCTCCTCGACCGCGGTCGGAACACAATTCGGATGATCGTGGAGTCGCCTGGCCTGTCGAGGGTGGCGGAGAAGAAGATAGAGGCCGGTGCTGATCAGATTCGCGGTGGTTTCATGACCCGCGAAGACGAGGCCGAGAATGTTCGCCACGGTGTCGGTTGTGTCGATCCGACCGTTTTCGCGTGCGAGGGCGAGTGAGGTGAGAAAGTCGTCGCGTGGTGCGCGGAGACGCATTTCGAGAAGCTCCTCGATCACCAAGGTCGTTTCTCGTGTCAGGTCGAGCATCGCCGCGATCACCGTGGTGTCGGTGTGGGTCGGATCGGAAAAGAAGCTCATCGTGGTTCGCGACCAGCGTCCGACCGCGGAATGGAGCTCGGGAGGAAAGCCGAGCAATTCGGCGATCACGCGTGCGGGCAAAGGCTGGGCCAAATCGCTCACCGCGTCCATGGTTCCGGCCTGTTCGGCGTGACCGATGATCTCGTCGACGAGAGAGCGAATACGTGCTTCGAGTCGGATCAGGTCTGGGCGACGAAATCCGATCCGCAGAACCTCGCGCAAAGCATGGTGATCGGCGCCACTGCGAAAGGTCATCCACCGGCTGAACGTCGCGGCGAGCTCACCGAGCTGGTCACCGATAAAGGGCTCGACCATGGACGGGTCGAAGACCACCGGTGGCACCGGCACGGTGGAGCGGTGGTGAAGCACATCTTTGACATGGCGATACCGCGAGACGAGAACACTGCCTTGACGACTTCGGTGGAGGGGCGCGTCGCGGCGAAGGTGTTCGTAGATCGGATAGGGATCGATCAGCGCTGTTGCCGTGAAGAGATCGAATGGGTCGTCCACGGCGTTCATCGTGATGCTCAGGCGCTACGATGCACCACCGCCCAGGACGAGCAGATCGAGCGGACCGTATCGGCGTTGTCCGGCGTGCTGAGCGCGCTTGCCGAAAAGGATTGGATTTCGGCGCGCTCGACCCCGGCACGACGCATGGCCTGACGGACCTCACTGATCCAGACGAGGGGGTTCTCGGAGTGGACCGTAACGTGGATGTCTGGATGACGCGGATGCATGATGTTTGTCGCGTAGTCGCGGTGTTTTGGGCCAAAGCCCGTTGGTATCGATGTTACTACGTGTCGGGTGGCTGGTGTATTCGATCCACTGTCACCTTTGAGACCTATCCATGGATCTGGATCTTCACCCTCTTTCGTGAATGTTCGGTTAAAGTATAGGCCTGTCCGGTTCCACGTGAGGCTCCTTGGTCTCGCTCGAATGATCGCCAGACTGCCGTTGGTCCATCCACGGTGGTCGTGGCCCTGTGAGGTTTGATGATCGACCCATCGATCGATCACTGTATCGAGCTCGATCGATCCACGGCTACCCGTGTGTTTCGACATAAGGGTGGTGTCGCCGTGCGCACAAGACAAGGGGCGCATACGTGGTGACGTTGAAGGCGGTGGTGCCGATTCTGATTCTGGCGGTGGCGGGAATCACCGGTTGGTGGCTCCACAGCAGCCAGGGTCCGGTCGAGCAGCGACCGCCGAGCAGCCGTGAGCCGATCGTGCGCACCGTGACCGTGGCTCACGAGTCGGTGCCTCTCGATGTCGAAGCACAGGGCACCGTGCTGCCTCGTACCGAGACCACGATGGTGGCTCAGGTCGCGGGCCAAATCGTCGCCACTTCGCCCTATTTCGAGGTCGGTGGTCTGGTCGACGCCGGCGAAGTCTTGGTCGAGCTCGACTCACGTGACTACGAGCTCGAGGTCGAACGGGCGCGTGCCGCGGTGGCCGAAGCCGAGGTGGTGCTCGAACGCGAGAACGCCGAAGCGGTGATCGCGCTCGAGGAATGGGAACGACTCGGTGACGGCGAGCCACCCGGAATCTTGGTGACGCGCGAACCCCAGATCAAGGCGGCCGCGGCCGCGCTTCGCGCCGCGCAAGCGGCGCTCGAGCAAACCGAATTGGCGCTCGAACGAACCCGGATCGTGGCGCCTTTCGATGGTCGGATCCGTACCAAGACCGTCGGTGTTGGTCAGTACCTATCCGAAGGTGCGATCATCGCCGTGGTGCAGGCGATCGATTATGCCGAAGTACGGCTGCCGGTACGTGACGCCACCCTCGCTTTTCTCGATATTCCGTTCGTCCAGCGCAATGGCGAGACCCTGCGCGGGCCCGAGGTCGAGTTGAGCACCGAATTCGCTGGTGCCCGACAGAGTTGGATCGGGCAAATCGTACGCACCGACGGTGAGGTAGACCTCGAAAGTCGCATGGTCAACCTGGTGGCTCGGGTCGACGAGCCCTACGAGACCGATCCACCGCTCGCGGTCGGGCTTTTTGTCGACGCGCACATCCACGGTCAGGTGCTCGAACGTGCCGTCGTCTTGCCGAGCGCCGCGCTCAGCGAAAACGGTGAGCACGTGTGGCTGGTCGATCCCGAGAGCCGCCTACGCCGTCGCCCGGTCGACGTGATCCGCAACCTGGGTGACGAGGTGGTCATCGGTGGCGGACTCGAGGTCGGGGACCGTGTGTGCGTGTCACTGCTCAGTCTGGCGGTCGATGGCATGGCGGTGCAGATCGTCGACCTCGGGTCGAGCCATCGGCACGACACGATGACACCGACGGTCGACACCGAGACGCCGGTACCCGTCCCATGACCACTGGCGGACACACCAGGGGCGGATTGATCGCCTTCCTGGTGCGCAACAGCGTCGCCGCCAATCTCCTCATGCTGCTGATCCTGATCGGTGGCGCGGTGACCGCGTACACCGTTCCGATGGAGGTCTTCGCCGAGACGTCGTTCGACTTCATCACGGTCACCGTCGAGTATCGCGGTGCCGCGCCCGAAGAGGTCGAGGACGGTGTTTGCACACGGATCGAAGAAGCGGTGGTGGATCTCGAGGCGATCCGTGAGATGCGTTCGACCGCCAATGAAGGGGTCTGTACCGTCTCTCTCGAGCTCATCGACGGGAGCGACATGCGTCTCGCGCTCGAGGATGTCAAAGCGCGGGTCGATGCGATCGATACCTTTCCCGATGAAACCGAAAAACCGGTGATTCGCGAGGCGGTGCCGCGACGACAGGTCGTCAACGTGGCGGTGGCCGGCACGACCGACATCAAGATTCTCAAACAGCTCGCCGAGCGGGTGCGTGACGAAATCGCGGCGCTCGACGGTATTACCCAGGTCGAATTGGCCGCGGTGCCTCCCTACGAGGTATCGATCGAAGTGGCCGAGCGTGATCTGAGGCGTTTCGGGCTCACCTTCGACGATGTGGCCATGGCGGTACGCCGCTCGTCGATCGACTTGCCCGGGGGCACGATTCGCGCCGCGAGTGGCGAGATCTTGCTGCGCACGGAAGGTCAGGCCTATCGCGGTGCGGAGTTCGAAAGCCTGGTATTGCGAACACGCGGCGATGGTACGCGTCTTGTGCTCGGCGATGTCGCGACGATTCGCGACGGCTTTGCCGATGCCGATGTCGGGGCGCGATTCGACGGTCGGAACGCGGCTTTGGTCCAGGTGTTCCGAGTCGGGGAGCAGAGCGCCACCGAGATCGCGCACAAGGTCGCTTCCTATGTCGAGCGCTCGAATGAGTGGATGCCCGCCGGGATCGAGCTCATGCTCTGGCAGGACAACTCGAAGTTGCTCGAGAGTCGTCTCGACACGCTGTTGCGGAACGGACGCGCTGGGTTGGTTCTGGTCTTGATCCTGCTCGCCCTCTTTCTTCGTCTTCGTCTCGCTTTCTGGGTCGCGGTCGGGATCGGTGTGTCCTTTCTCGGCACGTTGTGGGTGATGCCGGTGCTCGGCGCGACGATCAATGTGATCTCGCTCTTTGCGTTTATCGTCGCGATCGGCATTGTCGTCGACGACACCATCGTGGTCGGGGAGAACATCTACCGTCACCACGAGATGGGCAAAGACGGTGCGACCGCGGCGATCGATGGAGCGCGCGAGGTCGCGGTTCCGGTGATCTTCTCGGTGCTCACCACGATTGCCGCCTTCGCCGCGCTCTTCGTCGTACCGAGCGGCACGGGGAAGATCCTGGGCATGATTCCGGTGATCGTGATTGCCGCGCTCGTCTTTTCGCTGGTCGAGTCGCTGTGCATTCTTCCGGCTCACCTGTCGCATCTCCACCGCAAGCGGGATCG
>JBCDBH010000140.1:0-13952 GCA_039184055.1 Acidobacteriota bacterium
GGACACCAGGCCACGACCGGTCTCGGGATCGACTCGGGGGGCGTTGCCGGCATCGGGATCGCCGTTGGGGTTGCCGTTGACGACGTCGAAGAGGAGGACGAAATCGTAGCGGTGTTCAACTGACTTGCCATATTGGGTCATGGAGAATCTCCGCTTTCTTCGGTGGATCGCTTTTGAAAGAAACTATGACGCTGTTGGTGATAGCCGAGCACGAACATGCCTTGATCGTCGACGCTCAGAAACGAAGGGAAGGCACGGGCGGCAAGGGCCGGATTTTGGTGGATCGGCGTGGTGGCGCGATCGAGGTCGAAGCCGGCGAGGATCTCGTCGATTTGCCGGTCGAGCCAAAAGGCCGTGCTGCGCTTGGCTTCGGTGTCTTTCGCCTTGCTGACGTGGTGACGGGCGTTCTTGAGCAGCCGTGGAAAGACCGCCGATGGGGTGGCCGAGGCGGCGCCGAAGAAGCGATCGACGATGGTGGCGTTGATGTCGCCGAGAGCGTGGGTCTGGAGGCGCTCGAGCACCGCCATGAGACGGCCGAGCCGGTAGCCAGGGTTGGTGTTGTCAGGATCCATGGCGGGTTTGATCTCCTTGTCGAATCTTCGGATCAGTACACCTTTGATCAACGCGACACGGGCGTCACGACGCAATGAGTCGACCCAGCCGTCACGGCCGATCTCGGCGCGATAACGGAGGAGGGCGCGTTGCAGGATCGATAGGGGATACTCGCGACCATCGATGATCGCTCGCAAGAGTTGCTCGACGAGTGGTGGTGGTACGTTGTCGCGCTTGCCTTGGACGGCGAGCGATTCGAGCAGGGTATAGAGCCCGAAGGTCGGAGGAAGCTCGCTCTTCTTGGGTTTTGGCGTATTGCGGACCACGTCGATGTCGGCGAAGTGCCGGATGAGGTTCCGTGTCAGTCGTCCGACGGTTGTTTCGAGCCAATCGCGAACCACGATCCGGCCTTGTGCGCCTTGAAGGAGTAGACCGTAGAAACGCAGCGCCTCGTCTTCGTCGAGAGCGGGCGCCCGCCCTTTCCAGATACTGCGAAATGCCTCGCCGACTTCTTCGGGGCGTGCTTCGATCAAGCCACCGAAGCTGTCGACGAAGGCGCTCGTGGCCGGTGCCCAATAGCAGAGAACCGTGTCACCTCCCGGGTGGAGATTGCGTCGCGGCAGAGTGAGCTCGAGATCGTTGGGATTCGGGGGTGCGTAGGCGATCAGTCGTTGCAGCGCGACGCTGTAGAGGATGGCCGCGCGCTCGGAGACGGGAGCGTTGTCGTTTCCCGACCAGCCGTACGACTCGAAGGGACCGGCGTTGAAGGAGACCAGCGGTACGCCCGACGACGAGGCGCCCGGGACCGGTTTGACCTGTGGGTGGAGACGGGCGGGTTGCGCGATCTCGCCGGTGATCAGGCAGGGACGTGCATCCTTGGGATCATGCGCTGCCGTGCGCTCGTGACGCCAGTAGTCCCGGACGGCGGGACGTTCGACGATCAGGCGATTCTCATTGCCATGGACGAACCCGAAGAGGTCGTTGCTCTTCGTTTCCTCGGGCAGGGTGATCTCGACTTCGCCGGAGGCGATTTTGTCGAGAAGCAGGGCGAGCGTTTTGGCGCCCTCGTCGCCCGAGGCTTCGGCGCAGGTGTGGATCCGTTCACGATAGAGCGCGAAGCGGTTGGCGCTTTTGCGGCCCGGCTTGCCCGTCTCGGCTTCGATACCGAAGACATATTCGGCTTTGTCGACGAAGAAGTTGGCGCGATCACCGCTGGTTCGGGCTGGTTCGCGCGGCACCCAGAAGGTCTTGGGTCGACGACGTTTGTCGTCTTCGTCGTGGGTGCCTTCGAAGGAGATCAGGCGACCACCGTCGTCGATCCGCACGAGCCATGCCACCCCGGCCAGATCGTAGTTGGGATCGGGCACCAGCTCTTCGTACTCGGCGAGCTCGAAAAGAGCTTGGAGGATCATGCTACCTCCAGCGCCACGTCGGGCTCGGCCGGTACGTTTATGACACCACGCGTCATCGTGGCGCGATAGAACAAGGCTCGGTTTCCTTTGGCGCCGTAGTCGATGTCCCACAGCATAAGGCCCAGATCCTGATCGTCATCGATCGGCTTGCAGGTGTCGTCGGCCGGAAGAACCTCCGCCGCCAGCTCGCGACAGCCGAGATACGGTCGATGAAAGCACTGCCCTTTGCGCACCCGGCGCTCGAACATGTCGACGAATTTGGTCAGGTTGTCGCCGGGGCCGGCCTTGTCGGTGAGCCGAATGTGAGCACCGATCACATAGTCGACGTCGCGCAGGAACACCGTGTTGCGTTGCGCACGATGCTCGTCGGCGTAGAGCACGGGCGCCGCGCCACCGTCGTCCACCACGGTGCGCTTGGGACGTGGCGCCTTGACATTCACCTCGTTGCGTCGCAGGCCGACGTAACGAATCGGCGCGAGCACCGCGATCGTCTCGATCACCCAGCGCATACCTGGTTTCCACAACACCGCTTCGAGAATGCCTCGGCTGGCTGACGGCGTCGGGACCGGATAGGACACACGCTCCGCCTTGAGCTCGGGTCGCGTGAAGCAGGCGAGCGGGCCTCGGGCGCGCAAGGAGAGAGTCGGGCTGCGTGTCGGTGTCATCGGTTGCCTCCTGATCAGTCTTCTACGCGCGGATCGGATTCCCAACGGGTCACAGTAGTTGGAGGATCAGAGTGGCGAGGGTTCCAAGAATCGAGAAGATTGAAATCCAAAGGACTAGAGGCCCTTGGTTCCTTGGGTGTTTGGCGTCAGCTTCTTCTTGCTCGATGATGATCCGTGTTCTCCGATGGGGCATATACACTCCAGTGTTGAGAAGATTGGCCCTCCCATCTGCTGAAGAGGCATTAGCGTACGCGGCAAGGCGCTTGACAGGATTTCAACCCACACCGGAGAAGGAACAACTAGGCCGGTGACATGAGGGAACCATCTCGATGGGAGGGCCAGTTATCAGTTCCCTGTAAAGCGTCTGGGGCGTAAGCTCCAAGCGGACTCGATAATTGTTATCAGAAGAAGTTCAGGAGTTCAAGTATGAAGGTTGAGTCCACTCAGACGATCAAAGTGCCAGGATTGCTGTACAATTCGTCTCTCACCGAGACCCCAAAGATGATGTCGTAGAAGTGAGAAAAAGGCTCCGCGAGCACAAGCACCTGTTCTGCGATGAGCTCGAGCGCCGTCGATTCGTGTAGCTTCTCGAGCTGCTTTGGATAGAGATTGACGGTGTAGGGCTGAAGCGCGCGCAGGGTGTGGCGATTTGGCCCGTTACGTCGCAGGGTGTCGAGCCGGTGCTTGCCTTCCTCATCCCAGGGAATGACGATCGGTTGGGCGACGTCGTCGATCATGCGGAAGCGAAGGGCGACGTCGGCGAAGGCCAGGCTCGCGTGGGCGGCCATGACGTGGCGGCTGTCCGAGTGCTGTTTCAATCGTAGGTTGCGGAAGTAGGTCGCGAGTAGCTCCGGATCGTCGATCTTCAAACTACCGTCGAGCAGAGCTTCGATCGTCTCCAACCCTTTCTTGGGCGTGCCCGGTGGTGGGTCGGTGGGCGCGCGGAAGACGATCAGTCGGCCACGAGGTCCCCGGCCTTCACGATTGCAACGACCTCCCGCCTGGACGATGGAATCGAGACCGCCGAGCGCCCGGTAGACCACCGGGAAGTCGATGTCGACACCCGCTTCGATGAGTTGCGTGGAGACGAGGCGGCATGGCCTTTTGGTCTCCAGGCGTTGTTTGACCTCGGCGAGTACTTCGCTGCGGTGCGCCGGGCACATGAGTGCGGAGAGGTGGAGTGAATCGTCGACCAGCATGGCGAGCTCGCGCGCGTCATCACGTCGGTGGACGATCGCCAACGCGCTCTCGTGCCGGTTCAACTCGCACGCGAGCTCGTCCCACGTCACCGGCTCCGCGTCCTTCTCTGGCCAGACGACGTCGTAACGCGACAGTCGCCTCGCCAGGCCTGGCGGATCGGGAGCGATCTCGTGGATGTGATCGAAGCCTCGCTTTAGGTTCTCGGTGCGTTCCAGGGCCGGTTGGGTGGCGGTGCACAAGACGATCGTGCAGCCATAGTCGGCCACCAAGCGATGCAGCGAATCGAGAATCGGGTAGAGCACGCGATCAGGGAGCGCCTGGGCTTCGTCGAGCACGATCACGCTCTTGGCGATGTTGTGGAGCTTGCGACAGCGGGACGGGCGGTTGGCGTGTAGCGATTCGAAGAGCTGGACGTTGGTGGTGACGATCACCGGCGCGTCCCAATTCTCACTCGCCAGCCTGTTGCGAACGCTCTCCTTCTCCGGGTCGAGATTGGAATGGTGCTCGATGGTGTTCTCGTCGCCCAGGTGCTTTCGGTACACGGCGGCATTTTGTTCGATGATCGAGGTGAACGGGATGGCGACGATCACCCGTCGAAGGCCGTGTAGCTCGGCGTGCCGCAGCGCGAAGGCCAGGCTCGACAGAGTCTTGCCACCACCCGTGGGCACGCTCAGGCTGAATACACCCGGTGGCTGCTCGGCCGCGTGTCGACAGGCTTCGAGCACCTCGGCGCGGATGGTGTTGACCTGAGAGGGTTCGGCGTCCACGGTGAGGCGGTCGAGCTCGGCGTCGAGACGGGTGCGAAGCGTCGGAACCTCGTCATAGCGTTGGCCACGTACCGTGGCACGGTCACGATCGAAATAGGCTTCCGTGTCGAGGAAATCGGCGTCGACCAAGGCTGAGAAAAGGAAGCGGATCCAGTAGGCGCGCTGGAGGTGGAAAGCACCCCACTCAGATTTCTTCTGAGCTTCCCTCGGCGGGGTCAGCCAGGACGGAAGACCAGTTGGTCGAGGCGCGGTTCGTTCGATGTTCAGTGTGTCCGTATCGATCTCGGCGAGGCGATCGTCGTCTTGCTTAAGACGTTCGACGAGCGAGCGCGAGCTCGAGCACAGTTCTCCCACACCGTCGCTACCGGCAAGATTCGCCAGTCCACCGTGGTGTCCCGCGATCACCAGTGCCAATGGCTCCCAAAAGGAGGGTGCCCTTGGTGATGAAGCGTGGGCGAGCAGGGCTCCATGAATCGAATGCCCACCTTCGTCCTTGTTCAGCTCGCCTCGCAGATAGCGCTGGAACGACTCACGAGCCTTGCCTAGGTCGTGCCACAAACCGGCGATGCGTCCCCAAGCAGCTGAATCGAACGCACCAGCGAACTCCGCCGCGAGGTCGGCGACGCCGTTCAGGTGCTCGTCGAGCGTGTGCCATGGGGTGTCGGGTTGTTTGGGAGCGTGTGCGTAGAAGGTTTTGGGATCAATCTTGTTGTGAGGCATGGTTCAGAATCTTGCTTCCTCTACCAATATGAATCGATTCCTTGTCGGCCGAGTTGTTTGATGAAACGTTGGTCGAAGGTTGCAACCATGTCGTAGCGAGCTTCGAGGGTTACCGCCGCGAGCACGGCGTCGGCGAAGTCACCGATATAAGAGGGCCAAAGGTCGAGCACGCTCGTCCAGGAAACCTCATCTACGGGTCGAACGCCAGTCAGTGACAAAAGATCCTCGAGGGTCTGAGCGACGTCCACCATTGCGATCTTGTAGAGGTTGCGAAGGACGTACACCAACTCTGTGATGACAGCCTGGTGGAGAATGAGTTGGATGTCGCCTTCGTCCACTCGCTCGAAGAGGGCGGTAGCTCGAGCTTGTTGTGCTTTGTCACGATCGGTCAAAAATGACACCAGAACGTTGGTGTCGACCACGACACGCTTCATTCAGCTTCCCGTGTTTCCCGGGCGTGCCTGATGTCATCGACAACGGAACCCGGGCCGACTTGGAAGCTTCCACGGCGATCTAGGAAACTGCGCCGAGCCGGAATCACCCGAATATCCTTTCCCGAAACCTCCCAGCAAAGAACGTCCTGGGGTTTCAGGCCGAGTTTCTCCCTCACTTCCTTAGGGACCGTTGTTTGGAATTTGCTGGTGATCGTCGATTGAGTCACGCTGTCCTCCTTACAGAATCGTAGATTGCGTAAGGCGGTTAGTCAACTCAGGCGTCCGGGGCAGGAGAACCTCATCGGCACATGGCGGCCTTGGCTCTGCCTTGTTTCGGCCATCGACACGGCGGAACCGCCCCGGGATCGACATCGCGAGTCCTCGCTGCCGCGTTTGAATGATCGCGGATCAACCGAGGAGAACAACGATGTCGAAATCTCATTCTACGTCCGTCGGTGTCAAGCTGGTGTTGATCGGCGTGTTGGTGGCCGTGTTGATGGTGCCGCTTTTGTTGGTGCGTGTGGTGATCAGTGAGCGTGAGGGGAGGCTGAAGGAGGCGGTGAACGAGATCGGCAGCACGTGGGGTGGTGCGCAGACCGTGGCGGCGCCGGTGTTGGTGGTGCCGTGGCGGGAACGTGTGATCGAGAACGGCAAGGTGAACGTGCATCAACGGTGGTTCGCTGCGCTGCCGGAGAAAGTCGAGATCACCGGTGAGGTGGTGCCTGAGGTACGGAAGCGGGGGCTGTTCGAGGTGGTGGTGTATCGCGCCAAGCTTCGGGTGAGCGGGCAGTTTCGGCCACCGGCTGGGCTGGCGGGGGTATGGGACGAGGCTCGTTTTGGTGAGGCGCATCTCGCTTTCGGGGTGAGCGATCTACGCGGGCTCGGGGGACGACCGAAGCTCGAGCTGGCGGAGGAGACGCTCGACGTGGATGCCGCTGGGGTGGTCGAGCCGTTGACGGGGTTGCTCGGTCAGCCGCTTGCCGCGAAGCTGCCCGATGCCGAGTCGATGCTTGCGGATGCCAGTGCGACGCTGCCGTTTTCGTTGGAGCTGGATGTGGGCGGCAGCGGGCAGCTGCGTTTTGTGCCGCTTGGCGCGGATACGGCGGCGACGATCGAGTCACCGTGGCCGGATCCGAGCTTTCAGGGTGCGTTTTTGCCGGCTGAGCGAACGGTGAGCAAGGATGGCTTCGACGCGGCGTGGCGGGTGTCGGGTTTCGCGCGGGCGTATCCGCAGGAGATTCGGGATTTGGTGTCGCGGCAGGATCTGACGTATGCGGTGAGTCAGTCGGCGTTCGGGGTGGATTTGATGCCGGAGCTGTCGGCGTATCGGATTGTGGAGCGCTGTACGAAGTATGGGCTGTTGTTCGTGCTTTTGACGTTTACGGCGTTTTTTCTCTTCGAGCTTTTAGGTGGGCTGCGGGTGCATCCGATGCAGTATTTGATGGTGGGGTTTGCGCTGGTTCTTTTCTTTTTGCTGCTTTTGGCTTTCGCGGAGCATGTGGGATTTTTGGCGGCGTATGGGGTGGCGACGCTGGCTACGGTGGGGCTGATCGGGGTGTATGGGGCGGCGGTGCTGAAGACTCGGCAGCGGACGATGTTGCTGGTTGGGGAGTTGGTGGCGCTTTACGGGATTCTTTATGTGTTGGTGCAGCTGGAGACGTTTGCGTTGCTTGTCGGGGCGGTTGTGTTGTTCTTTGCACTGGGTGGGGTGATGTGGCTTACTCGGGAGGTGGATTGGTATTCGGTTGGGAAGCAGCCGGCTCAAGAAGTAGCGGGAGCAGTCTAGGCTTCGCTTCAGCGATAGCGGCTGGTTCGCGATCTCGTGCTCGCGGGTGCTCGGAGGACGATTACGAAAATAGCCTCTGGCTATTTTCGTAAGTCACGTAACGCTCCGAAGGAGCGTAGTGACCGCGGCATCTGCCTTCGATCGTGCGGAACGGGGCCGTCCCTGCGCGCCCGCTCCGCGCGAGATCGCGAGCCCAGCCTTTTTGGCTGGGTTTGGTGTCTGTGCACAGGCGAGGCGGAGAGAGGCGCGTTTATTGACGGACGGGTTTTAAACGAGCTTCTTGAACTGGTCGATCGTCATTCCGGCATCTCGGACGAGTCCAGCCATCGTGAAGGCGTTGATCGATGTGGAGCGAGGAATGGTAAGGATTCGGACGCCATCGGTCATGACAGTGTGTTTGCCCTCTCGGGCGATCCAGAACCCAGCTTTTTCGAATGCCTTGACGGCTCGTCGATGGGAGATACCTGGGAGTTTGGGCACTTACTTACCCAGCAACTCGAACTTCGCGAATCTCCGCATCCTCGAGGATGTCGCCGACGACTTCGAGGTATTCGTGGATGGCTTCTTGAATGTTGGCCAGGGCTTCGGCTTCGGACTCGCCTTGGGACCAGCAGCCTGGTAGGCCGGGTACCCAGACGGCGAATCCTTCTTTGGATTTCTTGAGTGCAACTCGATATGTCAAAGAATCACCTCCATGTTGAGATTATAGCTTGAGTTGAGGTATTCACGAGAGCCGACATCATTTGTTGAAACGTCACAGTTTTGTCGGTGTCTTTCTCTGGGTTGTCGCTGTCTGTACAGTTTGAAAATGAATATCGACGATGTCGTCGATTTGCGTTGCGTATCCACCGGCCATGGAAAGGGCGATGGGAAGATCGAAGCGCCGGCAGATTTCGAGCACGGATAGGTCGCGTGTCGCCAGGCCTTTTTTGGTCAAGGCTAGACGTCCGAGTTTGTCTCCTGTGTAGGGATCGGCCCCGGCGATGAAGAAGACGGCGTCTGGCTGGCTTTGGTGGAAGGCCTGGTCGAGGGCGGTTTCTAGAGCGTGGAGGTAGGCGTGATCGTCAGCGCCGTCTTCTAAGGCAACGTCTAGGTCACTTTCTTCTTTGTGGAACGGGTAGTTTCGACGCCCGTGTACGGAGAGGGTGTAGACGCTTGGGTCGTCTCGGAAGATGGCGGCGGTGCCGTTTCCTTGGTGGACGTCTAGGTCGATGATGAGGGCTTTTTTGATGTGGCCGTTGGCTTGGAGGCGGCGGGCGGCGATGGCGACGTCGTTTAAGACGCAGAAGCCTTCGCCGCGGTCGGGGAAAGCGTGGTGGGTGCCGCCTGCGAGGTTGATGCCGACGCCGTCTTGGAGGGCGGCTTCGGCGGCGGCGATGGTGCCGCCTACGGAGCGTCTACTGCGTTCGATGAGCTGGGGGGACCAGGGGAAGCCGATGCGGCGGATTTCGGCTTTGCTCAGGGTGCCGGTGACGATTTTCTCGAGGTAGTCGGGGGTGTGGACGCGGAGGATGTCGTGGTCTTCCGCGGCTTGGGGGACGCTGAGCTGGACCTGGGGGAGTTCGTGGGTGATGCGTTCGCGGAGGAGACGGTATTTGTCCATCGGGAAGCGATGGCCGTCTGGCAGGGGAAGGACGAAGTGGTCGCAGTAGTAGCCGCGAACGGTCATGTGAGACATATGGTTTCGAGAGGGCTCGTGTGTTTCACGAGCCCTCTTGTGAGTTTGGCGTTACCGTTGGCTTAGCCCTGCCAGCCGAGGATGGTGTCGATGGTGCCGACGGAGACGGGGTGGTAGCCACCGCGTGCCTGTTCGTAGATCTTGTCGGCGCGATCTTTGCCGTCGGGGGTGGTGGCGAGGCGTTCGTAGAGGGGTTTGAGGAATTTGCGCCGGCCTTGGTCGATGAGGAAGCGTTCTAAGGCGTCGTAGCCAGGTTCCCAGTTGTTGGCGATGACGTGGTGGAGCCAGGCGTGTTTGATTTCGCTGTTGCCGGTGGCGTTGAAGCCGAAGGCCTGGTCGAGCTGGTCCATCTGGTCGATGTCGAGCGTTTCGGGGAGGCCACGGAGGAAGTGGAGCCATTCGTGGGTGGTCCACTTGTCGGTGGCGAGCTCGGCTGCCGGGGTGCCGTCTTGCCAGCTGGTGAGGGCGGCGTCGACTTGGGTGAAGGCGTCGGAGCTGGGTATGTAGGCGCCTGCAGGTATGCCGGGGCCGTCGATCCAGGCGGTGAGGTCGATGGCGTCGGCTTCGGCTTCGCTGAGCAGGTCGTTGGTGATCGCGGTGATGAAGCCGTCGGTGGTGACGGCTTTGAAGGCGTTGTCGTCGAACCATTTGCGGAGGAAGGCGTCGAAGCGTTCTCGACCGACTTCTTCTTCGATGGTGCGCAGGAAGAAGTTGCCTTTTTCGTAGGCGACGTCGGTCATGCCGTCGTCGGGGTCGCGACCGGCGAGGTCGAGACGCAGGTGGGTGTCGCGGGTCGGCAGGCCGGCGAGGGTGTGGTCGAGGTCTTGCCAGCCCAGGGTGGCGAGCATGGCGGCGTAGTCTTCGCCGGCGATCTCTTCCATGATGCGTCGCTCGAGGTAGACGGTGAAGCCTTCGTTGAGCCAGAAGTCGTTCCAGTTGGCGTTGGTGGTGAGGTTGCCGGACCAGGAGTGGGCGAGCTCGTGGGCGACGAGGGCGACGAGCGAGCGATCACCGGCCAGGATGGTGGGGGTGGCGAAGGTGAGACGCGGGTTTTCCATGCCGCCGAAGGGGAAGGACGGGGGCAGGACGAGGATGTCGTACCGACCCCAACGATAGGGCCCGTAGAGGGGCTCGACGCGGTCGATCATGTCTTGGGTGTCGGCGAATTCCCAAGCGGCGGCGTCGACGACGTCGGGCTCGGCGTAGACGCCGGTGTCTTCACCGATGGAACGAAATTCGAGGTCGCCGACCGCGAGCGCCAGGAGGTAGGAAGGGATGGCCTGGGGCATGGAGAAGGTGTAGGCGCCGTCGGCGCTCTTCTCGGTCGGGTTTTCGGCGCTCATCAAGGCCATGAGCTTGCTCGGCACGCGGACGGTGGCGTCGTAGGTGAAGCGCACGCCGGGGGTGTCCTGGATCGGCACCCAGGTGCGCGCCAGGATGGCTTGGCTTTGGGTGAAGAGGAAGGGGTGTTCGCCACCGCTGGTGAGCTGGGGCGAGAGCCATTGCACGGCGGCGGCTTGGGGCTGGCTGGTGTAGTCGACGTGGACGATCCGAGTGTCTGACGTGATCGGAATCCGTAGCGCCGCGCCGAGGTAGCCGTCGGCCGGCGCGAGGGTGAAGTCGACCGCGTCTTTGGCGTCGTCGAGACGCACGGCGTGAATGTCGAGATCACGCGTGTCGAGCACCAGCTCGGTGGCGTCGGCGTGGTGGGTCAGGGTGAGCGAGGCGGTGCCGTCGAGCACGCTGCGTTCGAAGTCGACGTCGATGTCGAGGCTGAGGTGGCTCACCGCGACCTGGTCGAAGTTGGCGTAGGAATGGGGATCGGTAGTCGTCATGGGGGCGGCCGGGGTCGAGTTGTCGGAGGTCGGAGCGGCGGTTCGGGTGTCGCCACACGCGGCGAGCACAAGAAGCATGAGCAGGCTCGCCGTGCCGGCGGCGAGTGAGATTCGATTCATGGAAACGAGCACCTCGGGTCGATTCGGACAGTCGATGGGTTCGCGGAGTTGGTCGCTGCAAGTTTGTCGGTCACTACGCTTCTTCGGAGCGTTTGGTCGCTGCAAGTTTGCCGGTCACTACGCTCCTTCGGAGCGTTACGTGACTTACGAAATCGCTCTGCGATTTCGTTGCAGGCGGTTTTCGTACGAGTCTATCCCGACTCTGGTATCATCTGCGGCCGGTCCGTGAACGGCTTTTCGCGTTCGCAACCTCCCGACCGACCCCGAGATACCCAATGGATTCGAGCAAAGAAACGATGCAACGCCGTCCGACGGTCGGCATGGTCAGCCTCGGTTGTCCGAAGAATCAGGTCGATACCGAGATTATGCTCGGCGAGCTGAGCCGTGCCGGACATCAGGTGGTGGACGATACCGACGCCGATACGGTGATTATCAATACCTGTGGCTTTATCGACGAGGCCAAGGAAGAGTCGGTCAACGCGATTCTCGACGTCGCCGAGCGCAAGGCCGCCGGTCAGGTCGGCAAGCTGCTCGTGGCCGGCTGTATGGTGAATAAATACGGTAAGGAGCTGGCCAGCGAGATTCCCGAGATCGATGGCTTTATCGGTCTTGACGATCTACGCAAGGTCGACGAGGTGGTGGCGCTCGGGGGTGGCCCGCCGCCGCCATCGCCGTCGCATGTGGTGTTCGATCACCAGGCGCCCCGGGTGCTCACCACCCGTGGGCACGCGTTCCTCAAGGTCGCCGAGGGTTGCAACAACCCCTGTACCTTTTGCGCGATCCCGAGCTGGCGTGGACGGTTCCGTAGCCGGACGATCGAGAGCCTGGTCACCGAGGCGCGGGAGCTCGAGGCACGCGGCACGTCGGAGCTGTGTCTGATCGCGCAGGATACGACTCGCTATGGTGAAGACCTCGACTACGGTCGGCACGGTCTGACGCGTTTGGTCGAGGCGCTGCTCGAAGCCACCGACATTCCGTGGATTCGCTTTCTCTACGCCTATCCGACCACGCTCGACGAGGAGCTGCTGCGGTTGATGGGTACCGAGCCGCGATTCTGCTCGTACGTCGACATGCCGCTCCAGCACAGCCATCCTGAGATCCTCAAGCGGATGCGTCGCGGCGGCAAGGCCGAGCGTTATCTGCGTTTGCTCGACAAGGCGCGAACGCTGGCGCCGGATATTTTCTTGCGCAGCACCTTTATCGTCGGCTTCCCGGGTGAGACCGAGGAGCACTTCGCGCATTTGCTCGACTTTGTCGAGACCGCCCAGCTCGATCATCTCGGTGCCTTCGTCTACAGCCCGGAGCCCGATACGCCGGCCGCCGAGCTCGATCGCCGAGTGCCGAAGGGCAAGGCGCGACGCCGATGGGAAGAGCTTTTGGCGCTCCAGGAGCCGATTTCGCGTGAGCGACGTGAGGCGCTGGTGGGCACCACGATGCGGGTGCTGGTGGAGGGTGTGCATCCCGAGACCGAGCATCTCTTGCGGGCGCGCCACCACGGCATGGCGCCGGAGATCGACGGTCAGGTGTTGATCAACGATGGCTTTGCGCCAGCGGGTGTGTTCGCCGATGTCGAGATCAGCGCCGCCTATGCCGACGACATCGTCGGCCATATCGTCGGGCCGGTGGATACCCCGGGTATCGAAATCGCCACCGCCGCGCCCGAGCTCATGGTCGCCGGAGGTTCGTGAGCGCCATCATGCAGATTGTCGAAGACGCTCTACGTAGCGCCGATTTGCCGTATGGCGTGGTGGCCACGATCGGCAATTACGATGGCTTGCATCGTGGTCAGCGCACGGTGCTCGACACGGTGGTCGAACGCGCCGAGGCGCTCGGCTGTGACGCCGTGGTGGTCAGTTTCGAGCCCCATCCGCTGCGTATTCTGCGACCCGAGCAGGCGCCGCCGTTGCTCACGCCGCCAGCGGTCCGCGAACGGCTGTTGCGAGAGATCGGTATCGACGTGTTGCTTCTGGTGCGGTTCAACCGTGAGCTCGGCAGCACGCCGGCGGAGCGATTCGTTCGTGACTTCCTGCACCGCAAGCTTTCCGTGCGCGAGCTCTACGTGGGCGCCGATTTCGGTTTTGGCCACCGTCGTGAGGGCAATGTTGCGCTGCTCGAACGGCTCGGCGAGGAGCTGGGTTTTCAGGCGAGCGGCATCGAGCCACTACGCGCCGCCGGCGAGGTGATTTCGGCGACGCGGATTCGCGGCTTGATTCCGCTCGGTGAGGTCGCCGAGGCGCGCCGGTTGCTCGGCTATCCGTACACGCTTCGTGGCGTGGTGGTGCGGGGCGATCGGATGGGTACCAAGCTCGGCTGGCCGACGATCAATCTCGATCCCGAGAATGATTTGCTTCCCGCCGACGGTGTGTACGCCGCGCAAGCTTTCTTTCCTTCGTTTCCCGCGACTTTCGATTGCGTCACCAACGTCGGTCGTCGGCCGACGCTTTACGAGACGCATCAATTGGTGGTCGAGAGTCATGTGCTCGATTTCAACGCCGATGTCTACGGTGAAGAGGTCGAGGTGCGTTTCTTTCAGCGGCTCCGCGAGGAGAAGATGTTTTCGACTCCGATGGACCTCGCGGCGCAGATCGGCCGCGACGTCGAAGCGACCCGGGAATACTTCGCCACACGTCGGCGTTTGAATGAGATGCCAGAGCTGACCTGATCCGGGAAGGTTGACGGGTCGGCACGGGAACCCAGTCACGACAGCGGTTTTTGCGAAGAAGCCGCTTTCATATTGAAAGCCACGCACGTCCTTTCTCGGGCGTGACAGCGAAAGGAGATAC
>JBCDBH010000141.1:0-13836 GCA_039184055.1 Acidobacteriota bacterium
AATCTCCAAGACAGTGGTCTCGACACCGTAGCGGCCAATCAAGAGCTCGGATTCGCCGCCGACGCGCGCGACTACTCCCTCGCCGCCCTGATCCTCGAGGATTTGGGCGTGCGGTCCGTCCGTCTGATGACCAATAATCCCGCGAAAATCGACGGTCTACGTCGTCACGGGATCGATGTCCGTGACCGGGTGCCCATCCCACCGCCGGTCAACGACCAAAACGCCGGCTATCTACGTACCAAGGCCACGCGGCTGCACCATCTGCTGGATCCCGAATCGCTCGCGCCGATCCAGGCTCCCGACCGCGCCGTGTCCGATGTGCTCGACGGCATCACCACGCGCCGCCAAGCTCCTACACGAAGACCCTTCATCACCCTCAGCTGGGCCCAGAGCATCGACGGTTGTATCGCCGCCAAACCCGGTCAACCGCTCTTGTTGAGCGGCCCACCCGCGATGACTCTGACGCACCATCTACGCGCCGCGCACGATGCCATCTTGGTGGGGATCGGCACCGTGCTCGCCGACAATCCACGGCTCAACGTCCGCCTGGTCGACGGCGACGACCCACGTCCCGTGGTCCTCGACAGTCGGTTGCGTTTGCCTCTCGACGCTCGCCTCCTCGAGATGTCGCCCCCCTTGATCGCCGCCGACCACGATGCCGACGTCGACCGTCAGCGTGCCCTCGAGGCCGCGGGCGCCGAAGTAGTGAGGCTGCCGAGCGTCGCACCGGGGCGACTCAGTCTCCCCCACTTGCTCGACGAGCTCGAGCGACGTGGTATCGCCAGCCTCATGGTCGAAGGCGGAGCTGAAGTGGCCACCAGTTTTCTCGGCGCTCGTCTCACCGATCACCTCGTGCTCACCGTCGCACCGACCGTCGTCGGTGGCGGCCTGCATGCCATCGGCACCCCGAGCGACTCACCCAACGCGCTTCCCAAACTCGATCGACCCCGCTTTCATCAGCTCGGCGACGATCTGATCGTCACCGGCGATCCCATCTGGTCATGATCGAACGACGCTCGGTGGTGCGCTTCACGGCGCCGCGCGAAGTGGAGGTCACGGACACCGAGCTTCCGCAGCCCACCGACGACGAGGTTCTGGTCGATACCGATCTTTCGGCGATCAGCGCCGGGACCGAATTGCTCGTCTATCGCGGCGAAGCGCCCGCCGATCTCGACGCCGACGAAACCGTACGGGGTCTCGATGGCACCTTGAGCTTTCCCATCGCCTACGGCTACACCGTCGTCGGTCGTGTGGCATGGGTCGGCAAGAACGTCGATCCGACATGGCGTGGCCGTCGGGTTTTCGCGTTTCACCCGCACACCAGCGCCTTCGCGGCACGGCCGAACGAGCTGATCGCCATTCCCGACGACATCGCCACCGCCGACGCGCTCTTCCTGGCCAATATGGAAACCGCGGTCAGCCTGGCCATGGATGGCGAGCCGGTGATCGGCGAGCGAGTCGCGGTCTTCGGCCAGGGCATCGTCGGCCTGCTCACCATCGCCGTGCTGGCGCGTTTTCCACTCGCGACGCGGGTGGCGGTCGATCTCCATCGCGTGCGTCGACAATGGGCACGTGAGCTTGGTGCCGACATCACCATCGACCCGACCGACGACGACCGGGATGCTCACCTCGCCGAAGCCCTTGGACCGCAACGCGCCGACTTGGTCTACGAGCTCTCGGGCGCGCCGATCGCGCTCGACCAAGCGATCGCCACCACCGGTGACGGCGGTCGAGTGATCATCGGCTCCTGGTACGGGGTCAAGAACGTCGGGCTCGATCTAGGCGGGCGCTTTCATCGCAGCGCCATCACCCTACGCGCGAGCCAGGTCAGCCGACTCGCCAGCCGGTGGCGCGAACGCTGGACCAAACATCGTCGACTCCATACCGCCTGGGAGATGATCCGCCAGATTCGACCGCACCGCTTGATCACCCATCGTTTTCCAATCCGCGCCGCCGCCGAGGCCTATCGTCAACTCGACACGGCTCCCGCCTCCACCCTCCAGGTGGTCCTCGAGCATCACTAGGTCGACGGACGGGCTCAACTCAGGTCGTAGGTCTTGAGCTTTTCGTAGAGGGTGCGCAAGCCGATACCCAAACGCTGCGCGGTGCGCCGCCGAGGACCGCCCTCGGCGACCAATGCCTGACGGATCGCTTCACGTTCGACTTCGGCGAGGGTTCCTGGCTGCAGAGCCGCGCTGGTCGTCGTTGGCGCAATGCTCAGATGACGCCGTTCGATCACGTCGCCATCGGCGAGAATCGCCGCCCGTTCGAGACAATTCGACAGCTCGCGAATATTGCCCGACCAGCCTCCGTGCTCGAGTGCATCGGCGGCATCGGTAGCCAGCTCGAGCCCTGCTTCGTGCCCCAGGCTGGAGGCGATCCGCTCCAAAAGAACATGGGCGAGCGGCACGATGTCGCGCCGGCGTTCGCGCAAGGACGGGAGGCGAATCGGAAAGACCGCCAGGCGATGATAGAGATCGTCGCGAAACGTGCCTTCGGCGCGCATCGCCTCCAGATCGCGGTTGGTGGCGGCGATCCACCGTACATCCGCGTCGTGGGTCTGGCCGCCACCCACACGCTCGTAACGCCGTTCTTGCAGCACCCGCAAGAGCTTCGCCTGGAGCTCCAACTTGAGCTCACCGATTTCATCGAGAAAGAACGTGCCACCAGCCGCCAGCTCGATACGGCCACGACGAGTCTTGTCGGCTCCGGTGAACGCGCCTCGTTCGTGCCCGAATAGCTCGCTCTCGAGCAGTTGATCGGATACCGCCGCGCAGTTGAGTGCCACGAAAGGCCCCGATGCCCGCGTGCTCGCCCGGTGAATGGCCCGGGCCGCGACCTCTTTCCCGGTACCGCTTTCACCGAGCAGCAAAACGGTGGCCAAAGTCGGCGCGACCTTGGCGATCGCCTCGCTCACCGGCACCATCGACGGATCGCCATACCCAAGCTCGACCGCTGACTCTCGACTTCGGCGCCCCTGCTCGCGCAGGTTGCGCAGCCCGCGATGCTCGAGTGCGGCGGCGACCACCTGACGGAGCTCGTCGGGCCCGTGAATAGGTTTCTTCAAATAGTCGAAGGCACCCAGCTTGACCGCCTCGACCGCGCTATCGATCGACCCGTGAGCGGTCAAGACGAGAATCTCCATGTCGGCGCGGGTACCTTCGAGTCGACGCAGCAATTCCATACCGTCGAGCCGTGGCATCTTGAGGTCGGTCATCAAGAGATCGAAGGACTCGGCGGCGAGTCGATCGAGCGCCTCCACCCCATCACTCGCCACCCGTACGTCGTGACCGGCCCCGACCAACGCCTCGGCGAGGAATTCGCGTAGACCAGCCTCATCGTCGACCACGAGAATACGTGCCATCGACTACCCCTGAGGAATACGAACCTCGAGCTCGGCTCCGCCACCAGGATGGTTGCGTCCGCTCAAGGTGCCGTGGTGAAGCTCGACAATACGCTGAGCCACGGCAAGCCCCAAACCGGTGCCTCGGGTCCGCGTGGTGAAAAACGGCTCGAAGATTTCGCGTTCCTTGCCGACCGGTAGCCCGGACCCACGATCGCGCACCACGAATCGCAGCTCGAGCCCGGGCGTGCCACGATCGACGTCGATCGTGACATCGACCACGCCATGCGCCGGTGACACCTGGATCGCGTTGCGGAGCAGGTTGCTCAACACCTGGCGGATCCGAGCGCGATCGAGTGACCACACCGCGGGAGCATGCTCGGCGAGCACGCGAATCCGGTCTCGATCGAGCTCGTCGCACAGCTCCTCCACCAACACCACCGGATCGATCAGCTCTCGCGACAACGCACCCGAGCGGACGAAACCTAGGAGATCGGTGGTCAGCTTTTCCAATCGTGTCGCCTCATCGACGATCCACCGCACTTTGCGGGCTTCAGGATGGTCACCATTGATCCGCTCGGCGAGCAGCTGAGCGTGACCCTTGAGGGAGGCGAGCGGATTGCGGATCTCGTGTGCCAGAACCGCCGACATCTCACCGAGCGTGCTCAAGCGCTCCTGTTGTTCGAGTCGACGCTGTGCCTGCTCCCGCGCTCGCGCCTGTTGCCAAAACAGCAAACCGGCCACCATCAGCAACACCGCGCTCGCCGTCGCCACCGCCAAGGTCCCGGCGGTTTGTTGCAGCAGGCCACGCGCGGTCGAGGCTTCGTACTCGATGGCCAGCCACGGGCCACGGGGCGCTGGCCGACGCCGGTCGTCACGCGGGGAACGGGCCCCCGGCTCCCGTGGGGGCCCCGTGTCCCTTTCGGCACGACGATCTCCGAATGGCCGTGGGTGTCGTCCCGGTGGTCGCGCTTCCGGTCCCGAGCCACCCGCCGACGCGACCAGCAGACAATAATCACCACTCTTCGACCAGCCTCGATCCGTCGGTCCGAGTCGAGGCAGCGGACCGGTGGTGACGCGATCTCCGGCGGCCGCGAGGATCACCTCGTCACGGGGCTCGAAGAGCGCGAGGTAACGAGCATCGCGATGACGATCGAGGATCACCTCAAGATCATCGCCGTCCGCCACGTCGCCGAGAGATCGCAGCTCGGCCCGAATCGAGGTCAAGAGCGCTTCACCCTGACTCCGGGTCAGCTGGGACGCCGCGCGCACGGTGCCACGATGGCTGGCCCACGTGGTCGCGATCAAGGTGACACCGAGGATCAGTGCCACCCCGAGCAACGCCCAACGGGCGCGTTCCGACGCCGGTACTCTCATGGCAGGCCTCGGGGCGCCAACCGATTCGACAACGTCATGAAAAGCAGGTGATCGACCAGGAAGGGAACGTCAATGCGCGCGGTGAGAAAAACGCGGGCCGAGGCGCGGCAAGACACACCTCGGCCGTTGCGGGTTCAGGCCAGTTCGATCAGGGAATGATCGACGCCGGAAAAATGGCGTCCCACGAGGCGCTCCCCGAGGCGGGCGTGAAGGAGTTGAAGGTAAAGGCGTAGAACTGGGTCGCGTTGCCGACATTGGGGATGTCGAAGATCACGGCTTCACCGCTTCCCGTACCGATCGGATCGATGACATTCACCACGTTGGGGAGCGTGATCGACCGATTCTCGATCAGATTCCCCGATAGATCCCAGCGTCGGTAGCTATACGAGGTGTCACACGTTCCCGAAGCCGTACAGAGCGCGGTAGGGCCACCCGCCTCGGGATCGAAGGTATTCCACGCAAAGACGATGATCCGAGTCTCTCCCGTGGGTGGCTGAAGAAACATCCGCAAACGGATGCGATCCACCAATCCATCGGCGTCCGCCGTACATGGACCACTCTGCCCTTGCGAACGAGCGATGGCGCAGCCACGGGCGCTTACGTCGATCTCCTCGCGGTTGCCACCCGCGATCCCGTTGCTGGCGTAAAAGCCCTCGAGGAACGTATCCGCGTCGGAATCGACCGCTTCGATGTGTAGCATCGGCAAACCGTTCGACGAGCCTTCCGCCAGCCGCACATAGTAGATGTAGCCGGTAAGGATATTGTTGTTGCTGAAGGGATAGTCGGCATCGAAAGGCGTGTCGCCGTCGGTGGTGGACTCGCTGATCACGTCGAAGGTCATGAATCCACGGTAAAACGGTCCCTGAGCCATCCGCGCCCGATCAGCCGCCGTCGACTGACTGGCCATGAGGTCACGCATCGAGCCGCTCCATGTGCCAAGGGGCGGGATGGTCACCTCGCCAAACAAATTCTCGGATTCCACGCCATCGACACTCCAGATTTCCCAATGGACCGTCGCGGTACCTCCACTCTGGTTGTAGATCACGGGAAGCGTGTCGTGCGGATGCGTTCCGGCGTTGATCCCCGACTCGACCATGGGCACGACCAGCGTCGCGGCGGAGGTAATTTCAGGCTGCCCCCACACGCCAGCACTGGCGGAAGCCACGGATACGAACATCAAGACCAGCAAAACAAACAACGAGCGTTTCATGACAAGACTCCTCTCTTGGTCACGCAAGTGGACAAGCCGCATAAGGACGCAATCGGGCATGAGACCCTAGGACGTCGAAAGTAAGTGCATGAGCATCAATCTATAGCGTAGCACCGTAGATGCAACGTGTTCTCCGGGTAAACGAAAATACCCACACTTGCCAGCATCCGAACACCACGGAACGAACGTTCACCCTCGATTCGATGCGTCGCTCCAAGAAGTCTTCAAACAGATTCCCCATCCAGCAATCGAAACACTCGGCGATTCGACCGGCGACGACCACACATTGACCACGCCATGGCGACTTCGCTCCTTTGGGCGCGAGGGGCGCCACGCCCACAGACCCCCATGCCGTGAAAGTTCAAGCCTTACAAGTCGATTCCCATCCAGAACAAAAACCGTCATACAGCCCACCGATTATTGACTCTACGATATGCACTCCCCCTCAGGGAGGAATCGCACTCCTTATTTGCCTAGTCACCTATTTGTTCAAGAGTATTCTTGAAATGCTTAACCTTACTCCTCACTTGGAGGTACAACATGATCCGAACCACACTCCTCACGCTCGTCTCACTCCTCCTCCTCCACGCCCTCCCCCTCGTCGCCGACTCCGAACCTCGAGTCCGTGCTCTGGTCCGTGGTACCAGCATTCAAGGCACCAATGGCATCACGGTCGGCCCCGATGACAAGGTCTACGTCACCAGTGTGGTCGGCAACGAGATCGTGGTCGTCGACCGACGCTCGGGGCGCATCCTCGAACGCATGACCGAACTCTGCAGTGCCGAAGACGTGATCTTCGGCCCGGACGGCGCGCTCTATTGGACGTCGATCTACTCGGGCATCGTGGGTCGAATCGACCCCGACGGCACCCGCACCACGATCGCCGACCTGCCACCCGGCGCCAACGCCATCACCTTCAACGATGCAGGCCGACTCTTCGTCTCGCTTTTTCCCCAGTCTCAAGGTCTCTACGAAGTCGATCCCACGGGTGCAACTCCGGCCGAGCTGTTGATCGCCGAGCCGGGCATGATCAACGCCTTCGACTTCGGCCCGGACGGCCTGCTCTACGCCCCCGATCTCTCGACCGGCTCGGTCGTCCGGATCGACGTCGATGCGCTGACCATCGAAACGGTGGCGACCGGATTCTCGAGCCTGCTGTCAGCGGTCGCCTTCGACAGTCAAGGCAACCTCTACGCCAGTGATCCGAGCGGTGAGCTCACCCGCGTCGACATCGCCACGGGCGAGCGTGAGGTGTTCGCCACCCTACCGGTCGGCAATGACAACTTCGCCTTCGACCGCGATGACAACGTCTACACCACCAACTTGCTGAGCGGTGGCCTGATCCGGATCAAGCCCAACGGCAAGAAGCGTCGCCTCATCCGACCTGGTATGACGAACACCGGTGGCATCACCACGCGCCCCATCGGCCCTTTCCGCGACGAGCTCTGGGTCGCCGACACCTTCTCACTCCGCGCCTTCGGCACGTTCTTCGGTCGTCAACGCGACTTCGTCCCCACCATTCCGCTGGTCACCCCGTTCGTCGGCCCCAATACGGTGACCACCATCGGTGACGACCTCTTGACCTCGTCATGGATTTTCAACGCCGTACAGGTCTACGATCCCGACACCGACACCTTGCTCACCGACCTTCGAGACTTCGCCACGCCGCTCAACGCGATCGCCTGGGACCACGACATCGTGGTCGCCGAGCTGGCGACCGGCAACGTCGTCCGCGCCGATGGTGACGACCCCAGCCAACGCGAAGTGCTGGCCACCGGCCTCGCCATCCCCACCGGCATGGCGCTCGACCAAGGCGATCTCTACGTCGCCGAGTTCGTCACCGGCACCCTTCGCAAAATCACCCAAGACGGACAGATCCTCGATCCGCCGTCGATCGTCGCAACGGGTCTGGCGGCACCCGAGGGCCTCGTCGTGCTTCACGACGGTGACCTGGCGGTGGTCGAAACCGGAGCCGGTCGAGTGTCGCGGGTCGACCCCCATACCGGCATCGTCACCACCCTCGTCGACGATCTCGAGCTCGGCGCCCCGGCCCCACCCAACGTGCCACCGACCTGGCTCTTCGACGGCATCACCCAGGGCCGCAACGGGCGAATATACGTCGCTGGCAACATCGCCAATGTGATCTACTCGATCCGCTTACCCAACTGAACCAAGCCGGATCTCGGTCGACAGTACCGCCGACCCAAAGCTCGAAGGCACGGTGCGCTACGCATCGTGGCTTCGGCATATGGGTTCCCAGAATCGATCCCGCGGCACACAAAAATCGTGTGCCCTTTGAGCGATTCATATGCATCCACAGGATCGACATCTCATCATCACGCAACCGTCCAGACATCAACACGCAACCGTCCAAAAAGTATCGTAGACTGCCCACTCGATGATTTGAGATCAGTCGAGTCATGAGAGGGGTTTCAGACTCGGCTTTGCTTTGCAAGAAGAAGGCTCTGTCATGGCCTACTAGGAGGAGTGCATGTCGACTTCAAGTCGTTTTCCTCGATACGACGATCAGCCTTGCGGTGCGGTCAGACGCCTTGCAAGACGGGCTTGCTTATGGACCCTCGCTCTTTGCTTGACGGCGACGTCCGCACTAGCCGAAACACCTACCTCGACCAGCTTCGTCCTGTCGCAAGCCACAACCAACAGTGGTGGTGAGACGGCGACTTCGACGTCGTTCGTGCTCGATGGCTCGGTGGCGCAGAACGCCACGGTCGGTGAAGCGAGCTCGACGTCGTTCGTCATCCAGTCGGGTTTTTGGACCAGCCTGAGCACCCTCGGGGTGTTGCGAATCGAGGCCACCGGCTCGGGCCAGGGTACCGCCGACGGAACTGGCATTTCCTGTGTCATCGATGGTGGCGCGGTCGCGGGTGATTGCTCCGAACAGCTCACCTACGCCACAGTGGTCGACATCGTCGCCGACGCCAACGCGGGTAGCCAATTCGACGCCTGGACGGGCTGCGACAGCACCTCGACCACCACTGTCGACGACGACACGTGTCAAATCACCGTGCGAGAAAGCGTCTCAGTAAGCGCGGCGTTCACCCTGCTCGGCACCATCGGTGATCGCGTCTGGCGCGATGTCGACGGTGACGGTAACCAGGATGCCGAAGAGCCGGGTCTCAATGGCGTGACCGTCGAGCTCACCGACGGGGGCTCGTTCTCCACCAGCACGGTGACCATCGGCGACGGCAACTTCGACTTTGCCGACGTACCTCCGGGGACCTATACCGCGACGGTCGACACCGGCACCCTGCCCGCGGGTACCGTGCCGTCCTTCGATGCCGATGGCATCGGTACACCGAACACCGCCGTGATCACCATCACCGATGGTGAGGACAAAAACGACCTCGACTTCGGCTACCAGCCCCAGGTCGACCTGGCGATCACCAAAGACGACGCGATCGATCCGCTCCCGGGTGGTCAGAACCAGATCTACACCATCACCGTGGAGAATCTCGGCCCCGCCGACTCCACCGACGTCGTCGTGACCGATGTCCTTCCGGTCGGCACCACCCTGGTCGAAACGGTCGGCTGCGCCGAGGATCCCTCGGGTGCACCCACCTGCTCACTCGGTGACTTGGCGATCGGTGGCATGACCAGCTTCACCCTCGAAGTGTCGATCGATCCGGAGCCCCCGGCGTCGATCACCAACACCGCGAGCGTCGCGGCCACCGAGGTCGACATCGAAGGCTCGAACGACAGCGATAGCGAGTCGACCGCGCTCGACAACGTGCCACCGACCGTCGTGCTGGTCGACACCTTCCCGACCACGGCTGATGCCGAGCTCACCGATTGTGAGACCGTTAACGGCTTCGTCATCGAAGAGCTCGACGTCGAATTCGACGAAGAGATGCTCGACGGTAGCGACATCGGCGACGTCACCGATCCGGCAAGCTGGCTGCTCGTCGCGGCGGGTGCCAACGCCCAGATCGACACCACTTCCTGCGCCACCCTCGGTGGTGACGACGAAACGGTCGAGATCAGCGCGATCACCTACGACGCCGTCAGTCAGATTGCGACACTCGAGTTCACCGACGAGCTACCCGATGCCCTGATCACCCTCTTCGCCTGCAGCGACGCGCTCACCGATCTCGGTGGCACCCCGCTCGACGGTGACGACAACGGTGTTTCAGGTGGCGACTACAGCCGCTTTTTCCGCGCCGATGCCGACAACCTGCTCGCCAACGGTCATCTCGATTGCTCGATCGAAGATTGGACGGCAACGAGCGACGATCCGTCTGAAATCGTCTACTCCACCGACGACTTCGACAATTCGAGTGACTCCGGCTCCTTCGCCATCGCCAACACCGCCGGAAGCACGGTTCTTCAGGTGAGCCAATGTGCCGCGGTCGATCGTGTATCGAGCCTGAGCCTGAGCACCCAATTGCAACTGAGCACTCCCGATACTGGGATCACCGTGATCGTCGGTTGTGAGATCTACGCCACGAACGATTGCACCGGCGCCGTGACCACCACCTCGTCGACCAGCGTCTTCCAGGGTGACACCGCAGGTGCATGGGTTGCGCTGACCGACAGCGTCGGCATGCCTGATGGCAGCCAGTCGGCACTCTGCAGCGTCGCCTTCACCACGGGCTTGACCGGTGAGACCTTCGACGCCCGCATCGATCAAGTCCGGCTCGGCAACGACCTTATCTTTACCGACGGCTTCGAATCCGGCGATACGTCGGCCTGGTCGTCGACCGTACCCTGATGACGAACCGGGAGGGTGGGACCCTCCCGGTTTCTTGCTTTGCTTTCGAGGTGCTCTATGACTCGATCGATTCTCACCGTTGCGCTCAGCCTGATCGTGGCCTGTGTCGCTTTCGCCCAAACGCCAACCACCCTCAACTACCAGGGTCGTTTGCTCCAGAACACATCAGACCAAGACGCCGCCACCGGCACGGTCGACATCCGTTTCTCGATCTGGACCGGACCGTCCACCGAGGGTACGGCGACCGAGCTGTGGAACGAGACCTGGACCGGGGTGACGCTATCGAACGGCATCTTCAGCGTTCTGCTCGGCTCCAACGGCACGCCGCTCGATCCGGCCGATTTTCAAGGTGACGACTCGCTCTACCTCGAGCTCGAGGTCGACGGCGAAACGCTGTCTCCCCGTCAGCAGCTCGGCTCGGCGCCGTTCGCCTTTGTCGACGAGCCGGAAAACGAGCTGCAAACCCTCTCGTTGACTGACGACCAGCTGAGCCTTTCGGGCTCCGATGATGTCGTCGACCTGTCGAGCGCGGCCGTGATCACCGATCTCCTGGCCGAGATCGATGCTCTCTACGCCCGGCTTCCACGACTGGTCTTCGCCTCGTCGGTCTCCACCACCGGTGATCTCGGTGGTCTCGACGGCGGTGACGCCTTCTGCCAAGGGCTGGCCGATGCCGCCGGTCTCGGGGGCACCTACAAAGCTTGGCTCAGCGATCCGAACGGCAGCCCGAGTACACGATTTACCCAAGATGATCGCGCCTTCGAGCTCGTCGACGGCACCCAGATCGCCGCTGACTGGGACGACCTCATCGATGGCACCCTCGACGCCGCGATCTCGCTCGATGAGAACGGTGATGCGGCGAGCTCGAACAACGGGCGTGTCTGGACCGGCACCACGTTCGCCGGGGAACGCGTGGGGAACAGCTGTGCCGAATGGAGCACCGATACGGGAGTCTCGGCCGGTGTCGGAGAGTACTCCGAAACGGACAACGCCTGGACCTACGATGGTCTCGGTCTCACCTGCAACGAGAGCTACCTCATCTACTGCTTCCAGCAGTGAGGCAGAAGAGAAACGCCATGTCGACACGAGCCACTGTCTTCGCCTGTCTCCTGATCTCAGTCGGGATCGCCTTGGCCCAGACGCCCACCACGCTCAACTACCAGGGTCGTCTGCTCCAAAACACCACAGATCAAGACGCCGCCACCGGTACCGTCGACATCCGTTTCTCGATCTGGACCGGGCCAGCCACCGAGGGCACGGCGACCGAGCTGTGGAACGAGACCTGGACCGATGTGACGCTATCGAACGGCATCTTCAGCGTCCTGCTCGGCTCCAACGGCTCACCGCTCGACCCGGCCGACTTCCAGGGTGACACCTCGCTGTTTCTTCAGCTCGAAGTCGATGGTGAGACGCTGTCGCCACGTCAACAGCTCGGCTCAGCTCCATTCGCCTTTGTCGACGAACCCGCGAACGAGCTTCAAGTCTTGTCGCTCAGCGGTACGACGCTCCAGCTGACCTCGGCGGACGGTACCGACACGGTCGAGCTGACGAATTTTCTCGAAGACCTCGACACCGTTCGGACCGTCTTTGTGACCTCCGCGACGTACGACGGCAACTTCGGTGGGCTCGAAGGTGCGGACGCCGCATGCCAAACCCTGGCCGATGCCGCCGAGCTCGGTGGCACCTATCAAGCCTGGCTGAGCGACAGCGCCGAGAGCCCGAGCACGCGTTTCGATCAGCTCGGTTCGTTCGCGATGATCGACGGCACCGTCATCGCCAACGACTGGGCCGATCTGACCGACGGCGGTCTGCAAAATGTCCTCAACCTCACCGAGACCAATGAGACCCTCGGTGTGGGCGAGCTGGTGCGGACGAGCACGATGGACGACGGCACGGCCGAGACGCTGAACTGTGACGATTGGTCGACCAGCGATACCGGTGTCCAGGCGACCGCGGGACAGGTTTCGGGCACCAGCAGCCCGTGGACCGACTCGGGTTTTGTCGTCGCGTGCAATCTCGAGCTGCGGCTGTACTGTTTCGAGCGATCGCCGCTCTCGACCTATCTCGACAACACCGACAACCAAGTCCTATCGCTCAACGGTAACGATCTCGAGCTGACCTCGGACGACGGGACTGACGTTGTCGACCTGTCGAGCTTTCTCGATGACACCGACGATCAGATGCTCTCGCTCAGCGATACAACGCTTCAGCTCACATCAGACGACGGCACGGATTCAGTCGACCTGTCGGGCTTTCTCGACGACACCACGATCGACAACCAGGTGCTGTCGCTGAGTGGGGACACCCTCTCGCTTACCTCGGACGATGGCACCGACACGGTCGACTTGTCACCCTACCTCGACGATAGCGATGAGCAGACCCTGTCGCTGAGTGGGGACACGGTGACGATCTCGGAAAGCGACTCTTCGATCGACCTCACCTCGGCGGACAGCATCGCCACGATGCTCACCATCATCGACGCGCTCACCAACATCGTGTTCGTCACTTCGACGAACCAGACTGGATCATTCGGCGGCCTCGACGCCGCTGACGCGATCTGCCAGGGCCTTGCCGACGCGGCCGGGCTCGACGGAACCTTCAAAGCTTGGTTGAGCGATACGACCGACAGCCCGAGCACGCGTTTCACCCAGTCGGAATTCATCTATGTTCTGGTCGATGGCACGAAGATCGCCGACGATTGGGACGATCTGACCGACGGCACGATCGATGCCACGATCTCGCTCGACGAGAATGGGGATACCACGGACTCGACGGATGTCTATACGAACACGACCTCAGCGGGCGAGGTCAGAGCCACCAACAGCACGCTTCTCTGCGACAACTGGACTTCGGACGTCTCGACTGACTTCGGCATCGTCGGCTTGACCAATGCAACCGACGAGACGTGGAGCACGGATTCGGCTGGCGCACTCTTGACCTCGTGTGCCAATACGAACGCCGTTCTCTACTGCTTCGAGCAATGACCAGCCTCTTCTGGAGTTGATATGACACCTCGATTCCTCACGCTCTGCGTCACGGTTCTGGTCTTGTCGGGAGCGCTGCTGGCCCAGGCCCCGACCACCCTCAACTACCAGGGTCGGCTTCTCCAGAACACCGCGGATCAAGACGCTGCGACGGGTACCGTCGAGATCCGTTTCTCGATCTGGACCGGGCCGG
>JBCDBH010000142.1:0-13822 GCA_039184055.1 Acidobacteriota bacterium
AAGAAGCGACCGACGCCGAACTGCGTAGCCGTCCGGTGGAAGCCATCCTGCCGGCCGATCGCTCCCAGCCCGCAGATGCGGTGGTGCTCCGCTGGCCCGACGGCCGTACGACGAGCTTCGCCGAGCTCGACGCCTTCGCCCGTGACACCAACGCCGCCTGGCACGACGGCTCTTCGCCCGCCGACGTCGCGACGCTGGTCGATCAGCTGGCCTCGAGCTTCGCGCGCGCCGAGGAGGCCCGGCAACGCGGCCTCGATCAAGATCAGGCCCACCTCGACCGACTGCGCTGGGAGCTGCGGTCGCTGCGCGCCGAGCTCGTCCTCCGACCCGCGATCGAAGCCGGTCTCGAGCCGCCATCGAGCGAACGCATCGCGGCGCTCTTCGAGCGTCATCGTTCGCGTCTCGAAACCGCCGAAGAAACCGAGGTCGAAGCATTGATCTTGTCGATCCGTCCCGACGAGATCGCCAAGTCTGTTTATGATCGCTTCGCCGAGCTCCCGGCTCGTCTTCGTGACGGTCTCGATTGGTCGAGCGCCACGGCCGAGCTCGCGCCGTGGGTGCTCCGTGAACGGTGGGGCCGTGAGAACACCAAACAGACGTTTCGACGCGGTCGTGACGTCGAAGCCGGGATCAATGCGCTCGAACCCGGTGACATCAGCGACGTCTTGCAGGAAAAGCGGACTCTCTTCATCGTCCGACTCCTGGCACGCTACCCTTCACGACCGTTGACCTTGGCCGAAGCCACGCCTCGACTCCACGCCAGTCTGCGCGAAGCGGACCGTCGCCAGCTACGCAACCGACTCCGCGCCGAGTTGCTCACCGAGCTCGATGTCCACATCCTCTCGCCCGCGCCGAGCTCACCCGAGAAGGAACCATGACCCGACGTTTGTCACGCTTCGTCCTCGTCGCTCTCACCCTGGCACTCACCGCCTGCACGCAACCCCAACCACGGTGGAACGTGCTCTTGGTGACCTTCGACACCACCCGTGCCGATCACATCGGTTGCTACGGTCGCGAGTCGGCGCGCACGCCTACCCTCGATCAGATCGCCGCCGAAGGGGTGCGTTTCGACCAGGCGATGAGCGCGGTCCCGGTGACCTTTCCGAGTCATTCGACCATCCACACCGGTCTGTACCCGCCCAATCACGGCGTGCGCGACAACGGCTTGTTCAACCTCCCACCGGAGGTCGTCACCCTGGCCGAAATCATGCGCGACGCCGGATATCGCACCGGTGCCGCGGTGGGTGCCTTCCCGCTCGCCCAGCAATTCGGAATCAACCAGGGCTTCGAGATCTACGACGACAAATTCTTGCCCGGTCCGGGTGACGAGATCGAACCGGGTCATAGCCTCTTCTTCGAAGAGCGCAAGGCCGATCAGGTGAATGCGGCGCTCTTCCCCTGGCTCGAAGAGGTCAAAGACGAGCCCTTCTTCGCCTGGCTGCATTATTTCGACCCGCATCAACCCCTCGATCCGCCGTCCCCCTATGATCAGATCTTTCGCCACAACCCCTATGACGGCGAGATCGCTTTCGCCGATCAGAGCCTGGGAAGCGTGCGTCGTCAGCTCGAGGAGTGGGGCGTGTGGGATCGCACCCTGGTGGTGGTGGTCGGCGATCACGGCGAGGGGCTCGGTGAGCACGGTGAAGACACGCACTCGATGCTGGTCTACAACTCGACCCTGCGGGTGCCGTTCCTGATGCGGCTGCCGGATGGCTTCGACGCTCCCACCGGACGCGTGGTGACGCAACGGGTCGGTACCGTCGACGTCACCCCGACCATCGTCGACATCGTCGGAGTGGCACCGGGCGTCGACTTTCAGGGCCGCTCGTTGGTCGACGCGATCCGTGACGACGACGCCAGCGACGCGCGTGGTCTCTACTACGCCGAAACCCTGGCGCCCCGCTTGTCCCAGGGCTTCGGTGAGCTGCGCGCCATCTTCGAAGGACCGAACAAATACATTCACGGTCCCCGTCCCGAGCTCTACGATCTCGCCGTCGATCCCAAAGAGCTCGACGACCTAGTCGACACCCGCGTCGAGCTGGCGACCGAGCAAGAGTCGGACCTTCAGACCCTGGTCGAGCGTCTGGCCCAAAACGCCGCCGCCAACGCCGCGCAAGCCGCCGACGACGAAACCCGCCGCAAGTTGGAAGCGCTCGGCTACATCTCCGCCGGCGGCGCCGATCCGAGCTCGATCGTCGAGACCTTGAGCCGTGAGGGGGTCGCGCCGCAGGATCGCGTTCGTGACAACAGCCTGATGTCGCTCACCAAACAGCGACTGCAAGAAAACGATCCTCTGGCGGCGCGTGACCTGGCGCGTCAGCTCATCGAGCGCGCCCCCGACAACCTCTACTACACCTCACTCCTGGCCCTGGCGTTGATCGGGCTCGGCGACATCGACGAAGCGGCCGCCGTCGCCGAAGAGCACATGGGCTTGGCGACGGTCAACGAAGGCGCTTTTCTCGAAGTCGTCCGACTGCTCTTCTTCGACGATCCAGATCGCGCCATGACGCTCCTCGAAAGCGAGCTCGCCGAACGCGAAACCGCCCGCGGCCGCTACCTCCTCGGTGAGATGTTCCAAGAGCTCGGTCGCCCCGACAACGCTTTGGTCGAGCTCGAACGCGCCGTCGAGCTCGACAGCGACCTCACCATGGCCCGCTTGAGCGCCGCCATTCTGCGCTCGCAAAACGATCCGAACGATCCCGAGATCGAGAATCATTACCAGCACCTGCTCGATCTCAATCCGATCAACAGCCGATACCACTAAAACTACGCGGTGGCCCTTCTGCAGCGTGAGGAGCGCGCCGACGCGCTGCATCACATGCGCCGGGCGGTCGAGCTCCAACCGCGCTATTGCCAGGCGCAATCGGCGCTGCTCTCGCTCGAGCTGGTCGAAGGCGACACCGAGCGGATCGCCACCACCCGTCGCAACCTCGCCGAGTACTGCCCATGACCCATTCCTCGCGCGTCCTCGTCGGTCTCGTGCCGCTCGCCCTCCTCGTTCTACTCGGCGCCTGTGGCGAGCAGCCACTCGGCTCGAACGCCGCGCCCCGCGGTGACGACGATCCGACCGTCGTCGCCAGCTACGACGACGGCGAGGTCCATTTCGAAGATGTCGGTCTCGAGCTCCGCGGGCTCGCCTGGGCGCCCTTCGCCCCCGAAAGCCTGCCCGAGTTCTATTACGAAACGGCCGCCAAGCTGGCCATCGAAGACGCCTGGGGCGAACGTCTCGACCCGGGTGAGCTCCCCGATCCTTCGGCGCTCTTCGGCACGCCCTCGGGACGCGTCCTGGTCGACAACTACCTCGCAACCGACGACGATCCCCTCACCCCGACCCCTGAAGAAGTCGAGGACTACTTCGAAACCCAGCGCGACGACATGCGTCGTGTCGCGGTGCGCCGGATCGCCTACATCTACCGCCGTGACCGCGCCGACGAAGACGCCGCCGCGCTCTTCGCCGATCTCACCCGGCAATTTCACAACGGCGCCGCCTTCTCGCAGCTGGCGCGTGACTACTCCGACTCCGAAACGCGCACCATCGGTGGCAATGTCGGCTGGGTCCAACCCGGACGTCTGGCGCCGCACGTCGAAGAAGCCGTGTTCGCCCTGCCACCCCATCAGGTGAGCGCGCCGGTCGCCATGCCCGGTGGTCGAGCCATCTTCCTGGTCGCCGAAGCGATCGAAGCGCGCGAATACGATTTCGAAGAGATGGAGCCGCTGATTTACGCGCACATCTACGCCGAACGTCGCTTCGAGCGTCTCGTCGCCCTCGCCGATGCCCTCGATGCTCCCGAAGACGCCCTCATTCTCGACTCCGAAGCACTGCTCGAAGCGTGGAGCGCGCCCGACCGCGAACGCCAGATTCTCGCCGTCGGCGACGTCACCCTGACCACCGAAGAGCTGCGCGCGCTGCGCCCGGTCAGCTCGGTGCTCACCATCCCCGCCTTTGCCCCACCCCGCTTCGATGTCGATCGGCTCTACCAATCCGTGGTCGGTGAAGCTCTCGTCCTCACCGTCGGCATTCCCGCCGACGATCAGGTCATCGCCGACGCCGCCCTGGTCGCCGCCCAGCGCCAGCGCCGGCTCGAAAAGCTCAACGACATCGCGCACGACGAAATCCGCGCCAAGATCACCGAAGATCAGATTCGCGCGTACTACGACCAGCGTCGGCACCGCTACCAAAGCGATCTTCGTGTCGTCCTCCGCTCGCTCGAACAGCCTCTGGCGCGCACCGCCAGCGAACAAGACGTCGTCCAAGCTCTACGTCGACTCGAAACCGCGCGCGCCGACCTCATCGCCGGCACGAGCGACCTCGAAACCGTCGCCAACGACGTCGGCGCGCGCTACCGCGACCACGAATGGATCGACTACCGCGAGCTCGCCAGCTGGGACGCCAAAATCGCCACCTACCTCCTCGAGCTCGGCACCACCGGCTTCAGCGTGCCCTTCCAGCTCAACCGTCGACTCTTCCTCTTCCACGTCGTCGAACGCGACGAGCCCGAAATCCTTCCCTATGAAGAGGTTCGTGATCGCGTCGCCGCCGACTACATGACCGAAAACTGGACCCTCCTCTTCGCCACCTGGCGCGACGCCACCCTCGAGACCATCGACTTCCATTTCTTCGGCCGCCGCGTCCGTGAGCGCGTCGCACCCGAAACCCTGCCCCTCCTACGCGCCGAGGAAAGCCCGGCGGGTTGAGCGGCCATCACACCGAGTCCGGCAGTCGGGAGCAACCCGGTCGAATCCGTCCTCAGAGTTGTCATGGTCTGGAGACACGCAGTGAGTAAGTCCCGTCGCCCAGTATGGCGAACAGACAACATCGAGACGATGACGCCGTAAAGAAGAACGGGTACACCCGACCGCAGTAGCGCCTTTTATCGGCTACTCGTTGTCTCGCGCCTGCCTACATGGCGAATCCCTACGTCTATGACGGGACCTGAGAGGATGCATTCATGCGCTGGCATCACCAAACAAAGCTACGAATCAAAAATGAAATTCACGGGTCGATGAGGTCGAAGACACGGCTCACGTGCCTGGTCTTCGCCACCGTCCTGATGACGAGCGCGCTCGCAGCGCAAACGACACCGACCTATCCACTCTGGCACGACCTCGAACCCGGGAAACACGCCGTCGGTTTCCAGTTGCTCCACGTGGCCACAGCCGCGGAAGGTGAAAAGCGACGGGCCGTACGGATCGGTCTGTGGTATCCAGCCAGTGCCCCACCCGACAGCCAAACGATGGTGCACGGCAACTACGTCGAGATCTCACCCTCCGCGACCCTCGACCCGAAGCTCGAGACGTTCTTGAACGAATCCGATCGCGAGAGTCAGGGGCGACAATTCTTCGATGCAAACGCCGACCGTCATCAAGAATCGCTCGAAAACACCAACGTTGCCGCCATCCACAACGCCAAAATCGACAGCGGCCCGTACCCACTCGTCCTCCACTCACTGGGACGCAACGGCAACCTTTTTCAACACACCATTCTCTGGGAATACCTCGCCAGCCACGGTTTCGTGGTTGCGACCGTCGCCCAGCATGGGAAAAGCCTCGACGATCCGTGGATGGACTTCGATGTCGATGACCTGAAGATCCAGCTCGACGACCTGAGGATCACGCTCGACCATTTTCGATCGCAGTCCTTCGTCGATTCGAGCAAGATCGGTGTGATGGGACATAGCTCCGGTGCTGTCGTCGGATTGTGGTTGGCCGCCGAGCAACCGGATGTCAAAGCAGTCGTCGGGCTGGATGGCTCCATCAATCGGCGTGAAGGGAAAGAGGTATTCAAAGCCGGTCTGGAAAAGAAAACCGTGGCGGCCCCGTTCTTGAACATCTGCCGATGGCCACACGATGAGTACGACGATGGGTTCATGCGTCACCTGAAAGGCGACATCGTACGGATCGGCTTCGAGAAAGGCATTCACTTCGATTTCCAGAACTGGCCGGCGTACCAGGCCTTCGCTCAGGCGACGGAGCCAAGCTCGCTCGCGGTTCGATCGTTGGACGAAGCAAAGAACCTCTTCGTCGCCACCGCGCGGTTCACCCGCTTGTTTCTGAACCAGCACCTGCTGGACGACGCCGAGGCCGGTGCTCGATTACGCGACAAGACGGTTGAGCTTTCATCCGGTCAGGCATCGATCCAGATCCTCCCCTAGGAAAGCGAACACCAGTCGCTCAAACCGCATACCGCAAAAATCTTCGAAATGGATCCGACCAACAATGGTAACTGTCGGAAGAATACTGAACTACCTCACTCATGCGGACCCAGCCGTCAACAGAGACCAACCGGTACAATGGATCGTGACGGACATGGATCCCGATCGGAGGTCAGGATGAGCATTCAAAGCGCACGGCTCGACATCCCCACCGACGTCCTCGATTCGGCGCGGATGACGATTGGCGACATCAAGATCGAGCTCGCCATCCATCTCTACCAACAAGGCCGACTCTCCGTCGGCAAAGCACGTGAGCTCGCCGGTCTGTCACTGTGGCAGTTCCGCCAGCTTCTCGGCAGCCGCAAGATCCCGCCCCACTTCGACGTCGAGGATCTCGAGCAAGACCTCGAAACCCTGCGCGAGCTTGCTACTGAATGAAGGTAGTCAGCAATACGTCACCGCTGACCAACCTTGCCGCGATCGGCCTCTTTGAGTGCCTCCGAAATCTCTTCGACGAGATCCATATTGCCGCAGCCGTCGCGGAGGAGCTGAACGCGAGCGGCCATCACTATCCCGGCAGCCTAGAGATCGACAACGCTCCATGGGTTCACATCCACACCGTTGGCGAACAGCCACTCGTCCGAACACTGCGGCGAGATCTCGACCGAGGTGAAGCCGAAACGATTGCCCTGGCTCTTCAACTCGAAGCCGACCTCGTCTTGATCGACGAGCGTGAAGGGCGTCACGCTACCCAGCGGCTCGACCTCCAGCCATTGGGCGTGCTCGGCGTCCTCATCCGGACCAAACACGTTGGCCTCGTCGACACCGTTCGACCCCACCTCGATGCTCTCCGCCAGAACGGCTTCTACATCACCGAACCGCTCTACCGTCGCGTTCTAGCAACCGTCGACGAATAGCCCTCACACCGGCGGATGTGGACACGGTGGCTGGATACACATCGCCGGGACCGGAATGAGTGACGAGGTGCGTAGGATCCGTACTTCGCCCAGGTCACGCCCGAGAGGGTCGGGGAAGGTGCCGACAGCCTCGGGAAGCAATTCGACGGCGAGCACGGAGAGCGGGCTGTCGGTGGCCAGGCCGAGACGCTCGAGGGCGGTTTCGATCTGGTCTTGACGCCACGATCCGAGTCCACCGAGCAGCGCTTCGTTGCGTTGCCCTTTGCCGATCAGCTCGCGGAACAGACGGCTGCTCATGGGAGTTTGACCGAGCAGAATGTTGCGGTGATCGGTGCCGTCGACCTGGTTCACCTGGGCGTAGAGCAGGCCCCATAGCTCGGTGGCCGGTGGCTGCTGACGCAGGTTGCGACCTTCCCACACCGGGGTGGCGTAGTCGGCGCTGATCCGCACGCCGTCGCCGTCGCGAACCGGGGTACAGGTGAGCGACGGTGACGGATGACGCACGCCGGTGACCCGCAACGCCGGGCCGAAACGCGCCCGGGCGGTGGACCAGCCGACGGCATGACCGAGCCGCACTTCGTAGGTGAAGAAGCCGAAGAGCTCGCGTGAGGTCTCGTAGAGCCCGGGTGGCAAGGGCACGATGAAGTGCCGGGGCGAGTCGGTGGCGATCAGCTGCTGCATCGCCGCGAGGCCGGCGCGATCGTCGGCTTGCCCCGGACGAATCACCCGCATGGCTTCCGGATCGACCGGCAGCGGTGGCTCGGGTGGCGGCTCGACTTCCTCACCGCCGGTGAGCATCGGATCGGGAGCGTAGGTGAGCACCCGCGCGAAGTAGCTGTCGGCGGGATTGTCGGGTGGCGCGGCGAATTCGAGCCACAGATAACGCTCGCGATCCCCGGTGCGACTGTAGACCTCGTCACGCTCGTACGGCGACAGCGCGACACCCGCCGACACCAGCTCGGGGGTCTGCGTGGGAGGCGCGGCGATCGGCAGATCGATGTCGAGATCGAGCGCCGGGTCGCTCTGCGCCGGCTGATCGACAAAGCGCGCGCTCACCGTGTAGGTGAGCGAACGCTCGGCGGGGTGCGCCGGTGGGATCGCTTTGGGATCGACGGCGTCGAAGAAGATCAGTCGGGTGGTGCCCCGTTCGGCGGCACGACCCCGGTCGTTACGCGCCAGCACGGTCGGATTGACCGCGCGAGGCACGTGCAGATGACCGATCTCGCTGCCGTCGCGAGCGATCCGAATACCGTCGGTCTCGAGACCGTCCCAGGTCCAATCACGCGCCAGCCGCACGCTGACCGCGACGATCCACCGATCGGCGAGCTCGGCCTTGGCGCCGACGGCGATGCCCGAACGATCGGGCGACAGGATGTGAGCGATCTCTTTCGAACATCCGAAAAGACAACGCTCCCCGGCCTGGGCGCTGAAGGTCAGGCCCCGATGGGCGATATCGAGCTCTTCGGCAAAGCGACCGAGCAGATCGTCTTCCGCCTGCTCGCCTCGCCCGCTGGCCCGCAGCCGCGCCCGATAGGCGGCGTCGCCCACCGCGTCGGGCCGGAGAAACATGGCGCGCAGCCGGTCGCCGGCCAGATCGACGGCGAACAGCCCACGCTCGTCGACCGGCGCGGCGCGCAACGTCACCTCGGTGGCGCGACCGAAGCGCGATGCGTCGCTACCGAAGTAGGCCAAGCCGGGATCGTCGCGCCCCACGGCCTCGAACACCAAGGTGACGTCGCGCGCCCGCGGTACGGTGAGCGGCTGATCGGCGGCCGGCGGCACCATGGCGTCGATATCGGGCACGTCGACATAGTCGATCCCGAGGACGAGCGAGTCTTCGAGCCCGACCGGAAAGGCGCGCACCACGCTGTAGAGGGTGCGCTCGGGAGGCGTGCCCTCGACATCGTTGACGTCGTCGAAATCGAGACCGGCGACCCGCACGGTGATCCGCACCGCGTCGACGTCGACATCGGGCACCGCCGCGACGTCCTCGATGCCGCCGCCACGAATCGCGGCGACCGCGTCACGCAGACGCTGCCGTGCGTCGGGCACGTCGGCGAAGATCGCCTGCGGATACGACAACGTCGGTCGCGACAGGCTGAGCTCGGTGGGCGGCGCCGCCGGATCGAGATTCTCGGGTATGCCGAGCAAGCCGACCGGCCCCGGTGAAATGAAACGACGGAAATCACAGCGTCCGTGTGGCGCCGGCGCCGGCAACACCGCCTGATCGTCGGCGTTCGGCCCCCCGCCCGACAGATCGACCAGACGCACCCGGGTCTCGTAGCTCTCGCCATAACGCAGCGGCACCACTTCGGGCCCGACCGCCTTGTAATGACCGACATCGGTCGGCGCGCCGCTGACCTCGAGCGACAGCGGATCCTTGACCACCAGCGACCAGCCTTCCCATTGGGTGAAATAGCTCGGCAGCCAATAGATGCCGCCCTCCTCGGCATCGAGGTTGAGCGGCGCGGCGTGCACGTTGAGCTCACCATCGAAACCACCGAGATCGAGGCCACCGAGACGGAGTGAGTCGGCGCTCGCCCGCGTCAGCGGATGCCATGCGGCGTCGCCCACTTTGCGGACGTCGATCCGGTACGCGTAGGTACCGAGCGGCGAGTTGCGTGTTTCGACGGCGGGATCGAGGATCTGACGGTTCATCCAGTCGAGAAGCTGTTCATCATCCCAACCGATCTGAATCCCCGTATCGGTGATCGGCGCCCCGGCGCGTTCCCCCTCGGCCCCCGCCGGGTCGCTGGTCCGCGCCTGATCGCAATACACCACCTTGGCAAAGCCGTCGTCGTAGCTCGCCACCTCGGCGAAGAGCTCATCGTAATCACCCGCTGGCGGTGGATCGGCGATCGGAAAGAGCACCGGCGCGAACAGCGGCCGCTCCGCCTGGAGCGGTGGAATGCGCGCTGCCCAGGTGGCCAAGAGATCGGGCTGCGCGGCGGTCTGCGCCGCCCACGCGGTCCCGGGGCGCAGGCCGAGGTAGAGCCAACCACCGTTGGCGAAGACATTGGCCGATGGCTCGAGCTTGGTTTCGTAGACGATGCCACCGGCGATCGCCGCCACCGGCTGACGGAGCAAATAGGCCACCGCCTGCCCCCAGGCGATCGTCGTGGTGGCGGGCACCGGCGGTTTACGCAAACGACAGGCGTTACGCAGCGCGCAGGCGTATTCGTCGTCGATCACCGCCCACGGATTGCGTGGCCCCGCCCACGAAAAGCTCTGGCGATAGCTCATCGGCAGGAATTTCTTGATCTGTCGACCGGCACGCCGCGGGTTGGCGATGCCGGCGTCGAGGTTCGGATCGATATCCAACTGCGCCGCCAGCTCGGTGAACACCTGACGACGCACCGCCGACGTAGCCAGATCGAGCTGCGGTCGATCGGTCACATCGGCGGATCGCGGCAGCCGGTCGAGACCGGGAATGAGCGCGGCTTCGAGACCCAGCTCACCGTCGACGAACGCCGGTCCACCGGGCATCAGAGGCGCCAAGGGATTGCCCCGGGGCAAGACCACGAGACGCAGCGTCAACACACCGTCCCGCCAGCGTTGCGGAAAGGGCAGGAGGCTCAGTTTGTAAGTCGGTTGCGGTGCCATGTGATCGTCTCCTTGTTCGTCTCCGAGCCGAGCTCAGAGCTTGAACTTTTCGCTGTAGCTGAGGGTGGCGGAAAACTCGAGGGTGACGAACCAGCAAATGGTGATCTCGACGGCGAACTTCGCTGAGCCCAGCAGCTCGACTTCGTTCGACGATCCAGCACCACCGGGGAGTAACAGCTTGACCTGGCCGAGCAGCTCGATCTTGACGGTGATCGTGAAGATCAATACCGAGGCACTGCCGGTGAGGATGATCAGCACGCCGAGACCGAAAGCGTTGCTCTCGACCACCACCTGGATGCCCCATTGGAATTTGGCCATCACGTAGATCGGTCCGAGCGACGCGTCGACCGACGCCCCCCACAGCAGCTTGACCTTGACCCCGTAACCGGTGAGCTCGTTGCCGGTGATCTCGACATCGCCCTCACCTTCGCCGAACAACGGCAGGATGATCGGCACCTTGGCGCCGAGCACGAAGTAGAGATACCCGGTCCAGACATCCTTCGGAGTGCCCGGTGGGAGGGCGGCCGGGCTGCCGACGGCACTCGTCAACGCCGTCGAGTCGTTGCCAAAACCGGCGCCGATCTTGCCCTTCACTTTGAGCCCGACGAGATCGAGATAGCCGTCGGGCTTCTTCGGATCGATGATGTTGATCCGCACCCCGGCCTTGAGCTTCCATTTCGGGTTCGACAGCGAGAGGCTGAACGGGTCGAAGCCGAGCGCCTCCATGAAGCGAATGATCGGGGTCACGGGAGCGAGCACGCTGCCGTAGACCACCTCTGGATCGGCCAGCTGAGGCGCGGTTCCGGTGGCAGCGGCGACGTCGTGCACCACCTTGATCACTTCGCTGAACGGGCCAAGATCCATCGCCACTTCCATCTTGCGCATATCGAGGCGCCACGGCTTGGCGTCATCGGGATCGAGAGTGAAGCGCAAGGCATCGGGCGCACCGTCGTAGCGACGGAAGATGCGGAACGCCGACACAGCGGTCAGATCGCTCTCGCGGCGTCCGGCGGGCACCGGAAAGCTGACCGTCGGATTCGGACCCTGGCGATAGCGTCCACCCGGTCGCAGATCGAGCCGCCACATGCCCTGACTCTCGAAGGTCGAATCGAGCGGTGGAAAGACGCTGGTGGCGTGCATCAAGGCATAGGCATCGGCGAGCCGCGCAGTGAGCGTGCTCTCCCAGCCGTTGCCTCCAGCGCGCATCCGTGGCCGCGGGTAGGCCACCCGGTGCACATCCGACGCGAGCAACAGAGCGTGCTCGTTTTCCGGGCTCGCCGGCCGGAGCAGATCGGCGGCATCGGCGACGCGATACCAAATATCCGGTGCGCCGCCGCCCACCGGTCCACGCCGCACCAGCGGCACGCCGAGATCACGATCCACCGGCTGCGGCTGACCGTCGGCGCTCGCCCACCGGATCACCGACCAATCGCCGTCTTCGGGCAACGCCAGGCTGCCTCGCGCCACGCCGGCGAATTGCGGCGCGCCAGCGGTCTGCGGCGCGATCCCGATCTCGACCCGACCGACCCGCATGCGTTGTCCCGACCCGGCGACGTCGAGCGTGCAATCGAGTCCACCACCGGCGCTGCCTTCGGCGGCCAACGCGGCGGCGAGCTGGGTGGCAGACAGACCGGCGCCGGACGGCTCGATTTGCAAATAGCCGACCTGATCGCGGCTGGGTACGCGACTTCCGGCGCGATGACCGGCGACCACGTCGGCCATCTGGATGTCGGTGTCGAAGAGCACCTCGGCGAGCACCATCGGCACGCCATCGACGGTGAGCTCGACGTTGCGCCCGGTCTCGCGAATCCTGCGCACATCGAGCGCCGCCTGTACGACACCCGGATGGATGACGATCGGTGGCTCACCGGGAGGCGGCGGGACGAATTGAAAACGCCCGTCGCTCACCGCCACCCAACCGCTGTCGCGCCGGTAGACAAAGCCGCCACGACGCCGCTCGATGGTGATCGTCCGCACCACCGCCACGCCCCAGGGGTAGAGCGTCGTCTTGACCTGCACCACCTCGTAGGCGGTGCGTCCGACGACGACATCGAAACGCACCTGGGTGGTCTCGGCGTTGCCGGCGTCCGGGGCACGCCAATCGCTGAACATGCTGGCGCCATAGCCCGAGATGTCGAGTCGGGTCACCGGCACGCGTGGATCGGTACCACCCGGGCCCATTTCGTTGTTGAAGATCGTCTCGGCGCTCGACGCCGGATTGGCCGACGCCCACAGCACGCTGATCCCGAGCGGCGCGCGGGTCACCGGATCGACACCGTTGCGGGTCTGGTACGTCGCACCGTCGAAACCCGGTGACTCGCTGCCGACAAAGCCCGTGGCGCGCATCGACAGCTGCATGCCGCCGGTCAGCTCGCCGTCGGTGCTCACCGGTCGATCGAGCGTCAGCGCGGCGGTGCGACCGCCACCTTGACGCCGCAGCATCGCCGCCGCTTTCATCCCGAACGGCAAGGTGAACATCGCCCCCGCCGGCTGACTGGCATGCTCGGCGACGATCTGCTCGACTACCGGGCGCGGCGCCACCGGCACCAGGGTCACCGAGTCGGCGCCGAGCCGGGTGGCGCCACCGTCGTCACGCGAGGCGAGAATCGGCGGAAAGGGTCCGACATCGGGATTCTGAATCGTGCGTACCGGCTCCCACTGCACGATCGGCGTGGTCATGGCGCGGACGTTGCGACCCGGCGCCACCAGATCGAGGGCGTCGATATCGAGCTCAAGCGGCTGGCGACTGTCACGACGCGCCACCAGGTCGACGCCGAATTGATCGGCGTTCGACGACACGTCGAGCAGGGTCACCACCTCACGACCGGGCCCGGCGAGCTCCTCGAAGATGTTGCGTAGCCCGGCCTCGTTTTCGAGATCGATCTTGAGCTCACGCTGCGGGTTGGGCAACTTGACGTCGATGGGCACGGGCGCCACCGTCCCGACGATCCGACCGCTTTCAGTGGCCGCCTCGGAGGTCGCGGCGGCCTCGGGAGTCTCCGTACCCCGTCCCGGTAGGAGGAGATCGGTCGCGAGACGGGCGCGCGTGGGGTCGAGTCGGAACACGCGATCATCGATACCGCTCACAATGGGTGTGACGCCCGTGAACACGCCCGTCGGGGGGCCCCCCGCCCGGGGGCCCCCCCCCGG
>JBCDBH010000143.1:0-13804 GCA_039184055.1 Acidobacteriota bacterium
CTGCTCGGTGTGCTCGGTGCCGCCGCGACGGCACACAGGCTTCTGCCCGCCGACCCGCAACCCGGCTTGTTCGCGCTCGGCCTGCTGTGCATGGCATACACGCTTGCCGCGTTCGTGCTCGCCCGTCGCGAGGCAGGCCTAACCGCGCTACTGCCACTCGCCTGGGCCGCTGGCTTCGGCATGTGGCTGCCCATCGGCCAAGACTTCGGCGTTGAGACGATGGCCCCCACCATGCTCGAGTGGGGCGTCGCCGAATCGATGGTTGGCCCGATGGCAAACGCGGCAGTGCTCTTTGTCGGCGGCGTCGCTTCGGGCGCCATGATGTATCTCGGAACGGCGTCGGCCGCGACCTCTTCCTGCCAGTTTTGAAGAGTTTCGATCTCAAAAAGATTCTCCATGGATGTTCACCTCCTTTCGAAAGAAGTTCGGACAATCAGCATCCCCGGGCAACCGCCTCGAAGCCGTCACGCTTGCGACCATTCACAGTTCGACAATCGCTCACGACCTATAAGCAAGCTCGCGGCGAAGCGTGAACGGCGCTGTGCCTTCATCTAAGCAAAAAGCCTATTCGGCGTTCTTCTGGCAGAGATTCTATACACAAATCATCAAAAGTCGCAATACCTCTTTCCTGCCAGGAAAACTAAGTGATATCGAAACCACAAGGCGATTAGGGATCGACAGACCCCTATACGATCGCCTTTGGTCATTTGACCTGTCTCGTCGCCTGCTATAGTCAACCTTGGATTTTCGATCACCGCTCGACCTGACTATTGAGGTCAACCCTGGTCATGAGTCGACGGTAGGATCATCAAAGCTCCCAGGAGAACCTGGATAGGAGGTTGTGTCGTGGGTTCGAACCGTCTCCGTCTCTCTCTCGCTCTAGCCGTTTTGGTCGTGCTGTGCGGCGCGATATCCGTATCCGCTCAAGTGATCCAAGTCGATGGCGCCACGATCACCGAATACGGTCTCTACGCCGTCACCGAGGTCGAGCAAACAATCGATCGAGAAGATGGCGGCAGAGTCGTTGACAACTGGCGCCTGACCGAGGCCACCACGACCGTTCCGGCGACACTGGGAACCTCGTTTGGCTTTCAGTTCGTCATCGAAGGAAAGCCGGTGGCCAAGAACATCGAGATCGGTTTTCGACTGACCCATCCCGAAATCACCGATCCAGAATCCGGACGCTCCATGACGGTTCAACAATGGAAGGATCGCGTCGACATCGGAGCGGTCAAACACACGGCATATGCTTTCTCTACGCCTTGGGAAGTCAGTCCTGGTGATTGGACCTTCGAGGTCTTTTATGGCGACAAAAAGCTGTGCAACAAGACCTTTACGGTCGTCGAGCAGTAGACGAATCAGGGCCGAGGCGCGGCGGCCTGTCATAGCGAATCGTTGTATCTACGAAGTGGCTTCGGCTGCCGTACCTCTGCGATCAGCCCCCCACCCGTATTGGCACCGACCGTGCTGATTCGCGTAAGCCCCTTCCAATCAAACTCTTAGAACAAATCAACCCACCATGTCGGACGACGTTTTTTCACCAAACATCGCTCTCCGACCGCGTCGGCAACAATCAAAATCCTTAACGCCACGATCCGACGCGGTCGCATGAACGATTTGAAGCCCATCGCCGCTCAAAGACGTCGTCAGACGACGATTCACCATGAATCGATCCCACTTGGCGCGGTCGGAAGCTCGTGAACACGGGAAAAACACCGCCCGATCACGTCGGCGGCTGTCGAACGCAACACCGTTCGTCTCCGTAGACGTCCCAACCAAGACGACCATCTCTAGATGTCACGGATCACGAGCTGAAAATCCAACGCCAGTGCTCGACAAGGAATCCACCGAAAAAAACCTGAGTCACGTCACCCGAATGCTTCACTCGCGACTTACCAGAATCCGAACGCTCCCCACTTCTACCCCACATTTCTCCAGCGCCCGTCTGATCGCGAACCGAAATGAGACAACGTAGTCCGGGTCGTTCTCGAGCTCTTCGGGCTTCTTTAGATTCGCCGGATCGATGATCAGGGTGAAGACGCGGCCGTCGGTTGAGCTTTGAGTGACACGGGCGTCGATCCGTACGTGATCGTCGACGAAGGCACGGCGGATCCTCGAGAAGGACACGTAGGTAGCAGGATCTTCGACGATGCCCTCGACGTCGCAGCCGGGGTCTTCACGGGTGAGGGGGACAGGGTTTGTACGAGTCGGTGTCGCACTGATCGGTGCCGACTCGGCGTTTGAGGTTTCCAAGGTCAGGACGATCCGGCTTCGGGTCCGCCAGTCGATTCGGGGAATGCACGGCTTCTTTGCCCCGGCGGTGCAGCCGAGCTCGTGGGGTTTGAGGATGGGATAAAGGCCAGGAACGGTGAGCTCGACGTGGTCGACGCGGATGAGCACGGTTTCGGAGGAGGCCGTTGCCGATTCGGTTGCCGAGAGACGAATGGCTTCGGGATTGGCGTTGGGCTGGGCGGCGGCTTTGTCGACGGCGACGGCTGCGGGAAAGAAGCTGGTGATGGAGGCGTCGACGAGTTTGTTGGCGGTGGTGGTGAGGAGCTCGCCGAGCTGGGAGTTGTCGATGTCGGTGTTGATTTTTTCGGCCATCCAGCCGTTTTCGAGACCGATGTCGGCGGAGGCCCGAAAGAGGCCGCTACGAACCTGGATGGCGTATTGCTCGCTGAAGTCGGGCAGGAGCACGATGTCGAAGAGAGGTGAGAGCTCGATGACGGGATCGGTCGACGGATCACCGCTGACCGATGCTTGGGCCCCTTTGACTTCTTTGTCGGTTTCGACGGGTGGTGGGTCTTGGTCGGACTCGTCGTCGCCCTCGTCGCCGCTGTCGGAACCCGCTTCCGCCGCTCCTCTTTGCGCGTTGTCAGCGGGTCGGTTTTCTTTGAGGCTGGCCGGGCTACCGAGCCGCCCGTCGGGGAAGTAGCGCTGGATGGCCTCGTCGAGCTCGCCGACGGCAACGAGCTGGCCGTCTTTCAGCTCCGCTTCGATGTAGTAGGTACCGCCACCGACCGGGAAGGGCTTTTTGACGACAACGTAGGGCCGAGGCAGGTAGTAGCGGGTGCCTTCGATGGCGTCGGCCCGGCGTTGGATCTGGTTGCGGCACGGTTGGAGCTCGGCCTGCTCGTCATCGGCGTGGCAGGTGGCGTGGAGGTCGTAGGTGGCGGGATCGGGGATCTTTTCGATCCGGACGCTCGAACAGCCGATGGACGTGACGAGCAACGCGCACAGAACACTGATTCTGGCCAGACTAGACATCTTCATCTCCCTCATAGAAAAACGCGCTTGCGCTATCTGAATTGATCGTTGCCGCCATCAATATAGCCCACGCCACATCGCTCATAGATACGCCTATTTCGATGGGCGACGATGCAAACCGTAGTAGCCTGCTCTCGGAGGTGAACGACCGAGCATGCGATTTGCGATAGGTGAAGCAACTCTGAACACGGCAACGTACGAGCTCGTTCGTGACGGCGAGACCGTCACGATGGAGCCACGCGTGCAGGAGTTGTTGGTGTATTTGATCGAGAATCGCGAGCGGGTGGTGTCGAAGCAGGAGCTTTTCGAACGGGTGTGGCGGGAGCAGCATATCGGCGAGAGCGCGCTGAGTCGGGCGATTTACGCGGCACGACGGGTGTTGGGGGACGACGCCAAACGCCAGTCGATGATCAAAACCGTGTACGGCAAGGGCTATCAGTTCACGGGGCCGGTGACGGTGGTAACGAATGCGCCAGTCGAGGAGATCATCAAGACGCCGACCATCGTCGAAACACCGACCGGGGCGGGAATCCCAGAGCCGCTCGCGCCTCCAGCGCACCGAAATCGTCTGGCATTTTGGGCGGTCGCGGTGCTGATGGTGGGTGGCCTGGTGGGCTGGTGGTTCCAGGTCGGGGGCGCGCCGGACGCGACCGAGCCGACGGAACCGGCCTTCCTACATCTGGGCCGCCTCGCGGTGCTGCCGATCGATGCGATCGGGGACGAGCCGGCAATCGAGCTGACGGCGCTGTCGATGACGGACCAGCTGGCGGTGCGGCTGGGCTCGCAACCGGGACTCACGCTGCGCTCGTTGGCCTATAGCGAAGCAGTCTTCGCGGAGCCGGCGGAGCCGACCGAGCTGCTCGAAGCGCTCCAGGTGGATGCCTTCGTGACCGGGACGCTGCGGGAAAGCGCGGTGGCGGATCGTCTGGAATTGACGGTAGATCTGTTCAGCGCTCCGACGGGCGGTATGGCGCAGCTCGGGGTATACGAGATCGGCAAGCTCGACTCGGAAGCCGCGCTGCGGGACTTTCTGCGGATTCGCGAAGCTATCACCAACGATGTGATCGAGATTCTCGGTCTGGCTCTCGTCAGTGGCGTGCCCGATGGGATGTCACCGAGTCACCCCGAGGCTCTGCGGCTGATGCTCGAAGCCCGACGACGGTTCGCAACGATCACCTGTGGTGACGCGGCGATCTTGCTCGATCTGATCGATCGTGTGCTGGTCTTCGATCCGAACTACGCGGTCGCCTGGACGGCAAAGGGCTTCGCGCTCTATTCGCAAACGTGGTCGTGTGGCCGCGATGCATCCTACGTCGATCAGGCTCTCGAAGCGGTGGCACACGCACGACAACTTGCTCCACTGTGGGCGGTGCCGGCGATGCTCGAAACCACGCTGCTGGTCGAGCGAGGCGACGCGGAGACGGCGTACGCCCATCTGGTGGATCTCGAACAGCAGACGCCGCCATCACCCACCGGCAGCTACGCGGAGTCGTACGTGCTGCGCTACGCCGGCTATCTCGACGCGTCCCAAGCCGCGCTCGACGAGGCGCTCGAGCTCGATCCACTGGTGCTCCGGGAGTTCGCCACCGCGCCAGTGACCCTTCTCTACCGAGGCGACAACACGCGCTTCCTCGACCTGATGCCGGCGAGCGACACGCCACACGATCGCTTCTATCGTGGCTGGGCGTTGGCGCTCGAGGGTGAGACCGATGCCGCGCTCGACGTGCTCGGCCCGGCGCTCGAGCTCAATCCGAGCGATCTATTCGCCCGCTACGCCGCCACGCTCGAGGCGACGCTCGAAGGACGACAGGCGGCGGCCCTGGAGATGATCCGCAGCGTGATCCAGCAGCGCTCGAGTCTCGGCACGCCGGACGGCGAGATGACCTTCAAAGAAGCCCAGCTCCTAGCTCTCGCCGGCGACGTGGACGGCGCGGTCGACCGACTCGGTGACGCGGTGGACAAGGGCTTCTTCTGCCCTCGCTGTATCGCCGACGACCCGGTGTTCAGCGAGCTGGAGGGCGACTCGCGTTTCGCCTGGGTACTCGATCGCGCCACCGAACGGCATCGGGATTTCGGTACGCGCTTCGATTTGATCCCTGCGAGTTGATTCCCGCGCACTGACTGCGAAAACCCCAGCGTTTTCGGGAATCTCCGAACGCCATCAGAATCTCGTCAACCTCTCGTCAAGATTGCCCCATGGAGATATCTCTAGAGTCGAGTCTCGTTGATCAAAGGAGACTCGCATGCGCTCGACTTCGTCTTTTCGGTTCGTTCCAGCTCTGCTCACGTGGCTCGTGCTCACCATGTCGGTATGCGTGGCCGAGACCTTCCCCATCGGCGATCTCTTCACGGGTGAGGTGCTACGCACGTCGTCCAATGCCTCCAATTTCGTCGCCGCCGGAGCCTTCACGGTCTTTACGGCCACGGACCAGGTCCACGGTAGTGAGCTGTGGCGAACCGACGGCACGCCGCTCGGCACCGAGCTCTTGGTCGATATCGCACCGGGTCGTGAGTCATCGGGAAGCCAGAAGCTGATCCAGCTCGGCGACCAGGTCTACTTCATCGCCTCGACGCTGAGCTATGGTCGCGAGCTCTGGAAGACCGACGGCACCGTCGCGGGCACGATGATGGTGGCCGATATTTGGCCCGGCCCGACCAGCTCGAATCCGACCGAGCTCACCGTGCTGGGTGACACCTTGATCTTCGTCGCCAGCACCGAAGACGAAGGGCAGGAGCTGTGGAAGCTGCCACCCGACGGCCCGCCCGAGCTGATCACGGATCTCGAGCCAGGTGGCGCGGGCTCGAGCCCGAGAGATCTGATCGCGATGGGAAACCAACGGGTGGCGTACACCGGCTTCACCACCGCCACCGGGCGGGAGCTGGTGACCAGTGACGGCACCGAAGCCGGCACCAAGGTCTACGACATCGATCCGACCGGGAGCAGCAACGCCAAACCGCTCGGAACCGCGTTTGATTTCCTGCTCTATTTCGAGGCGCGCACCGACGATTTTGGCGAGGAGGTATGGAGGCTCTCCCCATCGAGCGACACGATCGCCCGGATCAGCGACGTGATGCCGGGCCCGGACTCGTCGTCGCCGACCGTCGCGATCGTGCGTGGCACGTCGTTGTTCGTCAACTTAGACAGCCCGTCGGGACGCAAGCTCTATCGCAGCAATCTCGGCGCGACCGTGGAGGAATGGGCACCGGTCGCTCCGATCGCTTTCGGTCTGATCGGCTCGGACGTGCTCTTCGTCAACGGCGACGATCTGTGGTTCACCGACGGTCTGACCCCGGGCGCGCAACTGCTCGCCTCGCCGGATGTGCAGAGCGTCTTCTCCAATGGCGAGGACTCTTACCTCATCCCGTACGACGGCCAGCTCTACTTCTTTGGTGACGGTGGGCTGTGGCGAACCGACGGTACGGTGCAGGGCACCAGTTTGATCGACTCGCTGTCCTGGCTCTTTCTCGGCACCCTGATCGGCACCGACAATGGCCTCTTCGCGTCCTTCCACGACAATCTGACCGGAGTCGAGCCTTGGATGCTCAACGGCTCATCGCTCCAACGTCTCGGTGATTTGAACCGCGATATCGGCAACTCGGATCCGACCGAATTCGTCGTCCATGGTGATCGCGTGTATTTCGCCGCCGATGCGGACGACGAAGGGCGTGAGCTCATGTCCTGGGATGGAAGCGCGACGGATGCGACGGTCTTCGAGGATCTCCAACCTGGTGAGAACAGCTCGACCCCACGGAATCTGATCGCGGCGAGCAACAGTCTCTACTATCGAGCCTTCGAACTGACGGTCGGCACCGAAATTCGACGCATCGTCGACCCTTTGCTCGGCAGCACGGCGATCGACATCGACCCTGTGGGCAGCTCGAACGCCGAGCCGTTCGCGGCGCTCGGTGACGAGGTCTTTTTCGTGTACGACGACGACACGAGCATCGACCAATTGTGGATCACCGACAACGGCGCACCGATCCAGCTGTCGAATATCACCGGTGGCTCGAGTGACGGCGTCTGGACGAGCGAGCCACCGGTACTCTTGGGCGATGAGCTGTTCTTTGCCGCCCGGGACGATCGCGGTCTCGAGCTGTGGCACAGCGATGGCACGACCGCCGATCTCTTCACCGATATCAACATCGGACCCAGCTGGTCGTTTCCCGACCAGCTGGTGGCGCACAACGGCTGGCTGTATTGGGCCGCCAGCGACGATCTGATCGGGCAACAGCTGTGGCGTACCGACGGCACGATCCAGAACCTCTCCGCCATCACCACCGCGGCTTGGCCACTCGCCGGCGTGGGCCCGGACGTTCTGATCGCCAAGACCGACGCCGGAACCGGGCGTGAGCCGTGGAAGACCGACGGCGGCCCGCCATCGATTCTGCGTGATATCTCGCCCGGGGACGCGTCGAGCCTCATCAACCTCGAATCCACGTACTACGCGACGAGCGGCGGCAAGACCTTCTTCACCGCCCTCGATCCGACCCACGGCTACGAGCTCTGGATGACCGATGGCACCCCCGGCGGCACCGAGCTGGTGCGTGACATCGTGCCGGGCCCCGAATCGTCACGCCCCCGCGAGCTCACGCCGCTTCCCGACGGCGAGCTGGCCTTCGTCGCGTTCTCGCCGGCCTCGGGATGGGAGCTGTGGCGTACCGACGGCACCACAACCGGTACCCGTCTGGTCGGCGACATCGTGCCCGGCGCGGGCTCATCGGATCCGGAATCGCTTACCGTCTACCAGGACTGGGTGGTTTTCCAGGCGCGGTCGGACGGCGCCGGTCGTGAGCCTTGGGCCTATGTCTGGAACGAAGATCCGCTGCTCTTCGAAGACAACTTCGAAAGCGGTGATACCTCGGCCTGGTCGCTTACCGTGCAGTAACGACCGAAGGCGGATCCCCAATGAATGGGATCCGCCTCTTCTCCGCCAGGCCGCGTGCGGTCAGAGTCGCAACAGGACCACCATCAGCAAAGCCGAGGTGAGCGTCGCCAGGAGCGTACGGATGACGTTCCAGCGATTCCACGGAGACTCGAAAGCCTCTCGAGCCTTGGCCAGGACCGCCTCATCGGCGGTATCGGCCCCAACGGTTTGCAGCTGATTGTTGAGCGGCACGTTGATGGCGATCGTCGGGGCCTGCACGCCACCGATGTAGATCACCACGGCACCGAGCAGGAGGAGTCGGTCGAGACCTTCGAGCTGACCGAAACCCATCACGCCGGATGCCATCAGGGCCAGGGCCGAGCCGGCCCACACCAGCACGAAGAACGGCTGGTTGTTTTGAATCACTCGATCGATCACCTGGAAGGCACGGATGAACTCGCGGTCGTTGAGCGTACCGAGACCCGGCATGGCGACACACGCGAAGGCGAAGACGAAGCCGGCAACCAGGGCACACAGCAGGGTGGCGAGAACGAGGACGATGGCGAAGACGTTCATGTTGGCTCCCATACGCCGGTGGTGGCGGTTTCGCGGGCGTAGTCGGCGAAATCCTTCGGTGAACGACCGAGGGCACGCTGCACGCCGTCGGTGAGGTGGGAGTTGCGTCCGTCGAGCACGGTCGAGAAGAGATAGTCCATCAGCCACACCACTTCCTTCGGCGCACCGGATTCGCGGATATGACCGACGAAAGCCTCGTGGGGCACCTCGACGTAGGCGATTTCGCGACCGGTGGCGCGCGACAGCTCGGTGGCGACCTCGGCGAGGCTCATGAGACGTGGACCGGTGACCTCGTAGACCTCGCCATCGTGCCCGGGCTCGGTGAGCGCGACGATCGCGACTTCAGCGATGTCGTCGACGTCGACATAGGGTTCAAGAATATCGGCGGCGGGAAGGGTGATCGCACCGGCATGGACCATGTCGATGAAGGCGCCTTCGGAGAAGTTCTGGTTGAACCAGCTGGCGCGGACGATCGTCGACTCGAGACCACTGTTTTGGACGATCCGCTCGCACGCCTGGGCTTCCGCCTCACCCCGGCCCGACAGCAGCACCAGCCGTCGGACGCCACGTAGCTTGGCACGATCGACAAAGGCCTGGATCGCGTCGGTGGCCCCGGGGACGGCGAGATCGGGTGTGAAGTTGATATACGCCGTGTGGACGTCTTGCAAACAGGCGTCCCAACCGGCTTCGTCGTGCCAATCGAACGCCGGTGAGGCCGACCGTGAACCGATCCGTACCGCGACACCGCGCTTTTCGAGCCCCGCGACAATCCGTCGACCGGTCTTGCCGGTACCGCCGAGAACGAGGGTGATGCCTGATTGATCGTGCTGTTGGCTCATGGCTTGCTCCTTGGAGTTGCTGTCTGGAGTTGATGGTTGTTCGCTGACAACCAAAAACTACCGACATGGCCACGAGGCTTCTTGACAGCGCCCGCCAAGATTTTGGCATCAGGCGCCAACTTGTCTCCTCAGCCAGCTTCGAGACGATAGGAACGTGGTGTTTGGCCGGCCCAACGCTTGAAGGCGCGGGTAAACGAGCTCTGATCGGCGAATCCGGTCATGAAGGCGACCTCGGCGAGCGAGTACTCGGTCTGCTCGAGACAGCGTTCGGCCAGCTGACGCCGCGACTCATCGACCAGGCTTTGATACGAGAACCCACGATCCGACAAACGACGCTGGAGGGTGCGGCCGCTCATGCCGAGCTCTTTGGCGATCGTCGATACGGCCGGCACGCCCTCGCTCAAGACCTTCGAAATCTGAATCTGCACCCGGCGGTGCAGGACGCTGTCGTCGTCGAGCTCGGCGAGCTCGGTCTCGAGATGCGTATCGAAGAAGCTCGAGATGGTCTCGTCGCCGAGCTTGTTCGGGGTGTGCAACGTCTCATGGGACACGAGCAGCGCGTCACGGTCGGTATCGAAATACACCGGACAGCCAAAATAGGCTTCGTGCGCGTCGGTGGATGCCGGCGCTCCGTGTTTGACGAAAATCGCCAGCGGCTCGAAGTCCCGCGTCGCAACCTGGCGACTGATCGAGGCGATGCTCGCCAGGGTCGCCTCATTGGAGAGCCGCAACCCGAGCCGGCGCACGCCTGATCGGTGCAGATGCATGTAGGCGCCATCATTGGCTGGTTCGACCTCGTAGGTCGACACACTGGTGAGCACCCGCGCGTAGCGCTCGGCGCGCTCGTAGGAAGCCCGCAGCGTGGGTGCCGACTTCCAAGCCAAGCCAAAGGCGCCGTAGTCGTCGCAACGCATCGCGGCCCCGGCACGCAGCGGGATCGTCTCGCCGTGGGGATCGAGCTTCGCGAGCTTTTCGAGAAAGTCGTAATACTCGTCGGCCGGCACCATGAGCTTGGGATCGAACGGGCTGTCCGGCTCGATGCCCAAGTCATGCAGGAGCGGATCGGTATCGACGCTCGGATCGGCGATACCGGCCACCCGTCTCACGAATAGCGATGTGATCTGGCCCACGTCTTCCTCGGCCCAAAGTTGTCGTTCGTCAACTGCTTCGTGACGTCGCGGATTCGGATTACGAGGCCAAGACTACCCTGGTATGCAGATCACACGGTTCTTTCAGATCACAGGCTACTCGGATGCGAGAGCGAAGAGCGGCCGTGGCAGGGTCACCGTCGTCGAGCCGACCGACTCGCCACGCAGAAAGGCCTGCAAGAGCTCACGGTATTCACGTGCCATCAGCTCGCGGGCTTCATGACCGGCGTTCTCGACCAGAACATGCGCGCCACGTTCGAAGCCTCCGAGCACGGCCTCGACATTGCTCGGCGGGGTCCGGACATCGAGCGTGCCGCTGACGAAGAACGTCGGAACGTCGCTCCTCGAGCCCCGCCAGGCGTGGCGAAAATCATCGCCGAGATCGTGTGCGTCGATGGCGTCGCAGACATCGAAGGTAAAGGGTGCGTGGATGGCGTCGACGAGCAGGTTGGCAGGATCTCGGATCTCTTGCTCGATCTGTCGACGCCGCGCGGCCGTCGTACCCGACGCGCAATCCACCATCAGAGCCAAGGCGTCGACGGTCAACGCTCGATTCTCACGCGCGACGGGAGCGATCTCACTCCAATCGTCGTTTTCGAGCTTGGTGATCAAGGCCGGCAGCGCTTCGATCGAGGCAGCCGTATCGAGACGACGGGAGAGGGCGATTTGCAGATCGAGCGGACCGATCACGACAGGTGGATCGCCATCGACGCGGACCGGCACCGCGGCGAGCCGATCGAGCAGCGCGCGTACGCTACCGAGCAGATCGGGAAGCTGATCGGCGAGCGCGGGTTCGTTGATCACCAGTTGATCGATGGCCTCCAATTGATACTGGACCGTGCTCGGGAGCTTCCAGGTGTGATCAGGCCCCTCGACCTTAGTGAGCACCGCGCGGGCGACGTGCTCTCCATGACGATGCAAATAGGCGAGCCCCAAATGCGAGCCATAGCTCGTGCCGAAGAGCACGATCGTCTCGACACCCAAGGCGTGTCGTAACGCATCGAGATCGTCGGCACTCGCCGCCGAGTGATAGGCGCTCGGATCGACACCACGACGTCGCCAGTGGTCGGCGGTACGCGTGGCGACGTCCTGCATCGCGGTAACCACCTCGGCGCGATCGATGATCCGGTCGAACGGCAAAGACGTCGTGACGACCGGCTCGGTGAGCTTCGGCAGGCTCTCGCCGATGCCACGCTGATCGAGACCGATGACGTCGGCGTGCTCGAGCAAGCGAAATTGAGGATGCGTCGCGACGAGGGCGGCGCCCTCGATCCCCGAGCCTCCTGGCCCACCGGCGAGAAAGAAGATCGGCGGTCCAGGATCGGGATGATCGGTGCGGAAGCGTACGAACGCCAGCTCGATGGTTGGACCGTCGGGGCGATCGTGACTTTCCGGAACAAGGATGCTCCCGAGCTCACCGCGTAGAGGGCTGCCGTCGAAGGCCTCGCCCTCGTACGGGCGCCAATCGATCGACCCGCGCGTCGATGGAGAGTCGGCGAAGACGGCAGGTATGGCAAGAACAAAAAGCGCAACGAGAACAAGCGTCGAAGATCGTAGACAAAACACCCCTATCCTCCTCAACTCGCCAACCGTGGCCGGAGCTCGGTTTTGGGTGGCTGGAGACACCAGGTCGCGACATAGACCAAGACCGGCAGGACGCCGACGATGGTCAGCAGGTGTGACCAGGGCATGATGAAGTCGAGCGGGATGTCGGCGGAGGCGAAGATCCCGATCGCGACCACCAGGCCGGCGGGTACGGCGAGCAGGCAGCCGAGCAGCGACAAATAGGCGGCTCGTGCCGCCAGGTGCAGACGCAACAAGCGTGGCGCCGCCCCGACCGTCCGCAGGATGCGCGCGTCACCCGACGATTCGGCGGCCGACAAAGAGGTAGCGATGAGCACCACGACCAGGCCCGTGACCACGGAAAGCAAGAGCACGCTGAGATAAGCGCCCCGGGTCGGGTTGAGGTGCAAGAGGTTGGCATCCACCGAGGTCCGTACCGACGCCGCGGCGATCTCTCGTGCCTGGGACAAATGCTTGGAGGTCACCGCTCGATCGAGACGCACCACCCAGGGAACGAGCGTGCGATTAGGCGGCGCGCTGGCCCGCCAACCCAGGGTTTCGAGGGCGGCCCGATCGACAAAGTAGAGCGGCTCGCGAACGAACTGCGACGTGCGGACGAAGGTGATGTCGGGTGTGTCGATGATGTCACCTCCGACCCACGTGGTGAGCTCGACCGTGGTGGTCTCGGCGCCCACGTTTGCGAGATCTTCGATGTCGAGCACCACCAGCCGACTCCGATCGTGGGTCGTCCCAACTCGGTCGGCGCCCAAGGCCCGCAGAAGCTCGGCGTCACCGACCGCCACCCACTCACCGAGTCCGAGCCGGAACTCGCCTCCGACCCGTCCCCGTACCGGCTCGCCACGTAGGTACGCGGCCTGAAGCGGCGCCACGGCGATCGCCGAAAGCTCCTCGGCGATTTTGGGCGCGACGTCGTCGGCCCCGGGGCCTTCGACCAGCATCTGATCGTCACGATACGAGCTTGGAAACGGCCCGACCTTGTGATCGACGCTGGTCACCAGCGCCGCGATCGTGACGCTCATCGACATACCGGCGAGCACGGCGGTGACCACCGCGCCGTCACGCGCACGGAAGCGCCCGGCGTCACGAACGGCGAGACGCCACGCCAGCGGTAGCCGCGCCGCGCGTTTCGCCAGCCAACCGAGCAGCCACGGCGAGCAGGCACCGAAGCCGATCAAGCCGAGCACCGGTCCGAGCAACAGCGCAACGGCCGCGATGGGGGTGGACACGCGTTGGGACACGACGAGAATCGCCACGCCCAACGCGGCGAGAAGCAGTCCGATCACCAGCCAGCGGCGGGATGGATGCGCGGCGGGCCGTCGCTTGCCGAGCGCTTCGCGTGGAGGCAAAGCCGCGGCGGCGCGCGCCGGGAGATAGGCGGCGAAGATCGCGGCGACGATGCCGAGCACGATGCCGAGCACGACGTCACCGGGCATTACCTCGAACGGTCCGACGTGACGATCGAGCAGCGAATCGAGAAACGGATGAACGATCGCCGCCGAACCGATGCCGACCAGCGAGCCGACGA
>JBCDBH010000144.1:0-13736 GCA_039184055.1 Acidobacteriota bacterium
CGGCCGATGACCGCCGAAGATCTGGTGATGATGGATCGCGTTTCCGATCCTCGCCCCTCGCCCGACGGCGCATGGGTGGCCTATGTCCTTCGCTCGACGGATCTCGAAGCGGATCGCGGTCGCACCGATCTTTGGCTGGTACCCAGCGATGGCTCGACACAGCCGCGCCAGCTGACCACGCACGAAGCGTCGGACTACAGCCCGCGCTGGTCACCCGACGGCAAGGGGCTCTATTTCCTCTCCAGTCGCTCGGGCTCGAGTCAGGTGTGGCGTTTGCCGCTCGGTGGGGGAGAAGCGCGTCAGATCACCGACGTGCCGCTCGATGTCGGGGCGCTGGTGGTGGCGCCGGACGGTCGTCACCTGGTGGTGTCGATGGAGGTCTTTCCGAGCTGCGACACCCTGGCGTGCACCACCGAGCGTCTCGCTGCCGAGTCCACCGGTGACGGTCTCGTCTTCGACCGGCTTTTCGTGCGTCATTGGGATACCTGGAAGGACGGGCGTCGTGCCCATCTTTTCGCCATTCCGCTCGGTGACAAGGGCGGCGAGCCGATCTTTCTCACCCCGGGTTTCGATGGCGATATCCCCTCGAAGCCCTTCGGCGGTGACGAGGAGATCACCGTCAGTCGCGATGGTGCGACGGTCGTCTTCGCGGGTCGGGTCGCCGGCACCACCGAGCCGTGGTCGACCAATTTCGACCTCTACGCCGTGCCGATCGGCGGTGGTGCCCTCCGTCAGCTGACCCGCAATCCGGCGCTGGACAGCATGCCGGTGTTTTCGCCCTCAGGTCGGACCCTCGCCTGGCTCGCCATGGAGCGGCCGATGTTCGAATCGGATCGCAAGCGTTTGATGGTGCAGAGCTGGCCCGAAGGTACGCCACAGGTCGTGGCCGACGACTTCGACCGCTCGATCGGCGGCTTCTCCTTCGCCGACGACAACGTCGTGCTCGCCACGGCGCAGAACATCGGTGAGGTCGACCTCTTCGCCATCACCCTCGTCGACGGCACGGTCCGCGAGATCGAAACCGGTGCCGGTCACGTCCGCTCGCCGTCGGCCTTGCCGGGTGGCTCGATCGTCTACGGCCAGGACAGCCTTACCAGCCCCGTGCACCTCTACCGGCTCGACGCCGGCAGCGAACCCATGGCGCTCACCGATCACAACCGCGCCCGTCTCGACGAGCTCACCTTCGGTGAGTACGAGCAGTTCACCTTCTCGGGCGCGCGTGGCGAGACGGTCTACGCCTACCTCGTCAAACCCGCCGATTACACGCCGGGCCAGCAGTATCCGATCGCCTTTCTCATCCACGGTGGCCCTCAGGGCTCGTTCGACGACGATTTCCACTATCGGTGGAATCCGCAGATCTACGCCGGCGCCGGCTACGCCGCGGTGATGGTCGACTTCCACGGTTCGACCGGCTACGGCCAGGCGTTCACCGATTCGATCACCGGCGAATGGGGAAGCCTGCCTCTCGAGGATCTGCAAAAGGGTCTCGACCACGCGCTCGGCGCCTATTCCTGGCTCGACGGGGAGCGGATCTGCGCCCTCGGCGCTTCCTACGGTGGCTACATGATCAATTGGATCGCCGGCAATTGGGCCGACCGTTTCGATTGCCTGGTCAACCACGACGGTCTCTTCGACACCCGGTCGATGTACTACACCACCGAGGAGCTGTGGTTCGTCGAGTGGGAATTCGGTGGCACGCCGTGGCAGATGCCCGAGTCCTACGCGCGCTGGAATCCCGCCCTCGACGTCGACAAATGGCAAACCCCGATGCTGGTGATCCACGGCGAGCTCGATTTTCGCGTGCCTCCCGAGCAGGGTCTGGCGACCTTCACCGCTCTGCAGCGCCGCGGCATTCCGTCGCGTCTGCTCTGGTTCCACGAGGAGAACCACTGGGTGCTCAAGCCCAAGAACAGCCTGCAATGGCACGCCGAAGTGCTGTCCTGGCTCGAACAATGGACCGGAGAATGACATGAGCAACAAAGTCGCGGCGATCACCGGCGGTACACGTGGCATCGGTCGGGGCATCGCCGAGGCTTTGGTCGCCGAAGGGTGGACCGTCTCGGTGACCGGACGCAACGAAGACAGCTTGCGCGAGGTCACCGAACAGCTCGGCTGTGAAGGCGAGCGGGTCGACGTGCAGGACGAAGGCGCGGTCGACAGCTGGTTGCAACGACTCGCCGGTCGTCACGGCCGACTCGACCTGCTGGTCAACAACGCCGGTGTCGGTCGCTTCGCGCCGGTCGACGAGATGAGCGCCGACGATTGGCGTGCCGTCGTGCACACCAACCTCGACGGCGCCTTCTACGCCCTCTCGTCAGCGGCCCGGTTGATGAAACCCCGAGAAGACGGTTGGATCGTCAACATCGCCAGCATCGCCTCACGCAACGCCATCAAGGGCGGCGCGGCCTACAACGCGAGCAAATTCGGCATGCTCGGTCTGGCCGAAGCCGCCATGCTCGACCTGCGCAAATACGGTATCCGCGTCACCACCGTCATGCCCGGTAGCGTCGATACCGATTTCGCGCACCGCGCCGGCGACACCGATTGGATGCTGCGCTCCGAGGACGTCGCCCAGGTGGTGCTCGATCTCCTGCGTTATCCGGCTCGGGCCCTACCTAGCCGGATCGAGATCCGGCCGACCAAGCCGCCTTCGGCCTAGCTCGCGAGCTCGTGCTCGCGACACAACTTGGTCGCGTCCTCGGGGGACAGGGCTTCCTTGGTCAGACCACACCGGCCGCCCAGCTCGCGTGGTTCGAAAAAACGACATGAGCGACAGATCCCGAAGCTCCTGAGATCGTTTGCCTGCTGGAGGGTGCGGAGCAGCGACTCGAGCTCGCGGGCCGGTTGCTCGAAGGTCGTGTCCGGCAGCTCGGCGAAGAGCTGAATCGGATACACCTGGTCGATCATCGTTTGTCCCGTTTCGGTCGGGCGACAGTGAACGACTCGACCATCCACAAGGTCCGCGACCTTCTTGATCAGACCACGCTTCTCGAGCGCCTTGAGTGTTTGGCTGACCGTTCCTTTGGTGATGCCCAGATACTCGGTCAGCGCGGCGGGCGTGTCGCTATAGCGATTCGCCGACCCCAAGTAGATCAACGCTTCCAATTGCACCAATTTGAGACCGTGCTCCGTGGCGGCTTGGCGCAGACCGGCGCGAAAGAGCGAGGTCAGTCGTTCGGTGAGCTGATGGAGACGGCTTGGATTCATGGTCGGACCTTCGAAGACATGGCCTCATAAAAGTATCGAGTCGATAGCATCTTGACAAGCCAGGTGTCTTCCGTCAGTCTCAAAGTCGTAGCGAGTCGAAACCATTTAAACGCACGGGAGAACGGACCGATGCTTCGATCGATCTTCGTCACGACCATTTTTCTCGTTTTCAACGCTTTTTTCGCTAGTCCTACGATCGCCGACACCACACATGCTCCCGAGTTCGCCGATCACCCGTCGCTCGAGCTGCGCGCGCTCGATGCACGGTATGTCGCGGAGCTCGACAGCCTCGTCTTCACCATCGAAGCCGCGGGTGACGCCGCGTCGATCACACCCGAGCCAGCGGGCCAAGTCCATGGCGCGCCCGTGCTCGGCTATGTCTTCACGACCGATCTCAGCCCATCGGATGTCGGATTTCGACGGGATGCCGGCACGGTGGCGCTCGCCATCACCAGCCATCCCGATTTCGACGACACGCCTCTGTGGGACGAAGATCAGAACGAGGCGTATGACGACGACGGCGCGGTCTACCATGCTCATTGGGTCGTGCTCGACGCCGACCAACGGGCTCCAGCCGGGCTCGCCGTCGTTCAGGCCGACAAGAACGATGTTCTGCCACCGACCGCCCCCATGCCGATGTACCTCGACAGCCCCGGCTTCACCGTGGTCGAGCGGGGAAACCGGCTCCACACGATCGTTCCGGCGGATCGAGTCAAGCGACGTGTCGATCTCGAGATCGGCGCGCTGACCGCCTTCATGCGAGTCGACGCCTCGGGTGATCGACCACTGCTGGCGGTTCACCATGTTCTTTCGAAGCTCGACACGACCCGAAAAGTCACGGGTACCCAAGCAGCGGCGAAGAGCGCGTGGCCCCGCGCCACCACCGATGAGAACCCCGCCGCGCTCGACGTCACCGCCGCGACCGCCACCTACTTCGAGTCGCTCGACACCTACCATGTCAGTCTCGACGTTCGTGGTCGCGTCGCGACCGTGATGCCCATCGCCGCCGGCCAGGTCGACGGTGCGCCCGTGCTCGGCTACGTCTTCCCGACCACCATGCCACCTGCCTCGGTGGGCTTTCGCGAGATCGAAGGCACCCTCGTGCTCGCCGTGACCAGCCATCCCGACTTCGACGACACACCCCTGTGGGACGAAAACCTGGACAGCGACTACGGTAACGACGGCGCTACCTACCACGTGCACTGGGCGGTTCTGGTCGACGATGAAGCATCGCCTGCCGGACTGTCCGTGCCCTCGCAAGCCGACAAAAGCCTGCTACCGCCGACCGCACCCATGCCGATGTACCTCGATTCACCGGGCTATCATGCCTTCGCGAACGGTTCTCGGCTGAGTGTCCTCGTTCCCGGTTGGCACCTACGAGGCATCGATACGTTTCGCTTTGACGCCCTCACCGCCCACATGCGTGTCGACGCATCCGGCCCCAACCCGGTGCTTCGAGTCGAGAAAGTCATCGATCTCTTGTCCGGGGATCTTTCCTTACCGTTCACACCACAAACGGTAGACGACGTTCCTTAACCGAGGCTGCAACGCATGGTGCGAGACCGAGAGACCGCCTCGCACCACGGATCTTTACGAGACCGAGATCGATCGTAGACGGTTGAGAGATTGGAAAGTAGTCGGTGATCGCGCGATACTCTGCGCTTCGATGGCCGATCCGATATCTCTCACCGATTCACGCGCCTTTCTCGACCGCTCGGTCGTCGCCGTGCTCTTCGTCTTGTCCGGCTTCAGCGCGCTGGTCTATCAGCTCGTCTGGACCCAACAGTTCGCGCTGGTTTTCGGGGCCACGGCGACCGCGACGGCTGCCGTCTTGGCGGCCTATATGTTCGGTTTGGGGGCCGGCGCGGCGCTCATTGCCCGATCGATCCATCGCATTCGTCGACCGGTGCTGTGGTACGCGGCGCTCGAGGTGGGGATCGCGCTGAGCGCTCTCTTGGTGGCGCCGGCGCTCGATCTGACTCGTGACGCGCATATCGCCCTGGCTCGCGCGATCGAGCTCGAAGGCTTGGCATCGGCCCTTTTCTTTCTTGTCTTTTCGTTCGTGATCGTCGGCATCCCGACGGCGATGATGGGTGCGACGCTGCCGTTACTGGTGCGCTTTTGGGTCGTCACCGAACGGCAGATCAGTCGTGGTGTCGCGACCCTCTACATGGTCAATACCTTGGGTGCCGCCGCCGGGACCCTGGCGGCTGGCTTCGTTCTGATCCCGCGATTGGGGCTCGGCATGACGATTTGGGTCGCGGTTGCGATCAACCTCTTCGTCGCCGGGCTCGCCTGGCTGTGGTTTCGACACCGGGGTGGCGTCGATCTCGAGACCGAGCCGGATCACACGACATCCACCGACAAGCCCGCGCTCGATCGTCTCGCCGTGGTCATGTTCGTTTTGATCGGTGGCTCCGGTCTGGTCGGGATGGCGTACGAGGTCTATTGGACGCGGGTGCTCAGCCATCCTCTCGGCGGCAGCCTCTATGCCTTCGCGATCATGCTGGCGGCGTTTTTGGTCGGGATCGCGCTCGGCGCGCTGCTCGCCGGCACGCCACGCTGGTCACGGCGCGCCAGCTGGGGCGGATTCGGTGTCGCCCAGCTCGGAATCGCGATCTGCGCGCTCGGCGCAGTCCATGGGCTCGATCACGAGATGGTCGGTCGTTTTGTCGAGCGCGCCGGTCTCTCACCCGGAGCGTTGGCGTTGATCGGCGTCACCCTTTTGCCGGGGGCCATCCTGCTGGGTGTGTCATTTCCGTTGGCGGTGCGTGCGGTGGCCTCGGATGTGTCGACGGCGGCGGCGAGCAGTGGGCGTGTCTATGCCTGCAATACCGCCGGCACCATCATCGGCTCGGTGCTTTGTGGTTTTTGGCTGCTGCCGAGCTTTCGCTTCGACGGCACCTTGGCGACGCTGCTGGTGATCAGCGCCGTGCTCGCCGGGATCGCATTCACCGTGGCGGGCGGCCGGTGGCGGGTCGGTACGGCCCTCGCCACGCTGGGCGTGCTCGCGGTCTTCGTATGGCCACCGCCGACACCGTGGAGTCTGCTCGGTCGGTCGGCGCTCGCCGAGCCCATGGCAGCCGAAGAAGTCACCTATCTCGGCGTCGGGCGTAGCACGACCGTGATGCTGCAAGATCTCGACGGTGAGCAACGGCTGACCACGGATGGCCTTCCCGAATCGTCGATCCAGATCGACGGCAGTCGACCTGCTCGCTACACGATCGCACGCTGGCTGGCCATGCTTCCCGCGACCGCGCGACCCGAGGCCGATCGGGCCTTGGTGATCGGTTTTGGCGCCGGCATCACCTCCTCGGCGCTGCCGGCGAACGTCACCCGGATCGACGTCGCAGAAATCGAGCCCGAGGTGATCCGCGCCAACCGAACCCTGTCGGATTGGCGTCTCGACGATCCACTCGCCGATCCACGTCTCGAGCTGATCCTCAACGACGCGCGCAACGTGTTGACCACCGGCGAGACCCGTTACGACCTGATCATCTCGCAGCCCTCTCATCCTTGGACCCTCGGCGCCGCCAGTCTCTTTACCGCCGAGCTCTATGCCATCGCCAAGGATCGGCTGTCCGACGACGGCGTTTTTCTCCAGTGGACCGGATTGCGTTTTGTCGATCTCGGACTGCTGCGAACCCAGATCGCGACCCTCAACGAGCATTTCGCCTACGTCGAGGCGGTGCGACCGCCACCGGGTGGCGCCTTGCTGCTCCTGGCTTCGGATCGACCGATCGCCCTCGAAAAAGGTCTGGTGGCGAGCTGGCAACGCTATGAAGACGATTGGCGACGCGCCGGAGTCGAAGCCCCGGGAGGTGTTTTGCTCGGACGCTGGCTGGATGCCGAGACCACCCGCGAAATCTCCGCGGACGCCGAAGTGTCCACCGATTATCGCAACCTGTTGATGATCCGGTCGCCATGGATCCTCGGTCGTCAGCGCGACGATCCCTTTGCTGAGTTGGATCGCCACGACGTCGTGCGCGACTGGCAGGGTAGTCGTGACGATCTCTACCCGCTACGGGCCATGTTGCGGTTTCGTCAATTCGATCGCGCTCGGTTGGCGTTGCAGAGCATCGACGATGCGTCGTTGCGCCGCGTGGCGCAGGGGTTGTGGGATCTGGAACGTGGCAACCGTCAGCAGGCGCTTCTCGTGCTGGCCGACGAAGGGCTGACCGGCACGGCTCGACTCGAAGCCTTGGCGGCTCGGCTCGAGCATCACGCGGCACGACCGACAGGTATTCCGACCTCTTTGCTCGAAAGCGTCGGTGAGTTTCCCGCGCTCGCCACGGTCGCCGATGCGTGGCGGCTCCTCCGATTGGGTGAGGTCGCCAGCGTGGCCGCGATCGATGCGGATTTGGCCGCGATCGGGGCCGAACATCCCATCTACCCGATGGCTCGGCGTTTGCGGATCGCCTGGCGACAGAGGACGGGTACGCCTGAGCTGGCGCGACAAGCGCTCGTGCTGCAAGAGCCTCACATCCTGCTGCTCGGTGGCAGTGGACCTCGCCCGCTGATTCAGCGTGCCCAGCTGGCGTGGATGGCCGACGATGTCGACGTGTTGCTCGCCACCTTGCTCGAGCTCGGTGGACACCTACGGACCCGCAAGCTCGCGCAGCCACGCGCGCTAGTCGAGCTGGTGTCGGAGCTGTCGGCCTCACCTCGCATCGACCAGGACCCTCGCTGGCATCGTTTTCTCGCCATCCTCGGAGAATTGCCATGACGTGCTCGATCGATCGGTACATCCTGCCGCTGCTCATGATCCTGCTCATGGCTGGTCTCGCCACGGCCGAGACGCCCGCTGCTTCCTATCGCATACAGATCGACGACGACGCGCTCGCATCCTGGATCGAGTTTCGGGGTAACGCGCCTTTTCTTCGGGGCACGAGCGCGATCGATGGGCTGATCCTGGTCGCGAGTCTGGCTCGTCACGCCGAAGCCACGGGGCTCGACCGGCACCTACCCGTGCGTCTCGATTGGGACCGAGAAGAAGGCGCGGCGGCACAAAAGCGCTTGCGCAAATACGTCGCCGATCAGGTGACGGTGAGCGCCGAGGAGATTGCCGCCTACCGCGCCGAGAACCCGCGCAAAGATTTGCCCCAGCGTATCCGTGTGCGCAATCTCTTTCGTCGACTCCCGGATGACCCGACGGCCCGAGAAGCGGTGTGGCGTGACATGCGGAGCTACCGTCAACAGGTGATCGACGGGGCCGATTTCACCGAGCTCGCGCGGCGGCATTCGGAATCGGAAACCCGTTGGCGCGGTGGCCTGCTCGGCAATGTCCGTCCGGGCATGTTCGGCGCTGCGTTCGACGAGATCATCGGCCAGCTTGAAGAGGGTGAGGTCTCCGAGATCCTCGAAACACGTGGCGGCCTGACACTTCTTTACTGCGACCGCATCCTGCCTCCGGTGGTGTGGTCGGAAGACGAGCGCAAGCAGCGCGCCGAGAATCGCGTCTGGAAAGCGAAATTCGATCCACGATGGCAGGCGCTGCTCGACCAGCTTGCCGAGCTGGCTCGCTTGCGGATCGAGTGGCCGACCGAGAGTCCGCCGAAAGAGCAAGTCGTGGTTCGTTATACCGGTGGCATGCTGAACGTCGAAGCAGTCGAACGGCTCACCGGCTGGTCGGCGTGGGGGAGCGCGCCACCCCCGCGTGTCGAACAGGCGATCGAGAGCTTTGCCCTGGGCCGAGCGGCTCTCCTTCACGAAGCCGAGCTCGGGCTCGAGATCGACGCAACCACTCGCGAGCATCTCGAGTGGCGTCGGCGTCAGCTCCTCGCCAGCTATCAGCTGGCGGCCTGGGTCGACGATTCATTCGTCGAGCCGACCGAAGCCGAGATCGCTCAGCGCTTCGATCGCCATCGACAGCGATACACAATCAACGAGGCGTATCGAATCAGGCTGATGCAATTGCCTCGAGACACCCCCGATGCGGCTCGCGCCAACGACCATGCGGCGACGATCCTGGCCGCGATTCGGTCAGGGGAGACGAGCTTCGAACGCGCCGCCGAGGAACATTCCAAGCATCCATCGGCGGCAAACGGTGGCGCTGTCGGGTTGATCTCCAAAACGAGATTGGCTTCCCGGCTCGGTCTCGATCTCAATCAGGCGTTGACCATGCTCGAGGTGGGGGAGGTCAGCGAGCTGGTGACCACCGACACCGGGATCTGGATCCTGCGGATCGACAGCATCGAGCCGGCGCGCCGGGCGACCCTCGACGAAGCCCGCGCCACCCTTCGCAACGAGCTGATCGACGAGCGGCTCGAAACGTTGCGTACCGACGCCGCCGATCGTTGGCTCGCCGGTCTCGAGATCGAGTACAACTGACTTTCCGCGCCGTAACCGGCGGGTTGGTGAGAGATGTGGGTCGCCTATTCGAGTCGGGCGAGTAGGCGGGCGCTTTGCGCCAAGGCGTCGCGGTCGAGTCGGAAGCCGTTGTCGGCGAGCAGCTCGTCACGAAACTCGCGGTAGAGCTCCTGGCTAGAGAGACTCAGATAGTCGTCGAGAACCTCGCGACGCACGGTTTCGAAAGGGCGTGGCTCGGCATCGAAACGGTCGTCGAGCCGAAAGAGAAGGATCGCCCCGTCGAAGCTGAACGGTGGCGAATGCTGGCCTGGAGCGAGCGCGAACGCGAATTGCACCGCCCGCGGCCCTTGGGCACGGAGCTGGGAGATCGACTGTCGCTCCCGCGTCTCGATCACGCCACCGTTCGAACCCGCGAGTTCCTCGAGCGTGCTCGTTCCAGCGTCGAGCCGTGAGCGTGCCGCTTCGAGACGCGCCATGTCACTCGAATCGATCCCTTCGATCGGAAAGCGCGCTCGGGTGATCGAGACGCGAACCGGCTCGCTGAACCGGCCGACATTGCGCTCGTAGTGCGCCTCGAGCCGAGCCGTATCGTCGGCGATTCGATTGCGTAGGGTCTGATCGAGGAAGAGCTCGATCACGACTCGGTCGCGTTCCTGCTGAATCTCTTCGTTGTCGAGCGCTTCGGGCGCGACTCCGTACTGCAGCAGGATTTCCTGGTAGTACGTCTCACGGAGCAAACGCCTGGCGAAATCGTCGTTCGAGCCGCGACGGGTCGCCTGCTGACCGAGGCGGCCGAATTCGTCGAGCCGAAACTCGACTTCACCGACTCGAAAGAGCACCGGTGGCGGCGGCGAGGTCGATTCGAGCAGCTCATCGAAATAGCTGTCCGGTAGCGGCTCCTCACCACGTTCGCCGAGCAGCCGTAGCGCCTCGTCGCGGAGACGTTCTTCACGCTGGACGAGCATGAGCTCGCGAAGAATCATCGGACCGACCTCGTCGAGCTCGAGCTCACGCGCCGGAAACACGTCCGAAACAAAGAAGAGATGCCCACCGTCGGCGGTGAAGATCGGCGCGCTCGGGACGGCTTCTTCGAGACTGAAGATCACCGAATCGAGATCGTTCGAGTACTGGCCCTCTGTCACCTCACCGAGAACGCCTTGGTTGTGCCGGGTTTCCGAGTCGGAGTGCTCACGCGCCAGGAGACCGAAGTTCTCTCCGTCGAGCACCCGCTGACGCAAGGCTTCGAGCTCTTCTCGAACCGCCTTGCGATCGCGATCGGCGTCATAGCGCCGGAAGATATGGAGCACCCGGCGTCGTTCCGGTCGATCGAAGCGCTCACGTTCAGCCCCGAAATACGCTTCGAGATCGTCCCGATCGATCTCCGGTGCTGGGGGCAGTCGCTCCAGGGTCACACGTGCCGCCGCCCGTCGCTTGATCTCGCGCAGACGACGTTCGATCTGCTCGTCATCGACCTGGGCCCGCGCCAGGATGATCTCGTCGACCGCGATCCGTCGGACCAAGGCTTCGAGCTGGTCGGGCTCGTCGAGATCGATCTCCCACACCACGTCGGTGGCGGTGGCGGCGAGCACACGATCGAGCTCCGCCACGGTCACGGCGCCATCGCGATAGGTGGCGATCGCGGTGTCGACCACCGATTCCGTCGAGGGTGTCGACTGACATGAAACGACCGTGAACGCCACGAGCCAAACCAGGACGACGGTTGCGATACGTCGGAGCGTCATAGATCGAGCTCCAACGCCCGGGCGGCGATCTCGGTATGGTCGCTGCCCGGCGCCCGCGCCGCCAATGCGAGATAGTGCTCGATCGCTTCGTCTTCTTGATCGAGAGACACCAAGATCTCGACCAGCGCCGAACGCGCCTTGTGGTAGTCCGGGTCCAAGGTCACGGCGCGTCGGAAGTGCTCGATCGCTGCTTCGGGTTCGCTGTTGTTGGTCAGGAAGACCGCGTAGTTGAAGTGGCCACGAGGAAAGAACGGGTGATCTTCGAGCGTTCGTTCGAGCTCGACGCGCGCCTCGTCGGTGTAGCCTGCTTCGGCGAGCACCACGGCGAGATCGAGCCGGGCGGGCACGAAATCCGGATCTTCCTCGAGCGCGGCGCGCAGATGACGTTCGTGCTGCACCTTGTCACCGGCCTGACGATAGAGATCGGCGATCCACTGTTGCCCGACGGCGGAGCGCTGCAGCGCTTGGGAGTCGCGCAGGGTCTCGAGCGCCGCTCGGCTGTCACCCTTGGCGATGTAGAGGTTGCCCTTCGCCTCGAGCACCTTGAAACGAGGCGGCACCACGGCATCGCGGGGAATCGACTCGAGGATCTCGAGCGCGCGATCGAAACGCCCCAACCGGGATTCGACCAGGGCCAAGAGATCGAGGTAGTGGCCATTGTCCGGGTCGAGCCTCAGCAGCCGCTCGAGCACCTCCCGACTGTCGAGCCAGTTGTTGTCGAACATCAGCTGCTTGGCATGGCTGTACATGCTGATGGTCACCGCGCGATCCTGTGGCGGATCACCATCGTCACGCAGCTCTTCGGTGATCTGGCCGACCGTGGCTCGGCTCGGTTGGAGATAGCCGAGCGCCATCAGTCGCTGCGCGGTTTCATCGTCGATCGCGACCGAGGCATCGAGCCCATCGACGGCGTACCGATCGAGATAGCTCTCTAGGTTGCTCTTCAGCCGAGCCGCATCGTCGGGTCGTTCGGCGATCAAATCGTCGAGCTCGCGCGGATCCGCGGCGATGTCGAAAAGCTCGGGACGCGGGCCGTGTATGTACTTGAGCTCGTCGACATAGAGGGCTCGGAGCTCACCCCATTCGTGGTTGATCCGTGGTGACAAGGTCTCGGCGTAGATCACCCGATCGGTCAGGGGCGTGCCTTCGGGATTCAGATGACGCACCAGGCTCTGGCCTTGAATATCGTCGGGAACGTCGATGTTCAGCCATTCGAGCACGGTGGGGAAGATGTCGACCAGGCCGACGCGCGCGGCGATGCGCTGGTTGCTCGGCACGCCGGTCGGGGGCTTGATCACCAAGGGGATGTGCAGCGTCGAGTTGTAGGCCAGCAAGGAGTGCGTGGACTCGTTGTGCTCGCCCATGCCCTCACCATGATCGGCGGTGACGACGATGATCGTTCGTTCATAGACCCCGGCGTCGCGTAGCTTGGCGATCAAGGCACCGAGCGCTTCGTCGGCGTAGGCGATCTCACCGGCGTAGAGATCGTGGGCAAAGCGCTGGTTGTAGGGCGACGGTGGCGTATGGGGGAAATGCGGATCGAAATAGTGCGCCCAGAGAAAAAACGGCCGATCGACGTGGTCTTCGAGCCATGGGAAGAGGGCGGCATTGACCTGACCTGCCGGACGCTCGTCGAAGTAGAGCTCCCGCTTGGGGATGACGCGCTCACCATAATAGTCCTCGACCGGTGCCGTGATGTGATCGTCGAAAAACTCGAAACCCTGATGGATCCCGAACCTGGAAAGCAAGGGAAACGAGCCGATCGCCGCACCGGTGGCGTAGCCCTCGGCTTGCAAAATCTCGGCGAGGGTGGTCTGGGTGCCGCCGAGCTCGAAGAGCCCGTTGTCACGCACACCGTGCGCAAACGGCACCTTGCCGGTCATCAGGCTGCTGTGTGACGGCAGGGTGATCGGCACGGGCGAGATCGCCTGTTCGAACACCAGGCTGTCTCGAGCGAGCTCGTTCAGATTGGGGGTGGGTGCCGGTCCGTCGTAAAGGTCGAGATAGTCGGCGCGGGTGGTGTCGAAGGTGACGATCACCACATTGAGCGGTGGCTCGGAGGCACACCCAGTCCACAGACAGGAGAGCAGGAAGAAAACGGGGATGAAGAAGAGACGAGACCGTGTCATCGGGTTGGCCACATACAAAACGACTCCTCGTACGAGGAGTCGTCTCACCGCGGATCGGATCCGCGCTTAGTCCTCGCCGTCCGTTTGCTCGATGGTGAAATCCATCAGTTCGACCGGGGTCGAGACGTTGCCGCTGACGCGAAAGATCATATTGCGGCTCATGATCGTGGTGAGCATCGAGCCCATGGCGCCATCGTTGAGGCTGATGCCGTGAAAGCCCTGGCTGCCAGTGGTTCCGGAATCGGCTGCCAACGCGGTATTCGAGTTGAACTGCCAGATGCCAGCGAGAAAGGTGCCGTTCATATAGACGTTGTCCGTTCCCATCCCGGTGCTGACGTTCAGAGTGTTC
>JBCDBH010000145.1:0-13709 GCA_039184055.1 Acidobacteriota bacterium
GACACCGACCGAGTTTCGACGTGCGGTGGCAATCGGCGCGCGGGCTGGATCCCGCGCGCCGGAGTAGAGGCTCCATACTCCGGCAGCTTCGGCACCGGGATCATTTTCCGGATGAGGGTGCCGGCTTTGTCGAAGTAGCTCGGCAGCGGAAAGAGCTGTCCCGAGTCGTGGTTGGGATCGACGAAGGCCAGGCTGTCTTGGTATTGCCGATCGCGGCTCGGGGGTGGATAGAGGCCGTTGGTTCGATCGGGTGGGGTGAGACCGCCTTGGGCGACCTGATCGGCGGTGGTGTAGTTGGCTTCATCGGCGAAGGGGGTGCCTTGCACGACCTGCATCATGCCGTTGTCTTCGTGGAGCAGGATGTGGCAATGGTTGACCCAGGTGCCGACGAAGTCGGGGAAGCGTGAGCGGAAGATGATGCGACCACCGTTGCGCGGAATCCACACGGTGTCCTGCCAGCGAGGCTCGGGCAGGATGTTGACCAGGTTACCGTCTTGGTCGGGGATCTCGATCCGCATCACCCAGAAGGGATTTTGATGCTGGTGAAAGGGATGGTCGATCGCCCGACTGACACATTGGAAGTCGGCGTTTTGGCTGTTGATCTCTTGCCCTTCACGGCGGTTGATCGGATAGCTCACGTAGTGGGCGGCCCATTGGTAGTCGGGCTGCTTGTAGTCGGTGCTTCGTGGATCACCCTGAGGTTCGGGGCCGCGTTCGTCGAGCGGTGTGTTGACGGTATTGCCCCACAGCGTGAGTGATTCGTTGAAAAGAGCCCATTCCTCGGCGGCACAGCAGCCGTCTTTTGCTTCGTCGATGATCACGAAGGATCGTGGACGCTTGGGATCGTTGGGGCTGAATTTGCGCCCGTCGATCGCCATCGTACGGATGTTGGGTGACATGAAGACCTTGGTCGGGCTGTCTTTCTCTGGGCTCGCGGCGTATTGGAGTTTGTTCAGCTTGGGGAATTTCGCCGTTTCTTTGTCCGGGGCGATGAAAAGGGGAAACCCCTCCGAACCGAGACCCATGTAGCGGATCGTCCGCGTGCGGTACTTCTTGGCTTTGGGCTTGGCGTTCTTCTCGACCTGGGTGAGCTCGAGCTCGCTCGGCAGGACCGGCTGCAGGTACGGCGGCGCGACGGGGAGCGCGCGACGCAGAGCTTCGGGGTCGAAGCGGCCGTCGACCGGGTCACCCTGGACGACGATATGGGCGAGGATGATGTCGGTCGGTCCGAAGATGAGCTGGTCGGGAATGGGGTTCTGCGCCACCGCCTTCTGAAAGTTTTGAAGCGGTGTGTCGGCGTGGATGATCGCCGCTTTGGCGAGCACGGTGAACACCTTGCCCGCACCGTTGCGAGGTGCCTGGAAGAAGAGATCGGTGCGATTGGCCGGCCCCATATAAACCTCGTTCGGACGCACCCAGGTATCGCGAATGCTGTCGGCGCTATGCCAAACGCTCTGCAGTTTTTCGAGCATGCAGACGTTTGGATTGCCTTTGGCCGGCTTGGCGAGCGGGTTCTTGGTGCCGGCGTTTTGCTTGGCGAGGTCCTTGAGGGTGTATTTGCCGTCCTGGTCGACCAGGGTGATGCCGTCGAACGCGAATTGGTAGAGCTGTTGCTTCGGACTCGGACCGTTCCATGGTTCGATGTCGCCAAAGCCGACGCATTTGTTCAGCACCTTGCCGGTCTTCGTATCGACCTTGCACAGACGGTCACCGAGGGTTTGACCGTCTTGGACGATGGTGACGACGTCGTACTGTCCTTCGAGCACCATGACGTGTTTGTAGCCACGGCCGTCGACGCTGCCGTTGATTACTCGCCAGCGTTCGACCGCGCCCGGGCGCATGGTGATCACCGGTGGATGGTTGCTACCGTTGACCAGGGGGAGCACCTGAGCGCGGCGAATATTCGGATCAGCGGCATTGGGATCCTTCGACTCATTGCCGACGTTGACCCGCTGCATGAACATCAGGCGCTCGCGATAGTCGAACGGGCCGGTTTTGAGGGTCGGGTCTGGATCGGACGCGCCGGTGAAGTAGTGGTTCACCGCCTCGTCGACGTCGCCCTCGACGACCAAGAAACCGGCCATGCCGCTCGCGACCTGATTGTGCGTCGCGCCGTGGGAGTGCGGGTGATACCAATGCGTGCCGGGCGGATGGGGCTGATTCGGGTCGCCCATGACGTCGCCGAGTCGATACTCGTAGTCGGCCTGACCGGCGGTCTCGTCGTCACGCAGAAAGTAGATCTCGGTATCTTTGCGCAGGAATTCACACGCCGCGACCTCGGAGTCTTGTTCGCGCCGGGTGAGATCGGCTTGCGGCATCACTCGCAGGATGACGTTGTCGGAATGGGTACCGTTGGGGTTGCGATCCGGACGCACGTGTAGGCCGTGCGTATGGAGATTGGTGGTGTGCGCGGCGTGAACGCCGTTGGTGTGCTCACCGAGACAGAAGTCGTCACGCACCTTGGCAGGGATGACTGTGTAGTTGGCCTCTTGAAACGTACCGGGTGTGACCGAAGCACCGTTGGTGAGATTGCATTGCGCCTTGTCACGACTGTACGAGTTGGGCTTGGGCTCGACGCCGTTGGCCGGATCTTCGGCGGCGAGCTCACAGATCGCTCTACCGAGCCATGGCACCACCGAGCCGGCGTCGGGATTGGGACCGATCGCGGTCGTGCCTTCGTTCTGACCGAGCAGGTTGCGTAGCTTGACGAAGAGGATTTCGTCGCCACGCATACGGATGGTCGGGCCCGGTGTGTTGCCACCGTAGCTGAAAATGACCGAGCCAGGATTGCCCAAGCCGACATTGATGCCCGGGCTCTGATTTTCGACCACGTGCAGATCGAGCTGCTGCCCGGGCCAATCGCTCGGTCGCCACACCCAGGGTTCGTTCCAGGTTTCGAAGGCGGTATTGGGGTCGACCGGCGTCGGAGTCGCGGCTTCGGTGGTGGCGCAGCTGCATGCGGGGTCTCCCGGCTCGGTGGACTCGCAACTCGGTACGGGGGCGGCGGTGGCCGGCAAGGTGCTCGCCGCCGCGGCGCCCGCTCCGATCAGACCAGCGCGAAGGAAAGTTCGTCGTTCCAGTCCTGTCTTGGTGTCATCCGAAGCCATGCTCTACCCCCTTTGCTCGACTGTTTCTCGCCCCTGAAGCCAGCACGGGCCATCCGGGAGCCGGATGACCGGCTCCCGTTCGTGCCGCGTGGACATGTCCTGTCATGAAGACATGTCGTTCGAAGACGATTTCTCTCAGTCTACAAGAGGGGATGTCATGGAACCACGAGACGCTCAGGAACGGCCGAAGAATCGGTGGTCGAGCGAGAGCCTGCCAGGACCGACGAGAGCGAGCACGACCGTGATGCCGAGGTAGAGCAGGGCGAGCTCGTAGGAACCGCCTTGGCCACCCGTGGCGATGAAGGCCGGGATTCCGGGCAAGGTCGCGCCCTCTTCGGCAAAGAGACGAACAAAGGGATCACCCGGGACGACATGACCGATCAAGGCCGCCACCACCATCGTCCCAGCGATCCCGATCGACGCGGGAACGGTGAGCGCGCCGAGCATCAAGGCCAAGCCACCGAAACACTCGGTAAAGGCGGCGAAGAATTGCAGGATCCCTGGAATGGGCGCTTCGGGCGGCATCCAACCAAAGGGGTTCAGCATCTTTGGAAAGCCATGGAGAAACATCCCGAAACCGGCGATCAGGCGGAGAAAGAGCAGGCCACCCGAGACGGGGGTGTCGGGATGGCTGGGATAGAGGAGCTTGGTCAGATTCACGGCGAAGATCTCCAGAGAGGATCATTGAATGGGCAATACATGACGTGTCATGTAGTGTGGCAAAGACGGACACGAAACGCTAGGTGCTGTGCGTCACGGATGCAAGGATCCAGTAAATCCAAAGAGTCGTCGGGTTTGGCGCCCTTGTGGGGGTTTCGTGATGGGTTTTTTCTTTGCTTTTTGGTAGACAGACGAACATGCGCGCACACCTGTCGATTCGCTTGCTGGTCTTGACCTTCCTCGTTTCGAGCACCTCTCTCCTTGCCGCTGACTGGCCGACCTTTCTCGGTCCCGACGCCAACGGACGATCGTCCGAGTCGATCCGGCTCGACTGGCCCGAATCGGGTCCACCGGTGCTTTGGCAACACGAGGTCGGCGACGGATACAGCGCACCATCGGTGATGGGCGAGCGGGTGTGGGTATTTGATCGCGTTCGCGATCGGAACCGGTTGACGGCGCTCGATGTCGCGTCGGGCAAGACGCTATGGACCGCGAGCTACAAGACGGATTACGAGGATCTCTACGGCTTCAGCGGTGGACCTCGTGCCGTTCCGGTGATTCACGATCGGATGGTTTACACCTACGGCGCCGAGGGGCGATTGCGTGCTCATGACGTGAGCACGGGCGAGCTCGTATGGGACGTGGATACGACGAAGCGTTACGGCGTGGTGCAGAATTTCTTCGGAGTTGGCGCGACCCCGGTGGTCGACGGTGAGCTGCTCATCGTCATGGTCGGGGGTAGCCCACCGGACAGCCCCAAGATCTCGAGCGGCACGGTTCAGGGCAACGGCACGGGCCTGGTCGCCTTCGACCGTAAAACCGGGGAAGAGCGCTGGCGTTCCAGCGACGAGTTGGCGAGCTATGCCACACCGGTGATCACCGAGGTCGCTGGGGCGAGGCGCGGTTTCGCCTTCATGCGGGGTGGCTTGCTCGGCTTCGATCCCGCAACCGGCAACGAGCAGCTCTTCTTTCCCTGGCGGGCACGCAAGCTCGAGAGCGTCAACGCCGCGACGCCAGTCGTGGTCGGTGACCTGGTGCTGCTTACCGAGTCGTACAGCTTGGGTACAGTCGTCTTGCGAATCGGCGCGCCGGGCAGCGAGCCGGCGGTGGTGTGGCGCGACCCGCGACGGGGCAAGAGCCTCGAGTCGCATTGGATGACTCCGATTCACCACGATGGAACGGTCTACGGTTCGAGCGGCGAGTCACGAGGCAACGCCGAGCTTCGCGCGATCGAGCTGGCGACGGGTACGGTGAAGTGGGCGAAGAAGGGGCTCGGACGCTCGACGCTGATCTACGCCGACGGCCATCTCTTGGTGCTTACCGAGACCGGTGTGCTGCTCTTGGTGGCCGCCGATCCGGAGGGCTATCGTGAGATCGCTCGCGTCGATCTCGGCGAGCGTCTCGGCTCGCCGTCGTGGAACGCGCCGGTGCTAGCGAACGGTCGGCTCTTTCTCCAAGGCGCGAAGCGGGTCGTCGTCTTGGATTTGTCAAAGCCCAGTGGTTGATTCGGGGCGATCCTTCGAATTAGGGAAGTCCGGCGTCTCGGAGCATGGTGCGGCGTTCGAGCTCCTGGCGACCGTCATCGCCGAGCAGATTGCCCAGATGGCGTGCCGCGAGCTCCGAGGTGAGATCCGGGTTGATGTCGAGAATCTCCGCGGCCAGGGCACGAGCGGTATCGAGCTCGCCACGTTCGACATGGCTGTAGAGCAGGAAGAGCCGAGGATGGATCAAGTCGGTGTGAGCGGCTCGTAGTCGTTGCCAGGTCGTCATCGCTTCCTTTTCGCGCCCCAATCGGACATTGATCATACCGAGCGTCGACCACGCCAAGCTCGGTGCGCGTGGATCGAGACGCAGCGCATGATTCAGCGCTTCGAGGGCGTCGAGGTCGTGGCCGAGGCCAGCCAGCGCGGAGGCGCGAAAGCGGTGACCCGTGGGATGGTTGGGGTCGAGCGCGAGGGCGGCTTCGGCATGGTCGAGCGCCGAGTCGAAGGCACCTTCGATCAAGTCGTAGTGAGCGAGACCGAGGAAAGCGTCGGCGACCGTCGGGTCGAGCTCGAGGGCTCGTTGCGCCAACCGACGTTCACGCTCCAACAGGCGATCGTCGAACGACCAGAGCTGTGACCGTTCGATGCCATAGGTCGCACCGAGCAGGGCGTAAGCTTCGGCGAACTCGGGATCCATTGAAACCGCATCGAGTACATGCCGACGCGCCTCGTCAAGGGCTCTGCGATGGTGGTGGTGCAAAGCGGCGCGGCCACGCAAGAATGCCCGGTAGGCGGTGAAGCTGTCGGTAGGTGCTGGGCGGCCTGTTTCGGTCGGTAACTCGAGGCGACGCAGGATTGCTTCGGTGATGTCAGCGCGGAGCGTGTGCAGCTCGTCCACGGGGTGTGCAAAACGTTGATTCCACAGCTCCTCGCCCGTCTGTGCCTCGATCAATTGAGCGCTTACGAGGAGCTGTTCGCCGTCGAGCTCGACCGAGCCTTCCACGACATAGCGCACACCGAGCTCGCGACCCACCAGGTCGATTCGCACCGCTCGGTCACGGTAGGTAAAGGCCGAGGAGGGTGCGATCACAAAGAGGTGTGGGCTTCGTGACAGATCGGCAATGAGATCGGCCGCCAAACCGTCGGAGAGCCCATGGTTGTCGTTGGGGTTGCGAGGGTCGAAGGGCAGCACCACCAACGACGGGAGATCCGGGACCTTCGGATGGGTCTCCGGGCCCAGATAGCCTGCATGGTCGAGGATCATGCCCAGCGGGCGGGGCCAGGTGAAGGCGATCATGGTGGCGAGCAGCACGGTCACGAAAACGGTGAGCGCCCAGGCGACGTGACGAGCTCGAAGCCTCGAGCCGGGTGAAGGGGCGGCTCGATCGTCGGGGACATTGTGGAGGGTCGCGAATCGGTCGACGACGTCGGCAGCGCTCGGTGGACGTGTCGCGGGATCCTTTTCCAACAGGTCTTCGATCAAGCGCACCAAACCCGGCGAAAGATCGGGCGCTAGGGCGTCGAGCGGTGCCGGTTTCTCTTCGACGATGCGCTGTAGGGTGCGTACCGGGCTCTTCGCGGCAAAAGGGTTTTCGCGGCTCGCCATCTCGTAGAGCAAGATGCCCAACGAGAAGAGGTCCGAGCTCGGCGTGATCGTTTCACCTTGGACCTGTTCGGGTGACAGTGAACGCAGGCTGCCGATCAAGATACCGCTGTCGGTGAGATCGTTGCCGGCGAAGAGTGGTTTGGCGATCCCGAAGTCGAAGATCTTCGCCTGGCCGTCCCGGCTCAACATGATGTTGTCGGCTTTGAGGTCTCGGTGAATGACTCCGGCGGCATGCGCGGCCGCGAGTCCTTCGGCGATCTGTGAGCCGAAATGAATCAGCTCGTCTGCGGCAAGCCGCCCGTCGCTGAGGCGCTCTCGAAGCGTGACGCCATCGACCAGCTCCATGATGAGCCAGTCGGCCTCGCCGTCTTTCAAGACGTCGTAGACCTGGACGATCGAAGGGTGATTGAGCTGGGCGGTAAGACGTGCCTCGCGGCGAAACCGGGCAGCCTGAGCCTGGCTTGCCGGATGATCCACGTGCAATCGCTTCGCCGCGACGGAGCGGTTGAGTCGCGTATCGTGGGCACGATACACCTTGCCCATTCCACCCTCGCCCAAGCGTCCGAGGATTTCGTAAGGGCCGACAAACCGTTTTTGCGTTGCGACTGCCATACTCATTGTCGATAACTCTCTCGTCGATTACGTTCTGTTTGTTTACTGTCGCATAACGTCTCGTAATCCACAAAGAAAACGAACATCCAAGTGGATCACGGTAGCCTTCGACCCCGGTATCTCTTTCGAGTCGTGCTCGAGAGCTTGTGGAAACGCTGCGTCTACTTCGCTTTCGATCTGATTCTGGCGACTCGAAGTCGAGCTTTCCCGAAGATATAAAGCCCAAGTGAAAAATCGATGACCGCGCAAGCGATCGCGTACCACGATGGAACGAACGTGATGCGGTCCTGGTGCTCGAGTTGGTGATGCCATAGATCCCACACGCCATGGCCGGCGATGCCCAACGCGAGGAGATACCGTGACGAGCGGGCGTGCCAAGCGAGAAACCAAAAGCCCAGAGCACCGGCGAGCTCGATCCACAGCCACTCGAGTGGACCGGCGAAGCGTAGCCAATCGGCCAGATAGATGACGGGCATGCCGGCCAAGAACATGACCAGCAAACGGTGTTCGCGCTTGTCGTTGGGTCGGAACTGAAAATAGATCAACATGAGCAGCGTGCCGACATACCCGATCACACCCCATTGGTTCGGATCGTCGAGCCGTGCCCAAGGGGGCTCGGGGATGATCGACACCACGCCGGCGGTCGCGACGAGAAGAGGAATGATGGGGAGGAAGCGGATCATTCGAGGTGTTGTCTCATAGGCCCGCGTTCGTTTGGCCCGTGCTAGCTGTCGGCTCCGTGCTCATTGGCAGTGCCACGCTCGACGATGATCGTTCTCTCGATGTTGCCATAGTCGCGGATCATTGTTGCATTGATCAAGAAGGGGCGTGCGTCGATCGCCGCGCGGATCCATCCACTCTGATCGTGGCCGATCTCGAGCATGACTGCCGCGCCAGGGCGAAGGTGCTCGGCGGTATCGAGCAGCTGTTCGATGATGGCGCGACCGTGTCGCTCGGCGAACAGCGCGAGATGAGGCTCGTGGGCGCGAACATCGTCGGCCACCGCGCCGTCTTGGGCGACGTAGGGCGGATTGGATACGACGAGGTCGATGGTCGAAAGGTCGACGCCTGCCAGCAAGTTGGTATGGAGGAAACCGACTCGGTCACGGACCTCGTGCCGTCGAGCGTTGTGATCGGCGATGATCAGGGCGTCCATCGAAAGGTCCGTGGCGAGCACGCGCCACGACGGCCGTTCGCAGGCCAAGGTGATGGCGATACATCCCGAGCCGGTGCCGACGTCGACCACGGTCGGTGTGTGGGGGAGCGAATGAGCCAGAGCGGCTTCGACGAGGTGTTCGGTCTCCGGGCGTGGAATGAGCACCCGTGGATCGACGAAAAAGTCGCGGCCCCAAAACTCACGTTCACCGAGTAGATACGCGGCGGGCTCGCCCATCGCGCGGCGACGGATCAGAGCGCGAAAAAGCTCGGCGTTCTTTGCGACTACGGGACGTTCTCCAAAGGCTCGGACATGAGCCTCGTTGAGGTCCAGCAGGCGAGCCAGCAACATCGCGGCTTCTCGGGGCTCGTGACCGGCATCCCGTAACCTGCCACGTGCCCACTCGAGCAGGTCGGCGACTCGATCGGTGCCGGTCATGGCACGGTGACCACCACGATTTCACCTGGGCCAGCGGTTACGCTGCGCGCGATCTGCGTGCCGCCACCGGCGATCCGCACGGTCCATGCGCCGGGAGGGAGATCTTCGATCACCAGACGACCGCCCACCACCGGATGACTGAAGGCTCCGAGACCACGGACGTGCCAGCGAGGGTGACGGCTACCGAACGGGCTTTCGACGGTGGCGGTGGCACGGGTATCAGCCATGGCGTCGACCGAAAGCTCGAGCCGAGCCGGAGGCATGAGCACGACCGGGCTGGCGGTTCCCGGGGCGTCGAGTGGCAGCACATGGGTAGCGGTGCCCGGCGCCTGGAGAAAGAGCTCGTAGCGTCCCGGGGCCAGATCGAGCCGTAGCGTGCCGTCGCTTTCGAGCTGGTGGCGGCCGTCGATCACGGTCGTGCCGGCCTGGACGACGCGAACACGCACATCGCCTCCGGTGAGGCCATCGCCCCGCACCACCGGAACGCGTGTTTCACCGTTCGGCTCCAGGCGAAGAGCGACTCCTTCCGTGGTCTGGTCGGTGACGATCTCGAAGCGTCGCGACGCGGGTGAGTAGCCGGCCTTCTTGGCCACCGCTTCCCATGTTCCGGTGGGTACGGTGTCGATGTGAAAGCGTCCCTCTGCATCGCTCACCGCGGTCATCGGTGGCCGTCGACCGAACCCGGAGCTGTAGCTGGATGATTGCAAGGACACCACGGCTCCGGCCACGGGCTCGTCGCGATCGCGGTCCGTGACCGTTCCGTGGACGCCGCCGCTTTCGAGCCGCAGCTCGACCGTGGCGCGAGTCGGTACGCTGACCTCGGTCCACGTGCTGAGCTGGCGCGTGCCGGCACGCAGGTAGTACTCGCCTGGGGTCAGATGCTCGACCACGAAGCGACCGTCGTGACCGCTCTGCGCCGAGCCGCCACTGCCACCGCCGTTCTTCTCCCACATCGAGACGGAGGCGCCGGCGAGCGGGGTCTCGCCTTCGAAGATCCGCCCGTTCACCGGATGGCCCGGTTCGAAGATGAGCTCGACATAGGGGGGCGTTTCGCCACGTACGACCTCGACATCGGCGCTCGCGCGTCGTCGCGATTCGGCGACCCGGCCGATGACTTCGACCTCGCCGGGAGGAACGTGTCGCAGGATGAATTCGCCCGATGCGTCGACCGGTGCGCTGCGGCCACCGCCGAGCACTTCGGTGGTCGCCAGCTCGTCGAGGTCGAGACCCGTCACCCGCCCGTGGATCTCGGCGCCTTTCTCGAGCACGATCTCGATGTCCTCGACGTCGAGGTCGGCGACGTCCACCGGCTGTCGCTCTCGTGCCGGAATCAGCTGTCGATGCTCACTCGACAGCCAGTAGCGCCCGGCCGGAACGTCCTCGAAGACGAAGCGCCCGTCCGCGTCACTCTGGTGATGACGGACGAGCTGCGCCGCGGTGGGTCGCAATACGACCAGCGTAGCCGCAACCGCCTCACCATCGTTGTCACGGACCCAGCCGCTGACCGTCACGCCCGGCTCGTCATCTTCGTCGTCGTTCGGTTTGGGACGAAGGACCACGGAAAGCTCATTGTTTCCGTGGCCGAGATCGAGCACGCGTTCGACTTCGAGATAGTCGCGATGCACCACGCCGAGTCGATGCGGACCGATATCGAGACCGTCGAGCTCGGCGTGGCCGTTCTCGTCGGTGCGGTCGAAGCCTCTGCCGTTCGTGGTGGCGCGCATCGAGCGCACCGCGGCGCGGTGAATCGGCGCGCCGTCCGGGTCGGTGACCTCGACCAGGACACGCACGCCGAGCTCGAGGGTGATGTCGAGCTCACGAGTCTCGCCGGGTTGCAGCTCGAGCGCGGTATGGCGAAAGGGTAGAAAGCCATCGGCGTCGACGACGAGCTCCCCACCAGGTGCGAGCGGTGCGAGGCGATAACCTCCATCGTCATCGCTGATCGCGCTCGGGAGGGTGGCATTACCGGGTAGACGGTAGAGCAGCTTGGCCCCGGGTACCGGCTGGCCGGCCTGATCGATCACCCGCCCGTGGATCCGTGCCGCCGCGTCGAGCATCACGCGCAGAGGCTCGTCGGTGGGGGCGCGCACCGCGCGAAAGATCCGTGGCACGTAGCCATCGGCCCGGATCGTCAGATCGGTCTGACTGTCGGGACGCAAATCTTCGACGACGAAAGAACCCTGGTCATCAGTAGGCCAGCGGTTCGTGGCCGTTTCGACGATCGCCGTAACGGGCTCACCTTCTTGATCCATGACTCGGCCCACGATGGTCGCTCCAGGGAGGAGGGCGACCATGCCGAGATCGATCTCGGGTGCTTCCTGGCCAGCTCGGTCCGTGGGTTCGGGCGGCACGACGATCGGGATGCGGGCTACCGTCTCGGGCGCGAAACCCCGCGCCGTGAGACGGAGGTCGATGGTCTCTCGGTCGAGCCCGAAGACACGCCAGCGACCGTCTCGATCCGTCGTGGTGACGGCGATCGGTTCGCTCGCCACGCCCTCGGCGAGTGCGACCCGTGCGTCGGCGATGGGACGATCCTCTAGATCGACCACCTGCCCAAAGCCGACGGGGCCGTCGCCGAGAATGATCTCGAGGGTGTCGCGGGTCGAGTCGAGCTCATGGGTTCGGGCGACGTAGTGCTCGGCATCGACCCGCACGACAAAGCGCGCCGAGGGCTCCAGGGTGAGAGAAAAGCGACCATCGACGTCGGTCGTCACGTCATCGAGGATGCGCGCACGCTGTTGACGATCGGACAACCGCCACAGACGCACCCGCGCATCCTCGATTGCGGTGCCAGAGGGGTCGATCACCGAGCCGTCGACCACGGTCGGTGGTGGTGGTTCCGTGGACGGCACGGGAGGCGTGGCGAGCAGTGGAGTCGCGAGGATGAGCGAGAGGGCAACTGAGCCGAGGAGCTGGGGGCGCGAGCGTCGTTGGTGCATACTTCGAAGCTCCGATGACCGAGCGCGACGTGCGCTCGAAGAACCAAACGAAAACGAGGCGCCGAGGTCTTGTCTTCGGGCGCTTCGACTCGATGGAGAGGGCGGATGAAAGACTCCGTGGCCACCTATCGGCTGGACGACGGCAAGACCCGATGTGGTTGGGTCGGAGCCGATCCCGCCTACATTGCCTATCATGACGAGGAATGGGGCGTGCCGGTACACGACGATCGGCGTCTTTTCGAGATGCTTACTCTCGAAGGCGCGCAAGCGGGTCTGTCGTGGCTGACCATCCTCAAGAAGCGTGCCGGATATCGCACCCTTTTCGAGGGTTTCGATCCCGCTACCGTGGCCCGCTTCGATGCAGCCCACGTCGACACCTTGCTCCAAGATACGCGAATCGTCCGCAACCGGCTCAAAGTCGAGAGCACGGTCGCCAACGCCCGGGCCGTCCTCGCGGTTCAAGAAACCGAGGGTAGCCTCGACAGATTCCTGTGGTCGTTCGTCGATGGCGCTCCGATTCAGAATCGTTTTCGTACCCTCTCCGAGCTTCCCGCTTCGACGCCGCTATCGAAGACGATGAGCAAAGAGCTCAAGCGTCGTGGCTTTCGCTTTGTCGGGCCGACGGTGTGTTACGCCTTCATGCAGGCCGCCGGCTTGGTCAACGATCATCAGGTCGACTGCTTTCGTTACGACGAGGTGAGCCAGCTTTCATGATCGACACAGAACAAAATTCTGCCGAGATCAATTTTTGTAGAATTTTGTTCTGGACAAGCGGCTCGTGCTCTCGTAGTCTTCGGTGGCGGGACATAGGCTGATTCGTTGGCGATGTCTCGGCTCGTCCGACCAAAACCGGCCGGACGACTGCATGGAGCCAAACGACATGCTCGACGACATCGATCGCACCATCCTCGGGCTGGTGCAGGACAACGCTCGGATCAGCAATCGCGATATCGCGCGTGAAGTCGGCCTGGCGCCCTCGGCGACCCTCGAGCGAGTGCGCAAATTGGAGCGCGAAGCGGTCATCCAAGGGTGGCAAGCCAAGCTCGATCCAGGTCAGGTTGGACTCGGTCTGCTCGCCTTTGTGCTGGTGCGCACCGACGAGCCGACTTCCGAGCTCTGCACCGGCGACAAGCTCGCCGCGATCGACGAGGTGCAGGAAGTCCACCACGTCGCGGGTGAGGACTGCTACTTGATCAAAGTACGCGCCGCCGGCACGAGTGAGCTCGGTCTCCTGCTGCGAGAGCGGCTCGGCTCCATCGATACCGTCACCGGTACCCGCACCATCATCGTGCTCGATACCGTCAAAGAAACCGGTCATCTACCCCTGTCGGAGGTGTCTCATGACGACGACTGATCCGGGGTTTCGCGTTCGTCAGATTCTGGCTTTCTTGGCCGTGTACATCATCTGGGGTTCGACCTATCTCGCCATTCGGGTAGCGGTCGAGACTCTGCCGCCGTTCTCGATGGCCGCCGTGCGATTTCTGGTCGCGGGTGGCTTGCTCCTGGCGTGGTGTCTGTGGCGCGGCATTCCGATGCCCACCGCGCGCGAGTGGCGGTCTGCGTTTGTCATCGGCGGTCTGCTTCTGCTCGGTGGCAACGGCGCGGTGGTGTGGGCGGTGCAATACATCGACTCTGGGCTGGCCGCGCTGCTCGTCGCGGTCGAGCCTCTGATCGTCGTGCTTCTCTTGTGGGCTGGAGGTGAGCGAC
>JBCDBH010000146.1:0-13681 GCA_039184055.1 Acidobacteriota bacterium
CGATCGCCGCCTCCGCCCGCGCCCGCTCCTTATGCCGCGCCACAACCTGCACCAAACGAGCAAAAGGCGGATACAAAAACGAACGCCTAAAACGTGTCTCCTCCCGAGCATAAGCCACATCATCATGATCGAGCGCCGCCCGGATCGCGTAATGCTCCGGGTGATACGTCTGCACCACCACCCGCCCAGGACGCTCCCCACGCCCGGCGCGTCCCGCCAGCTGCGTCAACAGCGCATACGTCCGCTCCACCGCGCGAAAATCAGGAAAACCCAAATAGCTATCCGCGTGCAGCACCGCCGCCAACGCCACCCGTGGAAAATGATGCCCCTTCGCCACCATCTGCGTACCGATCAACACCTGCGTCGCGCCACTGCCAAACCGCTCCAGCACTGCCGCCGCGCCCCCCGGTCGCTTGCTGACATCCGCATCGAGAACCTCCACCGCGACACCCGGGTACAGCTCCTTGAAGCGCTCCTCGACCCGTTCCGTCCCAGCTCCGATCGGTTCGAGCGCCTCGGCGTCACACTGTGGACAGCGATCCGGAATCGGCAGCGTGTGGCCACAGTGGTGACATTCGAGGATGCGATCCCGTCGGTGCACCGTGTGGCTGACGCCACACTCCGGGCACTCGAAATTCTCCCCACAGGCTCGACACAGCAGCGTCGGCGCATAGCCACGACGGTTGCGCAACAGAATGATCTGATCGTCGGCTTCGAGCGCGCGGGTGATCTCGTTCTTCAAGATGCTCGACAGCACCACCTCACCCGGCTGACGGACGACATCCTCGGCACGCAGATCGACCAACACGCTTTCCGGCAGCTTCGCCCCACCGGCACGCCGCGTCAGGGTGAGCGCATCGAGCTTGCCGCTGTCGACGTTGTGCCGTGATTCCATGCTCGGCGTGGCCGACACCAGCACCGCCACCGCCCGGTTGGCGCGCGCCCGCACCAAGGCGAGATCGCGACCGTTGTAACGCGGCACGACGTCTTGCTTATAAGCCGAATCATGCTCCTCGTCGACCACCACCACACCGAGGTGGGTCAGCGGCGCGAAAATCGCCGAGCGTGGCCCGAGCACGACACGCGCTTCGCCGCGCCGAATGCGCTCCCATTCCTGGTGCCGCTCACTCGTTGACAGATTGGAATGCAAGATCGCCAGCTGATCGCCAAAACGCGCCCGCGCACCCCGCGCCAGAGCCGGCACGAGAGCGATCTCGGGAACCAGGAGAATGGCGCCACGGCCGGCTTCGAGCGCCGTGGCGACCAGTCGGAAATAGACCTCGGTCTTACCCGAACCGGTCATGCCACGGAGCAAAAACGCCTGGTAGCGATCGGCGCCGAGCGCGGCTTCGAGAGCGTCGAGAGAATCTTGTTGATCGGGACGAAGGATGATCTCGGGACGTTCGGTGGTTGCCAGGCGATGACGCGCCAACGACAGACGCTCGGGCTGGGTGAATTGCCGCAGCAGACCGAGACCGACCAGGCGGCGCATCACTCCCGGCCCACAGCCCACCGCTTTCGACAGCTCACCGAGCGTCGCCGGACGCCCGAGCTCGCGGAGATGAGCGAGCACGGCGCGTCCCTTGGCCGATCGGCCGACCCGCTCGTCTTGCTCGGCGGCATCACCGGGCTTGAGCTCGACCGCTTTGACATAGCGAATGCCGCGACGGTCGGTCTCTTCGACCGAGACCCGTCCATCAACTCGCATCTTTTCCACGATGACCGCGAGATCGGCCCGGCCGAGCTGGCGCTGAAGCTCGGCGAGTCGGAGCCTGGGACTGGCGAGCAACGCCTCGCGAACCACAGCCTCGCCGTCGTCACGAGGTGGCGCGACCGCCCCGGCGTTGGTGAGGGTGATGCGCCGTTCCCCCCACGGCGGCAGGCTCGACGGCAGCATCGCTTTCAGGGTGTCGCCGATCGGCGCGAGGTAATACTCGGAAATGAAACCACCGAGCTCGAGCAGGGCGGCGGGCAGCACCGGCTCGACGTCGAGGCATTCGAGAATCTCTTTGACCGAGTCGATGCCTTCAGGGGGTCGATCGGACCGCGCGATCACCACGCCGACGAGTTTGCGTGGCCCGAGCGGTACGCGCACCCGGCAGCCGGGCTGCACCAATTCGTCGAGCGCGGCGGGCACCGCGTAGGTGAGCGCGGGAAGAGGCGCCGGGACCGCGACCGCTGCAAAGGCGCCCATCGTCAGCTCACGATTGATCGGCGTCGCGACACTCCGCCGAGCAGTAGTACCGGTCGCCCACCGTCAACGCGCGGTCGCGCGAGACATGCATGCCGCACGTCACGCATTTCACCAGCACCCCGCGACGGATCGATCGACCGCGACGATCGACCTCGGGCGCGCCGGGTTGCTTCCCGTGCTGCTGCAATTTGGCGGCCGCGGCGAGCAGCTGACGCGCTCCGCGATCGATCAACCACGCGATCAACAGAGCCAGCGCGATGAGCAGCAGAAGCCGAGTCATCAGCGGCGGCTCGCGACCTCCTCGGCCAGACGTTGCACATCGGTATTGTCGGGCTGTAGCGCCACCAGCTCGTCGAGCACCGGTTGCGCCTCGTCATAACGCTCGAGGTCGATCGCCAGTACCAAGACCGAGTTGAAGCGCGATTGCCAATGACTGGCATCGAGCTCACGGGCGCGCCGCAGCGATTCGATGGCATCGTCGAGACGACCGGCGTTGCGATAGGCGACACCGAGATTGGTGAGCACGTCGGGCTCGTTCGGGGTCAAGGAATCGGTTTGCTCGTAGAGCTCGATCGCCCGGCTCCAATTGCCGATATCGAAATTGAGATCTCCCAGCGTCCGCACCGCTTGCACATCATTGGGATTGTCGCGCACATACGCGGCGAGTCGTTGTACCCGATCCATGGCGGCCTGGGGATCGTTGGCCTGCGGCGATGCGAGCGCGCCCGAGGCCCCGGGTGGCTGCGCGACGTTTACCGTTTCCTGCCCTGGCACGAGACGTCTCGGTTGTCGCTCGAGCATCATCTCGTGCGCGACATAGCCAGCGATAAAGCCAACCAGCACGCCGATCACCAGAAAAAGCACATTGTCACGGTTCATACTCACAGGCCTCCTAACCCGCATTGCTCACCAGCCCGCCGGCTGCGGATCATAGCAGCGTCGGAGGCGACTCCCCCCCTCCGGACGGGTAAGAAAAAAGCCGCCCGAACGGGCGGCTTTCACGTCGCTCGGAGATGGAATCGACTCACACCGCGGCGGCGGCTTCTTCCTTCTCGGCGTCTTTGCCTTTGTCTTCCTTCTTGGACTCGGCGGCGCGTTCTTTGGCCAGCTTCTCCAAGCTCGATTCGAGCGCGTCTTCGACCGTCTTCTCGGCGGCCGACTCGGTGAGGTCACGGACGTGCGCCACTTCACTGACGATGAAGTATTTGGCGCGCTCGTACATCTTCTTCTCACGGAACGACAGGCTCTTCTTCTGGCTCACCAAGCTGAGATTCTTGAGCACCTCGGCGACCTCGGTCAGGTGCCCCGTCTTCATCTTGTCGAGGTTCTGCTTGTAGCGGCCTTTCCAATCCTTGTAGGTGTCGATGTTGCCGTCTTCGAGAATCGCGAAGAGCTTCTTGATTTCCTCGGCGCTACACAGTGGGCGTAGACCGACCAGCTCGAGATTCTCCTTCGGCACCATCACCTTGGAGTTGTTGGACAGAAGGCGCAGGTTGTAGAGCGTCTGCTGCATGCCGTCGAAGGTAGTCTCCGAGATCTCCTCGACGACCGCGACCCCGTGGTTCGGGTACACCACTTTATGGCCGACATCAAACGTCACGTTCAACCCCCCTTGTGTGGTTTGCGCGGGATGACCCGCATCATCGGGAGCCCATCGTCGACCGCGGTATGGCGGCGGGCCAGCGGTGGACAGCGTCGGACGGGCGTCTCGTCGACAACTCGCGCGTGACTGACGACTCGCTCGTGACTTGGGCTCGGTGTATGGAGTGTGGCAATTACGCGAATGGTGGCGATGCTGGGCGATCAAGGCCGATGTGGATATCGGTAGGCTGCGAATCGACTCGCAAGACTAAGCTTTCCTCGGCGTTTGATCGAGGGCAACTGGCTCGAGCGTTCTGGCGTTGCCGGAACGCACACCCGCTGTAACGAAACTAAACCATACACCATATTGGGCTTATCGTCAAGCCCAGCGGAATCCGCCGCATGAGACGTCGGAAGCTCGAGGGGTCGGGAGGGCGCGGGTGGGAACGCGACGATCGGCATGCTACCTTTCCGCCGAACATCGTCGCGGCCCGTCCATCACGAGCAAGGTGATGGTGCCGGAGGTGGGAGTTGAACCCACACGCCCTTGCGGGCAAGGGATTTTGAGTCCCCCGCGTCTGCCATTCCGCCACTCCGGCTAGGGCTGTTCGGCACTGAGGCCGAGCCGAGGATTGTAGGTACAACAACTGTGCGTGTCAACCGAGAACACCCCGTTTCCCTTCTCCCGTCTCGTTCCATCGAACGATGGTTCCTCGTCGCCTGGCTGGCGCTGAGCCTGACGTTTTTGGTCCTGGCGCTTCAGGGCATCGCCCGCCACCTGCGTTTCGAAGACGCGCTCATCGTGTTGCGCTACGCCCGCAATCTGGTCATGGGCGACGGATTTGTCTTCAACCCCGGCGAGCGGGTGCTGGGTGTGACGACGCCGCTGTACACGCTGATCTCGACGGTCTATGTGGCGGTCGCCGGCAATGCCGCGCCGATTCTGCAGAACCTCGCTGGCTTTGCCGCCCTGACCGTGCAAGCGTTGTTGATAGGTCGACTGGCCTCGCGACTGAGTGATGGCAAGACACCATCCGAGTCGAACCTGATGGGGCTCGCCACAGGCGCCCTCGCTGGCGCGCTCGTGCTGGGCAACTACAACCTCAACTACCTCTACGCCGGGATGGAGGTCCACCTCTTCGTGGTGCTGGTGCTCTTCGCCTGGGAGCGGACCTTCGCGACCGTGCGCGCCGCCGAGCCCAGAGGCGACACCGACCCACGAGAGAGGAAGCATGCCGCGATACTCATCGGTGTCGTCCTCGGTCTCGCCTTCCTCACCCGCTACGACGCCGCCCTCGCCGCGCTCTTGATCGGCGTGTCGCTGTGGGTCGCTTGGCGACGCCCACCGTGGCGTCTCACCACGACCTTCTTCGTCGTCGTGTCGCCATGGCTGCTCTTCGCCAACTTGTATTTCGGTGGCTTTCTGCCCGCGCCCCTGGCGGCCAAGCACGGGTACCACGAGCTCGGTGGCTATCTCTTCCGCGTCTTGCTCTTTCAGAGGACGAGCTTCGAGAGTCTCGCCGGTGCCTTTGGCGCACCGACGGCCTGGCGCGAACCGATCGCCTACGTGGTTGCGCTGATCATCCTTGCGGGCGTGGTCCGGCTCGGTCTACGCAAGGGATCCGGCTGGTTGACGCCCGAGCGTCTCGCGGTCTGGCTCTTTCTTCTCTACCCCGCTCTTCACGTCGCGGTCTACGCGGTGATCGGCTCCGACCCGGGCTTCACCTGGCACTACTACCTCGTCACGCCGATCCTGTGGCTGCTCTTCGCGATCGGGCTACGCGCTATCCTCGAGAGTCTCGCCAAAGTCGCGCCACGTCGCGCCTGGTTGCCAACGGCGGTGATCCTGGTCGCGACCGTACCGCCACTCGTCTTCGCGTTACGCGGCATCGCGCGGCCCTACGAGGCCGATCCGCTGACCCGTGAGCTCCACACCGTTGCACGCTGGCTCGACGAGCGCTACGACGACGAGGTGTCGCTGCTCAATCCGGCGATCGGCATTCTCGGCTGGGAGACCGGTATGCGGATCGTCGACCATGCCGGGCTGGTCACGCCCGGGCTCTACTATTTCGACGGGCTCGATCACACGCCGCTCGGCGACGTGCTCACCGAGCATCGACCGGATCTGGTCCTGCTCTTCGGCGAGGAAGATCCAGTGTTGCTACAAGAAGGGTATCGACGTGTCGCCGCGTTCGATGCAATCAGCGAAATGTACGGGCTGTACGAGCGACGCGGCCTGTCCGTAACGCCATGATCAACACGGCCGCTCTGATCAGGATGATCGTGAGTCGGAAGCGACCGCGCGACCTTCGCCGATTTTGACCAGCTTGCGAAACGGCCGATACAGCGCATCGCGTCGCTGATCGCACGTCGCACAGGTGCCGATCGGCTGGCCACACTGCAGCCCTTCGCGGATCGCGTTCAGGCCACCGCTCGTATCGAGACCGGCGAGACTCGCCTCGGGAAACATGCCGAGTGGCTCGCGATCCCAGAAAATACAGGGCGACACCGCGCCGTTGGGCCGCACGACCCAATTGGCGCCGGGATAGCCACAGCCGTTGAGCCGTTCCCGCCAGGCATAGAGACGATGCTCGATGCGATCGAGACCGGCGCGCCGACGCCACAGGCGACGCTGAATCTTGGCGAGCACGGAGCGTTTGCCGGTTGGCTCGAACTCGGGAAAGGTGTGGAGCTTGATGCCACGACGCACGGCGTCTTCGGCCACGGCGCGAAGCTCGGAGCGCAGCGACTCCGGATCCTCACCGGTAAGCAGCTCGGGACGGTTGTCGACGCCGGCGGTCTCGGCGACGAAGCGCACGTCGAGATCGTGCACGCCCTCACGCTCGGCAAATGCCGGCAGGTTGCGCAAATCCTCGCGATTCGACTTCATCCAGGTGTAGATCAGCCGCATCCGCGTGCGGTTCTTCGGGTGACGCGCGCGTACAGTGCGCAAAAGCTCGAGACGTTGGAGCAGACGGTCGAATTTGCCGCCGATGCGAATCCTCTCGTACGTCTCCTGATCGGTACCGTCCATCGATACCGCGACGGTCCGTACGCCAGCATCGACGATCGCCTCGGCCTTGGTTTCGGTCAGCGCCAGGAGGTTGGTCGGAAACCAGATGTCGGGCACCTTGTAGCGCCCGGCGATGGTGATCAGGTCGGCGAACTTGGGATGGATCATCGGCTCGGCGGCACACGCCATGGCCACGCGCCAGGCGCGCGGAAAGAGCTCGGCGGCGACGCGTTCGAAGACTTCGACCGGCATCATGCCGTTCTTCGACAACGAGGCATCGAACGGCGCGAAACGCAACCGATCGGTGCCCGCGAAGTAGCACATCACGCACTTGAGGTTGCAGCGCTCGGTGACGTCGAGCACCACATCATGGGGTCGGCGACGCAACATAGTCAGCGAGTATAGCGGTGTCGCATGAAACGCGACGAGCCCGTTGCGCGGTAACGCAACGGGCTCGCTGGCAAGAGAGCTTCAGCGATCGATCCGCTCAGCGAATCGGCCACATCTCCAGGTCTTCGAAGTAGAGCAGGTCGAGACTGTCGTGATCGAGCTCGACCGCCAACGCCTCGAGGTCGTCGAAGCCGACCGTCTCACCCGTGGCCGCCGATTCGAGGGTGACACCGTAGGTTTCGAGCAGCTGCCCGGTGGCCTCGAGGAACGCGGTCAGCGCCTTGCGATAACCGATCACCGCGCTGACCTCGCGGCTCCGCGCCTGCGCCAAGTCTTCTTGGATTTCCAAGACGCGGAAACTGGTCGACAGACCGTTCTCGTAGCGCTTCTGCTCGGCTTCGAGGTTGCGTCGTTCGAGCTCGCTCGACACACCCGCCGACTCGATGCGTTTGGCCTGCGTTTCGACCGAACGCGCCGCCTGACGGACATCGATGAGGATTTGGCGACGCAGCTGCTCGAGCGTGACCTGACCCTGCTCGACGGCGATGTCGGCACGGACCGAGCGGGCGCGCGCCTCACGATTCTGGAGCGGATACGACAGGGTGAGCTGCAGGCTCCAATTGTCGAACTCGGCGTCGGTCACCTGCTCCACCGCGTCACCGAAGCCACCCTCGGCGATCACGTTACCGGTCGACGGATCACGCAGATCACCACCGACACCGCTCAAGCCGTAGACCGCTTCGAGCTCGAGACTCGGCTTCTGGAGCTCCTCGAAGAAACGCGCGTCGACCTCGAGGGTCTCGTTGACCAATTGCTGCCGCCGCAGGTCGGCGCGTTCGGCGTAGGCCGTGGCGAGAGCCTTGCCGAGATCGATCTCGACAAATTCGATTTCCGGCTCGGTGGCCGGACGAATCGGCACCATCCACAGCTCACCGGGTGGCAGGTTGATCAGCTGACGCAGGGTGTCGGCGTTGTCTTCCACCAAGGCCGCCTGGGCGATGATGTCTTCTTCACGCGCCGCGACACCGGCTTCACTCTGCACCAGGTCGAGCGGTGGCAACGTGCCGACCTCGACCTGGATCCGGTTCATCTCGTGGAGCTCTTCGGCGAGCTCGAGACTCTCCTGGGCCACCGCGAGCTGCTCGCGGGCTTCGACGAGATTCCAGTAGGTGTCGGACACCTGACGGATGACCGACGCCACCTGAAGCTCGAAATCCTCCAGGCTCACCGCGCCGTTGATCCGCGCCAACAGGATGTTGCGATCGGTGGCCAGCTTGCCAAAACCGCGCAGCAAAGGCTGGGTGTACCGCAGCTCGGCGCCGGCATTGAAGGTCGGGTTGATGAAGGTGTTGAGATCGTTGCTTTCGAACTCACTACCCGAGAATTGGACTCGCGCCGTACCGCCCCAAGGGGTGAGCTGCGACAGGCTGAATTGGAATTGGGTGAGATCTCGCGTCTCGGGACCGCTGGTCGCGGTCAGCGCCGAGGTGACCGGCGATGTCGAGCTGCTCGTGCTCAGCAGGCCACCGAAATTGAGATCATAGATCCCGAGATTCTGCAACGCGTTGAGCAGCGAGCTGTTGCGATCGTAACGCTCGATCACCAAACCGAGATTGCGCTCGAGCGCCATCTCGATGAGCTGGTCGAGGCGCAGGTCGACGGCTTCGGCCGACGCCTCGAAAGGAGCCTCGAGATCGAGTCGTTCGACCGTCGTGGTGACGGTGCGGGGCTCACCGGCCGCGGGCAGGGCGATGAGCAAACAAAGCGAAACGAGCAACGCCGTCCAACGATATCCGGCGTGCGAAAAAGGCTTGGTCATATCGGAGCTCCTCGTTCTCCTCGTGCCCGGCGGGAGCGGGCACGTTGATTCGGCTTCTTGGGACCGGACATCGCCGGCTCCGTTCCACCTACGTCTCTTCGAGCAAAAAGTTACATCGTAAGCAGGCGCGCGTCGAGCCTGAAATGACCAACGCAGTTGTCGAAAGGCCAGACACGACGATAGGCCTGGAAGGATATAGTTTTCTTCTCATGTTTGCGCGGCCGTCGTCGCTGACGGGCTTCGCGCGTTGATTTTCAAGAGGTGCATCATGAACTCTGTCTTCCAGACTCGTCCTGGGCGCGTGCCGCGCCCGTGTCATCACCCTACGTTCCCGACCTGGATTCTGTTCGTCATGTGGTTGGCGGCCGGCGTCGCGATCGCCACGCCACCTGAACCGAACGGTGGCGAGATCGCGATCAACACAACCAGCGCGGGCGCTCAGCTTTTCCCCACCGTCGCGATGGGGACCGATGGCAGTTTCGTCGCCGCATGGACCCGCTTTCCGCCGAATGCCAACGTCTTCGCGCGACGTTTCGCCGCCGACGGCACGCCGCTCACCGGGGATCTCGCCGTCCCGAACGTGACCACCGGCAATCAAGATGATGCCTCGGTGAGCATCTTCGCCAATGGCGACTTTGTCATCGTCTGGGACGATGACAATCGCGACGGCGATCAGCGTGGCATTTATGGCCGAATCTTCGCCGCCGACGGCACCCCCATGGGCGATGACTTCCCGATCAACGCCACCTCGCTCGGCGATCAAAACGACGCCGTGGTCGCGGTGCTCTCGAACGATGATTTCGTCGTCGCCTGGGAAACACCCGATCTTTCCGGGCTCGGAATCGTGGCTCGTCTTTTCGATCGCGATGGTATGCCGATCGGCGATGAAATCGCCGTCAACACATTCCTCACTGGCGACCAGGAAGATGTCGCGGTGGCGGCCGACGGGTCCGGTGGATTCGTCCTCGCTTGGGAGAGCTTCCAGGTCGACGGCAGTCAAGATGGCGTGGTGGCGCGCCGCTTCGATCAGGCGGGCGGACCGCTGACCGGCGAAATCGCCGTCAACACGACGACCGCTGGCTCCCAGGACGGTCCGACGATCACCAGCGCCACGAATGGTGATTTCGTCGTCGCGTGGGAAACCGGTGGCGACGATGTCGAGGATGTCCGCGCACGCTTCTTCTCCGCCGACGGTACGCCGACGAGCGACGAGCTGAACGTCAACTCCACCACCAGCGGCAGTCAAGAAGACGCCTGGGTCACGCTCGATCCGAGCGGTGGCGCCATCGTGGTGTGGGAAAGCTCGGGTCAAGATGGGGATGGCGACGGCGTCTATCTGCGTCGATTCACCCCGTCAGGCGCCGATGGCGATGAGGTCCAGGTCAATGTCACCACCGCCGGTAATCAGGAGACGCCGGTGATCGGTACCGACGGAAGCGGGCGATACGTGATCGTCTGGGAAGATCTGACACCCGCGGACGCCGAAGTCAGCGGGCGCCTCTTCGACAGCTGGCTCTTCGCCGACGGCTTCGAGTCCGGTGACACATCAGGCTGGTCGTCCACCGTGCCCTGATCTGTACCGTGCCCAGACCCTGTAGGGTCGCCAGCGATCACCGATCGTGTCGGCCGTCACCGGGTTCGATCCGCGGGACCGCGGCGAGCAGGGCCGCCGAGTGCGGATGCGCGGGGGCGCGGAAGAAATCGCTCGTCGACTCGAGCTCGACGATCCGTCCGTCATACATCACCGCGACGCGATCGGCGATCTGCTCGACCACCGCGAGATCGTGACTGATCACGATCATCGTCAAACCGAGCTTGGCGCGGAGCCTGGCGAGTAGATCGAGGACACGCGCTTGCACCGACACATCGATCGCTGAAACCGGTTCGTCGAGCACCAGCAGCTTCGGTTCGGTGGCTAGGGCACGGGCGATGCCGACCCGCTGGCGTTGACCACCCGAGAGTTGATGCGGAAAACGGTCGGCGAGACTCGCCGGCATGTCGACCAGCTCGAGCAGCTCGGCGACCCTTGCCGGCCTGTCTTCCGCATCGAGTCGGCGGTGGATCCGAAGCGGTTCGGCGATCTGCGCGCCGATTCGCCAGCGTGGATCGAGCGCGCCCGCGGTCGCCTGGAACACCATCTGCACATCGGCCCGTCGAGCCCGGAGCTCGGCGGGCGGTAGCGCCAGCCAGTCTTCACCGTCGATCTCGATCGATCCGGTGTCCGGCGTGTGAAGACGAAGCAGAGTCAAGGCCAGAGTCGTCTTGCCACTCCCCGACTCGCCGACCACGGCCAACGATTCGCCGGCGTGGACATCGAGATCGACATCACGGACCGCCCAGAGCTGACGACGGGTCCGCCAGCCTCGACGCCACCAAAAAGCCTTCGACACCGCCCGGGCGACGAGCAGCGGGCGGTGCATGCCGACTACCCCATCGGCCACCAGCGGTGTCTCGACGCGGCGCGTGTCGACGGGCTCGCGACGCGGGTGAGAAGCACTGTCCTCGGGAAGGGCACTCGATGCCGATACGACGCCGGGCGTGCCGACGGTGACGGTCTGACCGAGCGTCGGACGCGCCGCCAAGAGCGCGCGCGAATAAGGGTGCCTCGGCTCGACGAAAAAAGTCTCGACGTCGGCCGACTCGACGATCTTGCCGGCATGCATCACCATCACCCGATCGGCGATCTCGGCCACGACTCCGAAATCGTGGGAGATCAAGAGCACCGCGAGACCGAGGTCGCGTCGTAAATCAGCGAGCAGATCGAGAATCTGCGCTTGCACCGTGACGTCGAGCGCGGTGGTCGGCTCATCGGCGATCAAGAGCTCGGGTCGTGCCGCCAGGGCGAGCGCGATCACCGCCCGCTGTTGCTGCCCACCCGACAATTGATGCGCGTAGGCTCGCATTCGTGAGACCGCATCGGGCATCGCCACGCGCTCGAGCAACGCCACCGCTTCGGCGCGTGCCGCCGCGCCGCGCAGTCCCCGGTGTACCGCTAGCACTTCGAGAAGCTGACTCCCGATCGTGATCACCGGGTTGAGCGCGCTCCCGGGCTCTTGAAAGATCATCCCGACCCGACGTCCACGGATCGCGGCGTGGTCGCGAACGTCTTCACCGTCGAACCGCCAGCGCCCCCCGGTGACGGCGCCCGTCGGTAGCAGCCCGAGCAAGGCGAGCGCGGTCATCGTCTTGCCACAGCCCGACTCGCCGACCAACGCCACCACCTCGCGCCGTTTCTGACGCCACGACACGTCTCGCACCACCGGCACACGCTCCGCGCCCAGCCATACCGACAGCGCGTCGACCGCCACCAGGGGTGGGTTCGCGTCCGTTCGGGCCTCGTTGTCCTCGTCGACCCAGTTGTCGTGCTCGGTCTCTCGCGTCATGGCCGACTCATGCTATATCTATCGGATCGCATCATGGCCAGCTCACTGATCGTCCACCTGTCCCGCGGTCTGTTCACCTTCCTGCGTCCCCAGCCGGAAGAGATTCGTCGTGCCTTGCCCAACGCCGAGGCTCTCCTTCCCGAACCACAGAAGATCTTTCTCGAAGATGACGACGCCACGCCGGTGATCGGCTTTCCGCTGCTCCGCACCCGAGGCCTGGCGGCGCTCGAGGAGGCGCTGGCGCAATACCTGGAAAGCGAAGAAGCGGCCCAGCTCGCCTATCAGAACCGCGACACCTTCGACAGCCGGTTGTTCGCCAGTCGCTGGGAACGGTACAAGGGCTTGCTGACCCAGGCGATCGAAAACACCGTGGTGTCGAATTACGGTCACAACTACCCCGGTATCTTCTGGCTACAGCACAGTCTGGTGGTGGCGCAGATCCTGCGTGAGGTGCCACGCAATATGGTGCGACGCGACCTCACCGTCGGTCGCGAACACGGCGACCGGCTCAAATACCGCGTCTTCCTGAAATACATCGATCGGGTCGTCACCCTGACCTACGACATCATCGGTCGGCTGGCCAGCGAGCTCGACGATGTCGAAGAGAGTCTCTTTCCCAGGATTCTCGATCTGATGCGTGACAACGTGTTGATCTTCACCGAATCGCACATCAGTCGGGACCTCAGCGAGCTCGGCAGCTATTTCAACGGTCATCTGGGGATCGAAGGCCGCGAGTTCCGCCACCGACTCGAAGAGCTCGCCAAGTGGCAAGACGCCCAGCTGACGCGTGACCGGATGCTCCGCGCCGCCGCGACCGAGCTGATGGGAGGCAATCCCGACGATGCTCGCACGCTGCTCAATCAAACCGGCTGGAGCACGGTGCTCGCCAGTCATCCGTCCTATCCGAGTGATCGTGCGTTCAGCGGTGATCAGATCCAGGTGTGGGAAAGCCTCCTGGTCAAGCTCAAGGAATACGAGATCCTGCACGCCTTGCGCAAGATGATCGTGCCCCTCGAGTGGGAAAACAGCGAACTCGGAGGATCCGACGATGGTGCGCTGATCTCCCGTGACCGTAGCCTCAACACCACCTGGGTGGGAGGCCCACAGGTGCTGCGGGTGTCGAGCGCCACCCGACCGATCGACTTCTTCGCCGCCTGGGTGGTCGACCCGCTGGTCGAGCGTTTTGGCTTGGTCTACGACATCACCGACTTCTCCGCCACCATTTCGATGCTCGGCCGATCCGAGGCACAGGCGCTCGACCAGGCGTTTCGCATGATGTTTCGCTTCCAGCGTCGGGTGAA